>JANQSL010000223.1 GCA_028284075.1 Candidatus Sumerlaeia bacterium | reverse complement strand
ACACAACAAAACACGACTGACTGCAAGTAATGGCAATCTTGTTGAGAGGATATTCGATAATACCTTCCGCACCAGCCTTCTTCAGTGCGGGAATGACCGTTCGGACGATGTGCTCCTCCAGAATGACCTCGATGGCAACCCAGCTGGAGTCCCGAAGCTCGTTAATCGTCGGACTCGTGATTGCCGGCAAAAGGCCGATAATCGTCTCAAGCGCCGCCTTCGGGGCATTCAGCTTCAGGCCAACACGGGATTCCGCACTGATCGCAGCCTTTAACAACAGAGCGATCGCCTCCATTTTTTCACGCTTCCACGAATTGTTCCAGGAGTCCTTGTTCGCGATGAACACGGTCCATGACTCCATCAGTGTATCGATAACACGCAGGTTGTTTGCCCTGAGCGAAGATCCCGTTTCCGTCACATCGACAATCGCGTCGACAAGATCCGGCACCTTGATTTCCGTCGCACCCCATGAGAACTCAACATGGGCGGAGACACCGTTCTTCTTGAGATAGTCGTTTGTCAAATTCACGGCTTCCGTGGCGATGCGCTTGCCTTCAAGATCTTTTACTGACTGGATGTTTGAGTCGTTATGGACGGCCAGAACCCACCGTACGGGCCGCCGTGAAACCTTGGAATAAACAAGGTCGGTAATCCTCTGAACGTCAGCCCGGTTGTCGCTGACCCAGTCCAGCCCTGTTAAGCCACAGTCGAAGACTCCCTGTTCAACATAACCTGCCATCTCCTGTGCACGAATGAGCAATGCGCTCACTTCCTGGTCATCACAGGTCGCGCGATAGTTGCGCTCTCCAACCCGGAAACTGAATCCCGCCTTGCGAAAAAGCTCGAGCGTGGCGCTTTGCAGGCTTCCCTTCGGCAACCCGAGTTTGAGAATCTTGTCACTCATTCTGACTTCCTGGGGAGTGGATTTGACTCGCTCTTTCGAGCGGATGGGGAGGCAACGCGTCCCGCTGTCGGCGGGCAACCACAATGCGGCTCAGCCGCTGTCAACGGGCGACTTGTCGAGACGCGCAACGATGCGCGACCCGCTTTGTGGCGGCTGCTGCAGGATAAAGACGGGCTCACCGGCGCTCCTTCCCGCCAATGCCTCCACCGCAGGCACCTGCAGCGGACGTCGGTCCCGCAATACCATTCCGAACCGGCTTGCGGTTCGTCCAAACCAGGCCAGTGCCGCACCAACAGGCATCAAGTGATCCGTGACTCCCGGCCATCCCACGTCGCCTCCAAGCCGAATCCCCGGCAGTGGCGATGCGTCCAGTGCTTCGACCGGCATCCCGACCCGGTTCGAGACAAACTCCTTCATTCCCTCGAGGCGGGAAGGGCGACCCGACAGAGCAATTCGCATTCGCCCCGCATATCCCATATCCTCTTCCCAGATATTCTTCACCACCCGCCATGCAAAACGAGAGATCTGCACTCCAAGCCGCGTGCAGTCAATTTGCGGGTTGTCGCCGGCTGACTGAAACAGACCGCTCGGTGTTCCTTGAGCAGGCAAAAAGAGCGTGCCGTAGTCCTGCTGCAGGCTCTCCACGTCGGAGGTGACCGGTGGCAATGCCGAGAAGTAATGAACATCGTCACGAGCGAGTCCGACTGGAATCGCATGAGCAAACCGAACAGCATAATCCATCGCGCCCACATAAACGGACCGCAGCTTTCCAACGTTGATGAGCGTTCTCGCATCAGTACCGTTATGCGAGCAAATCAGCGTCATAACCTCCTCCAGCGCACGCTTTCCCGTCACAACACCCAGCAGACTCTCCCCGGCGATGGTTTGCAACTGATCCATACACGTCAGAACGTCGTGCAGCCGTGCGCTCCACACGCGGGTTGTTTCCAGTTCGCCTTCCCGTACTGAATCAACACCCACGATACGGGGAAAACGATTCGGGTTGGAGGACTGGGCGGTTTCCAGAACGCAGCGTTCGATGCGAACGATCCTGCTCGCCTCATCGGGTTTCCCTTCCTCCCGTGTTTGCTTGGCACAATCCGCGGGAAACACACCGACGATGGGGTTCTGCATCACCGGGTCCCGGAACAACTCCTCCAAACCGCGGTTCAACAGGTTCCGGTCGACATAACGCAGAATGTCCACATCCAGGAAGATGGGATGCACCACACGTTGCACGCGCTCCACCAACTGCGGAAGCTCGATCGTCCTGACAGCCTCGATAACAGGCTCACCCTCTTGCCACGACACAGAGGCGGCGGACAGTGTGTTCCCGTCGATGGCAATGCCCGTGACCCGGGTCAGGAGACCTGGGTCATGGTTGTCAGCAAAAGAATCATTCATAAGTCGCGAATGGCGATCATCGTATATATCTGCCCACGGCACTCGCCATCCCGGCGATAGGAGGGAAACAACCGGCCCTCCCCAAAAGTGCAATGGACGTTCCGCGAAACTAACTCGGGCCGGATACCAAGACGCAAGGCTTGAAGCCGGTTCAATTCCGGAAGATCCAGTAGTCTGTCTCGTGTAAACTCCCCATAGTCAGCGAAGCGCCTCCGAAATTGCCCAGCCAGTTCCGGCGATACCTCATAGGCCTCACCGGAGATTGCCGGCCCAATCCAGATGCCAATCTCGCCGGGCCGAATCCCTGATTTCAGAGCAGTTCGAATGCATTTCTCAAGGATGTGGTCGAAAGTTCCTCGCCAGCCCGCATGGATGACCGCAACCCATGGACGATTCGTGGCTGCAAGAACCACGGGAACACAGTCGGCCGTCCGAATGGCAAGCAAACGACCAGGCCGATCCGTCCACAGACCATCACAGTCCGGCAGTATTTCCCATCGATTTCCGAACTGCAGAGCCTTCGCCTCCGGACCCAGGACAGTGGACCCATGCACCTGATCTGCGAACACGACGGTCCCGGGTTCCTCCAGACCCACCAGTTCGAGTAATCTCGCCGCCAGCTCGTCCCTTGAAGCTCCAACGGTGTCAGCGAAAGCTCTCGTTGTGCTGGTCGGTTGTGTGGAGTGAACCGAAAGTTCCGGTCCTTTAACGGCAAAATCAGACATGCGAGCGGAAGGATTTGTTAATCTGATCGTGGTTCATACGTAACCGAGGGTCTCGGAAAGACGAAATTCAAGAGTCGCAACGGGAACCGCGGCAAACGTATTTCCCCTGAATATCTCCTTCCGTCTTGCTCCCACGTTTCCGCGAAGCAAGAAGCAGTTCATCATTGGCGACTTTGAGCTGGGAGGGCTTCCCTCATGAACCGAGTGGGTCTTATAATCGCCGGGAGCCTGATTTGGGCATCCGCTGTAACTGCTCAGCAGCCGGCGGGAATCTTCACTGACAACTACGTCCTGGGCTTTGGCGACGGTTTCGCCGTCGAGGATTTCGACGGGGACGGGGACCTGGATGTGGCGACGTTCGGCGTGGGACCGGACGCCTTCAAAGTTTCCATGAACCGTGGTGGCACGCAGGGAGGCCGAGTCGGAACGTTCGATCCGGCTCTGTCTTTTCCCGGCAACGATGGCGACAGTTCTCAGATTTCAGCCGGAGACATTGATGGCGATGATGACGTCGATGTCGTCTCTGTAAACCTCTTTGATGAACTGATCCTTGTTATCAATCAGGGCGGTGATCAGGGAGGCACGGAAGGAACATTCGCGGAGGGCGCGCAGTTTGAACTCGAGGGGGGAGTCTTCACTGAGGACCCCGTCCTTGTGGACCTGGATGGCGACGAGGATCTGGATGTTGTCTGGCAGGATGAAGCCCAGAACACGGGATGGGGACTCGCAAAAAATCAGGGCGGCCTTCAGGGCGGAACAGAGGGTGACTTTGGTGACATCACCATCTTCTTCGAGGAGGTCTCCGCTTCACGGCCTGAGCCCGGTGATATCGATGGGGACGGGGATACGGATATCGTTTTCGGCAGCCGCATCGGTTCGTTGAGTCCAGGCGGCGATTCAGCCTTTCTGACTGCCGTCAACCAGGGAGGCCAGCAGGGCGGAACGGCCGGCAACTTTGTGATCGATTTTGAAGTCATCGGTCCTTCCATCAGGTCCATGCGCCTCGCCCGCGTCTCCGATCTCGACGATGATGGCGACCTTGACGTTGTCCTGGCGGACGGCTTCTCACGATTCGCCACCGCCATCAACCAGGGAGGACTCCAGGGCGGCACGGAAGGCGACTTTCTGGTAGAGCAGGACTTCTTTATCGAGCCGGCCTCCGACGAGCGTGCACTGGAGATTGCCGATATCGATAACGACGGAGACAACGACGTCATCCTGGTCACTTTTGCAACCAATCATCTTCTGATTAACGAAGGAGTCCCAGCGGGTGGCGACGCTCCGATCTTCAGCGACCCACAGATCATTCTGGAGAACGTCGGCATCGACGGGTTTACCTTTGCAGATTTCGATCAGGACAACGATTTTGATATTCTCCTGCCGGGAACGGAGAATTTCTTTACAATCAGCTGGAATCGAGGAGGACGCCAACAGGGCGAAACCGGGCAATTTACAAGCCGTGTTCCCGTTGCCGTAACCTCCACAGGCACAAACCCGATTGTCGGAAGCAATCCACAGGATATTGCCATTGCAGATCTGAACAACGACGGTCTTCCGGACTTCGCGACGGCAAATCGCGATTCCGACGATGTTGCGATTGTCTTGAACACGTCGCTTCCCAACGGATCGGCCGAAGACTTCTCCTTCTCCGAGACGCAACTCCTGGATGTTGGTGAATTTCCTCTGCGAATCAGACCCATCGATCTGGAGGGAGACAATGACATCGATCTTGTTGCCAGCAGCTTTGAGGCAGACTCCATAACCCTGTTTCGCAATCAGGGCGGAATGCAGAAGGGCTCGCTCGGAACGTTTGTGATCGGCGAAACGGTGCCAACCGGGGACAGACCCGAGGGAATTGCCGTCGCCGATTTCGATGAGGATGGCGATACTGACTTTGTGGTGGCAATTCTGGGCGATGATCAGATCGAGTACTTCCGGAATCAGGGAGGAATCCAGGGCGGCACGGAAGGCGATTTCGAGGTCGAGGTTCTTGAAACGAGCGGTTCCGTAACGAGCACCGATTGCGAAGCCGCTGATATCGACGTCGATGGTGACATGGATATCGTCATTGCCGGTTTTGGCGCCAGCTTTCAGTCCCTTCTGAACCAAGGCAAAGCACAGGGTGGCACCCTGGGCGATTTCGGCACCGCAAGGTTCCACGGAACGCTCGCACTCGACGTGGAAAACATGGCTCTGGGCGATGTCGACAGAGACGGCGACCCTGACGTTGCTTTTGCTTCCAGGCCACAGGACCGCCTGGAAATCGTGATCAATCCCGGCGGTGCTCAGGGCGGCGATGCCGGCGAGTTTGCAGCGTTTATCCAGGATGCCATCCTGATTTCTCTCCCCGTGGAAGAGGACCTCGGACCAACAGACGTGTTGATTCTCGATATTGACGGGGATGAGATTGACGATTTGCTGGGAGTGAATTCGCAATCCGGAAGCATGGCGGTTTTCTCCGGCATCGATCCCATCCTTAAGGGCAACGATCCCGAACTCTTCAAGGATCCTTACTATCTCCGAATCGACAACTTTGCGGGCGTCACACAGCGAATTGACATGGAATCCGGGGACCTGAATGCCGACGGATTACCGGATCTGGCATATTGTACCGGCTCGTCGGCCTCGGGGCGAATCGGAGTGCTGCTCAATGCCACGCCGCGGTTCGAGGCGGCATTCCGCGTGAACAGCTCAACGGTGCGGGTTCGCTTCAGCGAACCACTGGAGATTTCAACGGCAACGAACGCCACAAACTACAGCATCTCCGGACCCGGAACGGGAACGCTGTCCACCAACCCCGACGAAGTTCAGCCAACATCCGATCCACTTGAGTACCTTCTCGTCTGGAACAGTGGCGTGATGATGGAAAGCGAATCACTGACGGTTGAAGTCAGCCGCAGTATCATCGACGTGGACGACACGCCGATTGGTTTTGGTCTGACCCAAACATTGACGGACCCTCCCCCGCCGGATGCCTGGCTGCTCCGTTAGCCGCTCTTGCGCGACCCGATCGCAACCCTTCCGGCAGCAACGATTTCCGCTGTTCGGGAGTCGTGAATCAAAACAACGAGGTGGCCGGGAACTGACCGGTCCACATCGATCCGAGCCGTTCCACTTAACTTTCCGGAACCGATACTTGAAAGTGTTCCCTTCGCGCTGTTAACCACCACCGCGTCGTGCTCAAGAAGACGTCCGCGGTTTTCGCCCCGGAGAACCTCGCTTTTCAGCCCGTTTTGCGTCACGGCAACGTACGCCGCCAGGTCTTCCGGATTGATCCCGGATTCAAAGGAGAACTGTACGCCGGCATCTAACGATGCGATCTCGACGGCTGCGATCCCGCCACCGCTTCGAATGCTTGCGTAAGCCTTCGAGCGACTGCTTCCAACAAACTCATCTCGGCCATTCACAATCATCTGAGGTGTGTAGATCGATCGAAGACCCATAACCGATCCATAGCGCCGCTGACGCTCTGATGCGTCGGAACTCGACCATGGGTCTTTCCAGCCAAGACGATCCCAGTAATCCACATGCCATGCGAGAGGAATGACCTCGATCCCCGCCGGGCCCTTTCCGGCAACAAGGTCTGACAGAACATGATCGGCGGGCGGACAACTGGAGCAACCCTCTGACGTGAACAGCTCGACCACGACAGGGCCGTGAATCGGCTGCGCTTCCCTGGTCTCCAGCGCCTGGATTGCGGCGGCAGCCCCCAAACCCAGAACCAGTACCGCAGTTGCGGCAATCAACAACACCCGGCGATTTAAAAACATGACATCTTCCTCCTGATGAACCCTTTCATATTCGATTCATTCGCGGAGGTGAAGTTTTCCCTTTAACTCCTCCAATTTCTCCGGCGGCAGATTCTCCTTCTCCAGCAACCGAACCACTTTTTCCGCGTTGGGCGACACAGCCCGATACCCGCAGCCCTTGAGAAAAGGAGGATCTGACTCCCAAAGCAGAGCCCGCGGGTAGTCCCGGCACATGCCAGGGCGGCTGCCATAAGAATCGCAACGACGCGTTTTCATGTCAAAATGAGTGCATCGGAATGAGAAGGCATTCAGTCGCGGATGCTCCTCCACCAGTTCAAAACCGTTCACGTGCCGGTGCCATGCGAGGAACAGCACTCTCAGTGTTCGAAACCGGTATGTCCAGATCGTCGTTTGAATCATGGGACGTTCGCAGCAGGCGGCGCACAACTGACACACACCTGTCAGGCGGTGAGGCTTCTCGCCCCGCATCCGGCGGATAACACGAGTGGACCGGAGGTCGATGGTGAAGAACACCCTCGCCACGAATTTCAGAGCAATCCTGACAGGCCCGTCTCTCAATTCTTTCCTCTCGCGTTCGGTCGCACCGCCCCCTCACCCTTGGCCCGAGTCTGGCCAGTACCCTTTCCGTCATGCAAATCCTCTTTGTCAGCAAAGACTGTATCTGCCGAGCGCCGATGGCGCGAGCACTTGCTCAACGCCACGCGTCCGATATGGATGTTCCTTACGCGAGTTTCGACACGGCGGGGATCGAAGTGACCCGGCCCGAACATCCCTATCGCCAGATCGTCGAGTTCATGCAGGGCGAGGGCTTTCACATCATCAAACACGTCAGCAAGAACCTTCTCAGTCCACAGGTTCGGGCCGCTGACCTGATCGTCTGCATGACCCACGATATTGCAGAGCGCACGCAAACCGCCGTCGGCGAGTCCTTTGCCGGAAAGGTCGTTGTTCTCAACGAAGCCGTCGGCTTTGGCATGAGCAGGAAAGAGGAAGACATTCCAGCCCTTGCCGAGGGATCCATCAAATCCATCCGTTCCCTCTACAGCCAGCTCAAGGCCGCCACGGGCCGCATGGTACGCATGATCCAGGAAGGAGACACCGCCGAGGACTTCGGTGCGGAGATAGCAGTCGGTACATCGAGCAACGGACACCTCGATGATCCCCAATTCCGGCAGTTTGCGTCACGCTATATCGTTGAATTTGTCGAACGCGCCTTTGAGCCACCCACAACCCAGCAGATTGCAGACGCAATGGATGTCCTTGGAAGGCCGGTCTCCGTTCTTGAAATTGAAGAGCTTGCATTGTCAGATTTGAAGCGGCATCTCAAAAAACAAAGCGGCCACTGGCATCGGATCGAAGCGGAAAAGCCGAAGGACCGGGAAGCTCCCGGCGGCTCCCCACCGCCCCGCAGCCGCCAACGTACAGGCCAAAGCACCTCAGGGCCCAACGGTGGAGGGCAGTCACGCTCGCGAACCGTCCGAAAGGCAATGTCCGTCGATGAAGCTCTGGATGTCCTCGGACTCAGGAGCGGTGCAAGTATGGACGATGCCCAAAAAGCCTTTCGCAAGATTCAGCAGCGTTATCACCCTGACAAGTTTCACGACGACGACGAGTTCCGTTCTCTTGCCGAGGAGAAAGTCAAAGCTGTTAACGCGGCCATGGCGGTGCTGAAGGACAAGCTGAACGGCGGGGAATAAAACAGATACCGCCCTGAGGCTTAAAACTCCAGCCGTGTCCCCTTCACCCCTTTAGCAACCCGACAATCCGCTCCACCAACTCTTCATCGCTGAGAGGGAGAGCACACAGACTCTCCAGGTCGAGGTGACTGATGTTCAAGTAGCCGACAGCCGAGACAATCTTTTCGAGCTGTTCATCTGTAAAGAAACTGAGATTTTTTCCGGCCAGTCTGGCTCGTAGTCGTCGCAGAAGAAATTTACTCCAGGAAAACCAGATCCAAAGCCCGATCGAGAATGAAAGAATCGCCGGCAGAAAAGGATCAATCCAATCCAGCAACCCAAGATTGCCGGCAAAGAGACCAGGAGGAATAATAACAACACACATCAGTGCGAAAGGTATCAGTACGGTACCCAGAAACTTGTGGATTACAAACATCGCTCGGCCGGTTACTCTCAATGCATTCCCCGTGATTCGAATAGTTCACACTTCCCGAAAACTCGTTGCCATGATCGTTGGACAATGACCATAGGTGTTGAATTCACTGCCTTGTAATACGCAATATTCTGTTTCAGGTTTTGAATCCGTATTATGACGCCTCGCCTCTTCACAAGCCTGTTCACCGTCTCCGCCCTTCTTCTCGCCACTGCCGGAGCCGCGGACCGGGTTTTCCACCGTGGCATTTGTATTGAAGGCGGTCTGCCGCTTCAGGAGTGCCATATCGAAGAGTTGAGCCGTCTTGGTGCAACGCATGTCTCCTTTAATCCTTTCGGATTTATGGAAGCTCCCGACAAACCGCGGGTCCGCATGTCAACGATCAAAAGCGAGGACTCACGTTGGTGGGGCGAAAGCGATGAAGGTCTCCGGCATTATGCCCGGCTGGCGCAGGAGGCGGAAATGAAGGTCATGCTGAGGCCACACATCTGGCTGGGCTCGGCGGTCGACTCGGAAGGCAACACCGGCTGGTTGCAAAACGTCGGTTTTTCGAGCGAAGAGGAGTGGCAGGAGTTTTTCACCAGCTACCGAAAACTGGCCCTTCACTATGCAAGGCTGGCGGAAGCCACCGATATCGAATGGTACAGTGTGGGCGCTGAGTTCACTCGCGTTTCGCTGGAGCATCCGCAGTTTTGGAGGGATCTCATCGCGGAGATCAGAGCGATCTATTCCGGCAAACTGACCTACAGCGCCAACTGGTGGATGGAAGCTGAGGGTATTGAATTCTGGGACGATCTCGATGCGATTGGCATTCAGGCCTATATGCCCCTCGCACAAACGGAGAACCCTTCACCAAAAGCCTTGCGTGAAGGCTGGCAAAAATATCTGGAAGCATGCGACCGGCTGTCGAGACGCACCGGCAGGCCGATCGTCTTCACGGAGATCGGTTATCGCTCCACCACCGACGCCGCCATGGAACCCTGGGACTGGAGCGGAAACGGAGAACTGTGCCTCGAAACTCAGACCGCCTGCTACCGGGCAGCCTTTGAGGCTTTGAAAGATCGCGAATGGTTCGGAGGAATGTACTGGTGGAAGTACCACGCCGACCCCTGCAGCTCAACGAAACCGGTAAGTCCGCGCCGCCTGACCTCCTTCAGTTTTCAGAACAAACCGGCAGGAGAAATCCTGGCGGAAGAGTATTCAGAGTCTGCCAAGTGAGCCATGATTGCTCAGCCTCCCTCCTGATGATCCACGATGCTGGATTGGCTCCTGTTTCTGACGAAGCCTCGCCCTTTCTCAACCACTTCAGTAACAGCCATTCCCCAGTAAGCCATGAAAACGGGCAGGCAATAAAGCAGATGACGCTCCGCGAGTGTGTAGCCGCTGAGTTTTGCCGTTATGATGGGAATCGTTGGCGACAACAGCAGCAGAATCCAGAGGCTCCATCGCCTCCCGAGCGGCTTGATTCCCGCGGCGAAAACGCCTGTGAACAGAGTCAGAGTCACGTAGAAGAAGACCCCGCTGCCGGGACCGGCCCAGGGTTCCATGGAGCCGAAGAGCGAGTGATAGTAGAAATAGATCGGACTAACGGTTTGCTGAAAGAAGCCACGGTTGGCGGGTCCCTCGTCCATCTGTTGAGCCAGAACCGCCAGCCATGGAATCATCGTTAGCAGACCGACCAGGCCTGTTGGCAGAATCGTGAGGCGATGCCTCCAGGGGGCATCCGTCCACACCAGGACCGCCAGCCCCCAGACCAGCCCGAAGGTCAAGGCCATGTAATTTGTCTGAATGGCCAGAATCCAGCCCACGGTGCAGAGAACCCGGTCGCGCGGCCTCCGGTCCGATAGCCAGCCGACGGTGTGATGCAGAATCATCAGAATAAAAAGCGGCTGGAGGGCGTGCATGCGCGCCAGATGACCCCAGTACACCTGATATGGAGCCACTGCCGCGCAAACCAGAGCGATCCAGGCGGCGCGCTCTCCGAACAGCCGCCTCGTGAAGGCAAACAGATAAGCCAGCGCACCCATGGAAAAGAGCGTGGACAGCAGGCGCGCCATGAACTGCGTATCGGGCACGAGAATGAACCAGGCCTTCAGCAGCATGTAATAGAAGGGCGGGTGGGTGTCGGCGGCGGTCTGACGGATCAACTCGTTCCAGGAGGACCGGGCAAGAATCAGGGAGTAGCCCTCGTCGGGAGCGGCACGAATTCCCGGGATGTCGACCCGGTACCAGGCGTCAGCGGCTCGCAGACCAAAGGCTGCCAGAAGGATCAGGCCGAGAAGAATCGCCCGGCGAGCGGGCAGATTGGGCTTGTCATCGGCAGCGGCGTGATCATTGCTCACGACAACAAACATGGCAGTGCCAAACGGGCCGCCGCAAGCGGCCCGTTTCCTTTTCGCACCGCCATCATCGCCAAACACGGAGAGAAAACCGTGGCCCGAAAAAAAAAGTCCGATGAACCGAAAGTCCTCAATGTCAAACCCCTCCTGAAACAGATTTCCAAGGAAAAGGATCTGGAGCCGGAGGTCATCAAGAGCGCGGTGGAAATGGCCATCATGTCCGCCGCCACCAAACGCAGCCACCAATTCGAGTCGCCCCGCCCTGAACTCGATATCGAGTCGGGCGATATGCGAATCTATGTGAAAAAGAAAGTCGTGATGACGGTCGACGATTCGAACCGTGAGATCGACATTATTGCCGCCAAGGCTCGTGATGCCGACAACATGATGGGCGACGAGATCGAGGTGGAAATGGATCCGGAGGAATTCGGACGCATCGCCGCCCAGTCGGTGCGCCAGGGTATTCTCCAGCGACTTCGCGACGCGGAGCGCGATCGTATTCACAGCGAGTACAAGGACCAGGTCGGCAAGGTCGTAACAGGCATTGTTCAACGTTACGAGCGGCGCGACTGCATCGTGGCTCTCGGCAAGGTTGAGTGCCTCCTCCCGGCCCACGAGATCCCGTTCGGCGTTCGTTACCGCTACGGTGACCGCATTCGCTGCCTGATTATCGACGTGCGCCGCACTCCGAAGGGACCTCAGGTCATTCTGTCTCGTACGCGCTCGGAACTTGTGAAGCAGCTCTTCGCGACGGAAGTTCCGGAGATCAGCGACGGTACGGTGCGCATCGTGGAAATCGCCCGCGAACCAGGCGTCCGTACAAAGATCGCCGTAAACAGCATGAATCCCGACGTCGACCCCGTGGGTGCATGCGTCGGCATGAAAGGCTCACGCGTTCAGATGATCGTGCGGGAGCTTGATAACGAAAAGGTGGATATCGTTCCCTACTCCGCAATTTCCGAGAACTTCATTTCGTCGGCACTCAATCCGGCGGAGATCATCAACATCAAACTCAACGAGCTGGAAAAGCGTGCACAGGTCATCGTGACGCGGGAGTCGCTTGCGAAGGCCATCGGCAAGCGCGGCCAAAATGCGAAACTGGCGGCAAAACTGACAGGCTGGAAGATCGATGTCAGCGAGCAGGAAGACGCTGCGGAACTGGCCCGCATCGAGAGCATCTCGCTTCAGTACCTGAACGATTTCCTCAATCAGATCGACGGCCTCTCGGCATTCGCGAAGGAAGCTCTTACTCGCACACAAGACTACAACACGGTCGAGAAACTGGCGGAATGCGAGCCGGAGCAGTTGTTGAGCTTTACGGGCGACGATCAGGAGCTGGCGGAAGATATCGTCGATGGCGCGAAGGAGTATCTTGAGAAGCTGCAGGAACTGACGCAGTCTTCCGATGATGCCATCACGGACGAAATGCGCGAGCGTCTGAAGAACGTGGAATCACTGGCGGACCGTCTTGCCGGCGGAGCGGCCGCGGTCTCCGTGAATCCGGAAGGAAACGACGTGGAAACCGCCGACGGTGGCACTCCACCGGATCCCGATGGGGTTCCCGCAGTGGAAGCGGAAACGGAAACCCAACCTGAGGTGGCCGTTTCCGACGAGCCAAAAACCGAAGAGTAAATCAGGGGCGGCCATGTGCCGCCCCTTTCTGTTTTGCCATGATACCAGAGGTCGAAACACCTGAACAGCTGGTCGCCGTTCTTCAGAAACTCCTGGAACAGCGCCGGTTCGACACAGCCACGGATCTTGTCCGTGATGTGAACGAGCGTTTCCCGGAAAGCCCTGTCGCACATCATGCGGCAGGGCTTGCATGGGAGCGAACATGGATAGAATCCAGAGCCGAAGGCGGAAATCCGCCTTTGAGCCATTATGAGAAAGCGGAAGCGCACTACCGCCGGGCAATGGATCTGGATTCCAAAAACCGGCTGATGCACGGTGAGCGGCTGTTTGCCTGTGTTTTCGTCATGGGAACACAGGGATCCGACACCAACCGACTCCGGGAAGCGGTGAAACTTGCGGACAAACTTGGGGCGGAACTTCCGGAAACGAAGCGAGAGTCCCTTCAACGTGACGCAGCCACCGCAGCCTCAGCTCTTGCGAGAGTTACACGAAGTGAAGAGGACTGGGCCGATGTGGCTCAACGTTTCGATGAACTCAGGATTCCGGAGGACGGTGGCCGGGAAGCATATTTCCATCACCACTATCATGGGATGGCCCGAAGGGAACTGGCCCGGCTCCACGACTCTCAATCTCTTCTTCAAGAAGCAATTGATTCGTTTCGACAAGCTTTGGCTCTTTCGAACGCCCCGGCGTTGGAATACCTCTTGGCGGATTGCCTGCTGCAGTTGCAAAATCCGGTTGAGGCGGAGTTGAATGAAGCACGGGAGCTGGTTGCCGGTTTGCGGGAAAAGAACCCAAAAGACCCTCTCGTGGAAGGAGTGACCAGAAGGCTGGCGCTCCGGACTCAAATGCAGGAAAAAGGCGGATCATGATTCTCGTCGTCGACAACTACGATTCCTTCACCTATAATCTCGTGCAGTTTCTTGGAGAGTTGGGTGCAACACTCCAGGTCGTCAGAAACGACAAGCTTGATGCCCATACCTTCGAAAAGCTGCAGCCCGATTACGTGGTCATTTCACCCGGCCCCGGAACACCAAATGATGCGGGAGCTTCGACAACGATTCTCGGAACATACTCGCGGAAAGTTCCGACACTGGGGGTTTGTTTGGGCCATCAATGCATCGGGCAGGTCTTCGGTGGCCGGGTAACGAACGCCCCACGCCTGATGCATGGTAAAACGAGCAAAATCCGGCACGACAACAAGGGAATCTTCGGCGGGCTTCCGAATCCGTTCCAGGCAACGCGCTACCACTCCCTGGCAATTCAGGACGACACACTCCCGCCGGAGGTGGAGATCAGTGCCTATTCCGAGGACGACAACGTGATCATGGGGATAAGACACCGCCAGCATCCCATCCATGGCGTTCAGTTTCATCCGGAATCCATCTTAACGGCGGAAGGAAAACGACTTCTGCGCAATTTCCTGGATCTGCACAAAGGCTGATTCAGGAACGAAACGCATCCATGTCCTCCGGCCGGTAAACCACCTCTTCACGCGGAATCTTTTTCAAATCGAAACGCGCCGCGAGGTCCTGCATGGTGGTCCGTTGTCCCCATGGACACTGACCCAGTGTCCATGCAAGATAACTGCGAACGCACTCGGCATCCAATCCCCTGGTCAGACATCCCGCCAGGTCATCGCTCCCCCGCCGTTTCGCGAGCCGCCTGCCATCTTCTCCAACCATCAACGGAATATGGATGTATTTGGGAACGGGAAGTCCCAGGCACTCAAGCACCCACGTCTGACGTGCTCCGGATTCAAGAAGATCACTGCCGCGCAGAACCTCAGTGATTCCACCAGAGCTGTCATCGACCGCACACGCCAGTTGGTAGGCAAACAGTCCGTCGGCCCGCAGAACCACAAAGTCGCCCATATTCCGGCCGAATCCCGGAGAGCAGGTCACACCCAAACCGTCGACGAATTCACAAGGCGCTCCATCAGTCCTGAGGCGCCAACAATGCTGATCTCCCTTCGCAAGCCTCTGTGTCACGATGGATGGTTCGAGGCTCCGACAGGTCCCCGGATATCCTGTGACACCGTCTTCGATGTGTGGCGCGGATAACGCGGTCCGGATATCCCTTCGGCTGCAAAAGCACGGATAGACCAGCCTGTTCATGCGAAGCCGCTCAAAATGCTGCTGATAAATTGAGGATCTGTCTGATTGGCGGCCAGGCTCCTCATCCCAGTCAATTCCGAGCGTCGCCAAATCCGCCAGTTGCCGCCTTTCTGAACCCTCGACGACACGAGGCCTGTCGAGGTCCTCGATGCGAAGCAGAAATCTCCCTCCGCGTGACCTGTTGTGAGCCCAGGCCGCCAGGGCCGTTCGCAGGTTTCCGAGGTGAAGGCTTCCTGTCGGACTGGGTGCGTATCGTCCAACAGGCGCAAGCGCACTGTGTGGCATGCTAAAGTCGGCTGCCGAGTTCGTCCACGAGATCGTCCACACGGGTCTTCCAGCGTGCTTTTTCTTCTTCGGACGGATCCTTCTCGTCGTGCTCGAGCCGTTCCTCGAGAAGATTGCGAGCCTTCTGCATAAGTGCACGATCAGAACGGCGCTGTTCCCGCAAACGGACATTCTCCATTTCGTAAACGCGAGTCCGATCCATGCTCTTCAAGATCAGGTACTCCACAACGATGATGACGAGAACAAGCCCGGCCGTCTGATTGTAAAGCAGTTGAAAGATACGCTCGAAATCATACGCGAAGAAAACAATTCCGAGGATGAACAGGATCAAAAGGAGGAAGAGGTCACCAGAGCGGGCACCGCGGCGCTTTCTGCGCCGACGCCTTCTGCGGGACGGAGGAAGAAATTCAGGCCGAACGGGTCCGGGAGTGGGCGTCTGCGCGACGCCCTCCTCATATTCCAGGTTCGGATTCCCAGTCGGCTCAGTCGCCAATGAGTCAGACCTTTCCGGCGAGGTTCGCTGCCTTTTCAACGGACTCGATACGGTAGTTCACAGTGCGGCCGTCCGGAAAGGAAATCCTGAACTCCTCGCCCGGTTTGCGGTTCATGACCTGGGAACCGAAGGGAGTCATGTAGGAGATGATCTTTTTCTCCGCATTCGCTTCCCACATGCCCATCAGCGTGCATTCCTCAAGATCGCCGGAATCGATGTTCTTGAGTCTCACCGTGGTGCCAAAACGAACCTCATCGGTACGAACCTGATCGAGGTCAATGGGACGGGCACGGGAAATGAGTTCTTCGATCTCTGAAGCCTGCTGCATGAGGAGTTTCTGCCGATCCTTGGCGGCATGATATTCGGCATTCTCCTTGAGATCCCCCAGTTCGCGGGCGGTGCCAATGGCCACGCTGTTTTCAGGAATCTCCACATTCAGAATGTGGCTGAGTTCCTGACGCTTGCGCTCAATCGCGTCAGGCGTGGAGTAATGATAGGAGGGCTTCGCCTGCTCTTCGAGCTGCTCTGACGGAGCCTTCTTCTTCAAATCAGGCTGCTCGGTGTAAACGAGCTGCTCAAGTGCGGTGCGAAGCTGGTTCGAGAGACCGCGAGCCATGTTCACGGCAGTCAGGAACCGCCGCGACTCGTCAATCGAAGCTGTGCTCAGTGCGGTTTTCACGCTTTTCATCTGGCTGTCCTGGAGAAGGCTGCGAACCTTTGCAGCCCTTGTCTGGAGAGCCTTTTCCTCTTTGTCGTCCGCTCCCGAGATTTCATCTTCAATGTCATTGAGGGCACGAACGCCGGCTTCACAGATCACGACCGGCTTGATACTCTCCGTAATGTGGGGAAACTGACCATCGATGGCTTTGCGCCCGGCCCAGACAAACAGATCCACATTGCGCGTGGGATGGGCCAGAATACGCTCAATACAGTGCTCCATCACATCATGAGAGCCGGTCGCGGCAAGTTTCTTTTCCATCCACGAAACAAGACGCGAGTCCGCGTCGAAGAAGGCGTGCTCAAAGATTTGTGGCGCGTCTTCCTCACGGGATTCAAGCACTCGATCGAGAGCTATGCGCTTCAATTCGAAAACCTTGAGAGACGCAATCAGATCGCCGACTTCATAGGGATCGCCCTTCAGGTATTCATCGATGTTTATCGGGTTTTCCGCATCTTCCTTGAAGAGGGAACGAAACTCCTCAAAAAGGACTCCGTTGCCGAACTTCTCTTCCGGCGATTCGATCGTTCCGTCCACGAAAGGTTTCATGAACAGACCTGTGAGCACATCCATGTCCTCCTCGGACATATCAGCGTCGTTGCCGTGGCGATCGACATCCCGGAGTGCAGTGCGGCGTTCCTCAAGACTCTTTGCCTCAATCATGCGAACACTGATTTCATCGACAAAGGAACGCGGTTCCCTGCGAAGGATCAGTTCCATCCCGGTTCCTTTGCCGCTCGTATCCACGTAAGGATCCAACCGGACGGCGTCCTTTGCCTTTGCCCACCAACGCTTGTACTCGTTGTCGGAAAGAAAGCCGCCGGTGAGAACCTTCTTCATGTCACCGGCCTTGAGCTTGCCACCGTAATTCTTGAGCACCTGACGAACCACTGCCGCGGGATCCTCGAAGACCTCGCCGCGATAGGTTTCCTTGTCTTTTGCAATCCGTGCATAGACATGGTCGTGGGGAATGCGTTGAAGGTAATTCTTGATTCCCTCAATGGTCATTCGATGGTTGGGTTTCTTTGGAAAATCAACAATGGCCCAGCCTTCCTGAGCGTCCAGCTCCAGGACGACGCCAAGGCCCCACTGGTTGTGCTTGAAAACCTGGCCTTTGGAAGCACCAATCAAGTCTTCAAACTTTGCCATGGCGCGAACGAGATCCTGGCCTTCGTCGAGAGCGGAAATCTCGACGAATTGCTCGATGCGTTCTTCGGGCCGGTCGGAATGCATGCCCTTATAAGCCTGGATGATATGCTGACGCAAAAAGACAAGTCCGGGCTCGATGTCGAGAAGTGCCCGTGCAATGTCAATAACCTGCTGCTGCTGACCGGTTTCGTTCCGGGTCGAAAGCAGTAGCGAGTACATCTCACCCATGCGGCCCAGTTCGCCGCGATTAAGCAGGTAGCGGGCGATGGCTTCGTGCAACATGACGGAAAGCGGCTGACCTTCGACTACAGAGAGCCAGAGGCTTTCGAGTTCGTCGAACTTCTTTCCGCGGATGAGTTCCTTGATTTTGTCTCGGAGTTCAAATTCCCCTTCGTGCAAGGCCATGCCTCCTGCTGTGATTGCCAAACGCCGAGGCGATAAAAACACCTCTCCGCCCCGAGGGGCGGTCGTTCAACGCGGGGAATTGGTCGCCGAAGACAGTCGGCCGAGTCAATTGGGGGTTTCGGATAACTGTCCGGATTCGAGACGATAGCTTCGGCTGGCTCGAGCGGCGATTGCGGGATCGTGGGTTACAATCACCAGCGACTTGCCCTGCCCCACTGTTTCGGAAAGCACGAAGTCCATGACCTCCTGACCAGTCTTCTGGTCCAAATCACCAGTAGGCTCGTCAGCAAGAATAACGAGAGGGTCATTCATGAGAGCCCGAGCCAGCGCCACTCGCTGCTGCTCACCGCCGGAAAGTCTTGAAGGACGGTGTTCAAGCCGTTCACCCAAGCCCATGCGTGTCAGCAGATCACGAGCACGCTCAATGAGGGCTGCGGTGGAACGCCGCCCGATCATTCCCGGAAGAAATGTGTTCTCGAGCGCGTTAAACTCCGGTAACAGATGATGAAACTGGTAAATAAAACCCACTTTTTCCATGCGGACTCGGTTAAGCCGACTGTTACTGAGGCTCGCGTAGGGTTGGCCCTCGAGCGAAATTTCGCCCTCCGTTGCCTTGTCCAGCGCACCCAGGAGGTGCAGGAGCGTCGACTTGCCCGAACCACTCTGCCCCACAATGGAAACATATTCCCCTCGCCCGAGCGTCAGGCTCGCACCACGAAGAACCTCCAGAGTCCGTTCGCCATCTCTGTAGGTTTTTCGAACGTTCCGCGCTTCGAGCAGAGGATCGGTTGCCACAGTTTTTGAAGCCGTCATGAGTTCTCCCTGACAAGGATGCAAAGGCCTCGTGGCATCGAAGCCGGGCCGCAAGCCTCCTTTCCGACAACGAGGTTACCGGGATTGTTCGATCTCGCTCCAGGCCGGCGGAATGTGCCTGGCAATCTCACTTGTTGTCAGACCACGACCTGACGCTTTCCGGATCGCGATGTCGGCAGCCAGACCGCAAACAAACGCACCGAGTATCGCGGACTCCTCCGGAGGAAGCCCCTGGGCCAGCAAACCACAGATCATGCCGGCCAGCACGTCACCACTGCCGCCACGAGCGAGCGCGGTATTGCCCGTGGGAATATGGGTTACCCGACCCTCAGGCGTCGCCACAAGTGAACCAAATCCCTTGAGAAGCACATAACAGTTCAGGCGCCCGGAGGTCCGGGCCGCCCAGTTCCAGCGATCGGGAAATCCCGTCTGAACCGGCTCGCCGGAGAGTCTTGCCATCTCTCCGGGGTGAGGCGTGACGATAACACGGGGTGTGAGCTTTCCAGCCACGTCCTTGCGCTTCGCAAGAATGTTCAACGCGTCTGCGTCAAGAACAAGGGGTCCGGTCGTGTCACTCATCAACTGTTCAACCAACTGACCGAACGCAGCGGCAGTGGTACACCCCGGACCCGCAAGCAGTGCATCGGAGTTTGCCTCAAGTCGCTTCAGCGCGGTTTCACCAAGCGGTTCAAGGACATCTTCGGCCCCGTGAAGCTCATGAAGGCACTCCGGCAGACTTGAGGCAAGAACACCACGATTCACAGATGGAGTCACTGCGCGGACAAGACCCGCTCCGCTGCGAAGGGCACCGGTGGCTGCAAGAATCGCCGCTCCCGGCATTGTACGGGAGCCGGCAAAAAGACTGGCTGTTCCAAAGGAACCCTTGTGACCATCCGGTGGCCGCCGTGGCAGAAGCGCGGCGGCTTCCGTCAATGTGATCGTTCGCCGCTTATGACCGGCTTCGGCAAGCATGTCGGGCGGAAACTGAATGGGCTCGACCCGAACATGGCCGGAGTGTTCCACGCCGCTCACTGAAAGCATCCCGATCTTGGGTAGTCCGATGGTAACCGTAATCGCCGCCTTGACGGCGAGATCCGCTTCGCCCGTATCAGAGTTGAGCCCGGTTGGAATATCCGCGGAAACCACAGGCGTGGAAGATCCATTAAGAGTGCGAATAATCCAGTCCAACGGACTGCGTGGACTTCCCGAAAAACCCGTGCCGAGCATTGCGTCGATAATACCGTCAGCGCCTTGAACAAGTTCCTGAAAAGCGGATTCGTCCGGCAATACCAGTCTGGAGACGGAACTCGGCAAGCGCTCGAAGGCTGTTTTCGCGTCGCCGCTCAAGCCCTCAATGCCCAGTACCGGCAAAACGTAAGTTTCGTAACCGGACTGTGCAAGGTACCGCGCGGCGACGAAACCATCGCCACCGTTATGACCCTTTCCACACAACACCAGAACCGGGCCCGGTTGCTGAAGTAGATCGGCACAGGCCTGGGAAATAGTGAGGCCTGCACGCTCCATCAATTCGATTCCCGGGATACCGCGTTCCACAATCGTGACACGATCGATTTCGCGCATTTGAGCGGCAGTCACCACGTTCATGACTCGCGGTTTAGACGCAGAACCCGTGAGGGCGGCAAGGAAGTTGTGCCCTCATGCTTGCCCCTTTGCCGTTCATCAGGGCGCATCCCTCTCAACAATCGCGAACGGAGACCGCCCTATTGCCGCCCGCCCACCATGACCAACTTGCCCCTGTTATCGAACGTTTTTCGGCAATTGTTGACGAACACCTGACCAGACTTGTCTCCCGCGAGGAACAGGTCACGCCTCTTCATGACGGGATGCGGTACGCTCTGGGGCTCGATCTGCAGGACCCTTTGGCGCGCGGCAAGCGCCTGCGGCCGGTCCTTTGCCTCGCCACCTGCGAAGCTCTCGGGGGTGACCCGAAGGTTGCGTTGAGTTTTGCCTGCGCCATCGAACTGATGCATAACTTTGCCCTCGTTCATGATGATATCGAAGACGGCGACACCGTGCGGCGGGACCGACCGTGCGTTCATATCCGCTACGGCCTGGCTCATGGTATCAATATTGGAGACTATCTGTTTTGCAAGGTCCTCTCGATGTTACTGGATGACGATGATGACATCACAGACACGGTGCGGCTGAAACTGATGCGCCTGATGTCCACAACGGTTGATCATACACATGTTGGCCAGTGCCTGGACATCAGTGCTCGTGAAAGCGGAGATTTTTCACATGATGACTATCTCCGGCTGGTTCGGGAAAAAACGGGTCACTATCTCGCGGCTCCCATGATTGGCGGCGCCATTGCCGCCGGCGCTGAGCAGTCGATTCTTACAATACTGGAAGAGTTCGGCCATTTTACGGGGCCGCTGTTTCAGATCACGGATGACACGTTGGATCTGACAGCAGGCAAGGGCCGCGGCGGACGAATTGGCAGCGATATCCGCGAAGGGAAACGCTCCTATCTGGTAGCGGAAACAACGTCGCGGGCAAGTCCGGAGGACAAGGCCCTTCTCTATGCCATTCTGGACAAAACACGAACCGAAACAACGGACGATGATGTCACGCAAGCGATTGCTCTCTTTCAAAAATACGGAGCGATTGAGAGCGCGAGAGCAGCATGCACCGATCTCCTTGAAAAAGCACTTCGCAGCATCCGCACGCTGCCGGCGCCTCTCGAGGGGCTGCTGGCCTGCTTTGCGCAGTCCATTTTCAACCGCCGCCGTTGAGCATTGAGCACTGCGGAGATTTGCGTTGCTCAGTCCGGACGATAAAAGAATCGTGTCGTCAATCGTCGCAGGAGAGGTGGTCCGGTGCTCGCCGAGCAGGTTCGTGATCGTTTTCTGGGGGCTGTCGTCGGCTTGTTCGTCGGCGAGGTTCTGGGAACGCAGTTCGAATCTCTGACAACGTCCAGCATTCAACACATGATAGGCGGCGATACCGTCGCCATGAAG
>JANQSL010000200.1 GCA_028284075.1 Candidatus Sumerlaeia bacterium | reverse complement strand
ATTGCATCGAGCGCGCCATCCTGCTCGCGGATGGCAAGATTCTACTTCCTCGCCACTTCACCTTTGCCCCGACGGGGCGCCCCGCTCCGAGTGGCCAGGCCGGGGCCAACCGACCGTTTACTGCGCCGACCATGTCTCTCGCGGATGTCGAGAAACTGCACATAGAAGCCGTGCTGAGCTCGTGTGAGGGTAATCAGGTTCGGGCCTCTGAAGTTCTTGGAATACATCGAAACACACTCCGTAAAAAGATCGCAGAATATGAACTCAAGCCGTAGGAATTTCAAACCATTGAAAAAAATGAAGTTAGGTCGATCACCAGCTGCGTTTTCCCTCATTGACCTCGGTCTGAAGGGCGGGAAATCTCCACAAATCACGCCTATCGAGGAAAGGCGAAGATGAATATTCGTCTTCCGTTCGGGGACGATTCCGTTCCCGTCGACGTTCCAGACAACTGGATCAACGGCCGCAGTTATCGGTCGTTTCGTTTTGAATCGGATCTCGATCCGTCGATTTCCATCGTTAACGCTCTTGAGGAACCGGTTGGGGCTTCTTTTCCGGATCTTGTGGCCGACAAGTCAGAAGCGGTCGTCGTTGTCGATTCCGGGGCATGGGAGGCTTTGGCACCTGTGCTTCCCGCGTTCCTGGAAACCCTGGAGCAACAGAGCCTCGCTGCAGGACGCCATATTACGATTCTGTTCACGAACAGTCTTTGGATGCCGCTCGACCAGGAGTTTCTGAGCGAGGCTGTGCCGGAGGAACTGAGCAATCGCTACACGGTTCAGCTGCACGATCCAAAGTCTTCGCCTGTCGCCCACCTTGGGACTGTCGGTGACGGGATTCCGCTGGAAGTGAACAGCACGTATGTCGATTCGACATTGAAGATTTTGTTCGGTCCCGTGCAGCCCAATGTTGTGATGGGTTTTACCGGTGGCCGTTCAATGATTTTGCCCGGGCTGGCGTCCGAAACGAGTATCAAAGGGTTCTACCGGTACGATTTGATTGCGAACCCGAAGATCTGTTACGGAGTGATTCGGGACAATCCGCTCCACATTGCCGCATCAGAGGCGTTGATGAACACGGGCGCCGATTTTGTGGTGTCGCCTCTTCTTTCGCCGGAGGGAAAAATCGCCGAGGTTGTTGCAGGCGACGGTTTGCAGTCTGTGATGACAGCGATCAGCACGGCTCGCGAAAAGATGCGGATTACGTTGAAGGAGCCAATGGACATTGTCATCACGACGGGTGGTGGAGCGCCGTGGGATGACACTCTTTTTCATGTCTTCAATGCTGTTTCGGGAGCTGTGCCCGTCCTGAAGGAAAACAGCACAATCATTGTTGCCGCCCGGATGTCCGGCGGTTTCGGGCCTCGCCCTCTGGAAGCTCTTCTGATGGCGTCGCGCACACCGAGGGGTTTTGAAAAGAAGTTCAAGACGGGATCGAACTTTGTGCCTGGCCAATGGATCGTTCAGAGGCTCTACGAAATGCTCAGGGAGCACGAAATCATCCTGCATGCGGGACCGGGCATGCAGGCGGACAAGTTGTGGGAAGCCGGGCTGACTCCTGCGACAGATCTTCAGGAAGCCGTCGAAGTTGCAATGCAGAGTCACGGTCAGCGGTGCAAAATCTGCGCATTGCCGGACGGGCCGTTTTCATTGCCAACCTTTGGCGCGGACTAACTCGCGGCTTCGCATCATGCTCGTGAAAACAGACAACGCCCCGGTCAAAAGACCGGGGCGTTGCAGTTGAGTATTTGGTAATGAAGGCTGTCAGTCTTTGCGCGGGAGTTCGATCACGCCTTTCGGAGGGAGGTCGCCAATCAGCGGCCGCACCCAGTCAATGAACTCGGGTGTGACGTCCACGTCATTGCCGCCAATAAAGCGATCGTCCAGCGGGCGATACTGCTTCATGCCAGCGGGAAAATTGACTCCGGACACGTCTTCGAGGGACGCACGAAACGGTTCACAGAAGTACTTGTCGAAGTTTGACTCAAGGCGGCGGAAACAGACGGAGCCGTCGATGTCTCCAAGCATGGCGATACGCGTTGCGGCCACACCGGCCTCTCTGGCTTCGAGTGCGTCCGTCTCGCTGACGACTCCCGCCATGGATCTTTGGGCGTAGCCGAGCGTGTCGGCGCGGACGCGCGCCTTCTTCTGATACTTCTTGTAGAGGTAAATCTTCGTTGCACTGGCCAGGAAGTCAGCAAGAGCGCCGGAACCGGAGAGCTGGATGTGGCCGAAAGCGTCGCGCTTGGCGCCTCCGGAAAGGTCCTCGACTTTGCCCGAGGCTTCAAAGGCGTCGAGGATGGCATCCATACCCATTTCCTTCAGTTCGGCACGAACCTTTTCACTTTCCATAAACGTGTTGCTGTCCGTATCGGCAATTCCTTCGCTGACGGCGATCACGGCACGGCCGTGCTTCTGGTATGCGGCATCGACTGTCTCCAGAAACTGTTTCAGTGTATAGCCCCGTTCGGGGAGGAAGACGGCGTGCGGTCCGTCGCCGGGATTAACGCGGGCCAGAGCGGCAGCGGCTGTTAACCAGCCGGCATTGCGGCCCATGACAATGTCGATCTTGATGCCCGGCAAAGCGCGATTGTCCGCATCATTGCCCATGAAGCATTGTGCCACGTATTTTGCCGCGGAGCCGTAGCCGGGGCAGTGGTCCGTCACGAGAAGGTCATTATCGATGGTTTTCGGCACGTGGAAGACGCGTAACTCGTAGCCGGCCGCTCGTGCAATCTTGTTCACGATTCCCGCCGAGAGCGCACTGTCGTTTCCACCGATGTAGAAGTAATAGTGAATATCGTGCTTCCGGCAAACTTCGAAGATGTTCTTGCAGTCCTCCTCCTTCGGCTTGAAGCGGCAGGAGCCGAGTCCCGCGCCAGGCGTTGCGGCGACGGCTTCGAGTTGTTTGGCGTTCAGTCCGCGCATGTCAACAAACTGCTCCTTCAGCAGTCCTTCGACGCCATGGACCATGCCAAGAATGCCACCAACGGATTCGTGCTTCATGGCCTCCTGAATAACACCGACGAGCGATTGATTGATGACGGCGGTGGGGCCGCCGGATTGTCCGACGACAAGTTTGCCCTTCGTGCTCATGTTTCGAAAACTCCCGGATAAAGGTGCGGGACACGGAGGGGGCGACCGTCTGTCCCGAAGTCGGCGGGAGAGATGACAGTCGGCGGGTGAGGGGGCAAGGGACGAGGGACTGTCCTCATCGCTTTCCGATAAAGCGCCGTTTCCGGTTGGCAGGCATCCGCAACGGACGCTTTCCTGAAACCAATCCGCCGCCACCTGTTGCCACTGAATGTCCGCTCCCGTTTCCGATCTTCTCCAAAATCTCAACCCGCCCCAGGCCGAAGCCGTCTCATATTACGGCACGCCGCTGCTGATTGTCGCCGGCGCCGGGAGCGGCAAGACGCGTGTGATTACGCACCGGATTGCCTGGCTCGCCCGGGAAGTGGGAATTCCCCTCTGGCAGATTCTGGCGGTCACGTTCACGAACAAGGCCGCACGGGAAATGCGCGAGCGCGTCTGCCGTCTGCTGGGGGTCGCGGACGATCCCTCTCTCGCGATTTCCACGTTTCACAGCCGGTGTGCCGCGATTCTCCGTCGTGAGGCGGATGCAGCCGGGCTGAACAGGTCTTTTGCGATTCTTGACGACAAGGACCAGGAAACAGCGATCAAGAAGGCCATGGAAGCGGTTGGCGTGGACCCGAAGAAGGTTCGTCCCGGGCAGGCTCAGAACTTTGTGAATCTGGCAAAAATGAAGCTTCTGACGCCGGACGACTGTGCCGCCGAGTTTGACAACGAAGAGATTCCCTATGCGGGGATTTACAAGGAATATGAGGAGCTGCTGAAGAAGAACAACTCGCTGGATTTCGAGGATTTGATCTTTCGATCCGTCTTGCTGTTTCGCGACAATGAGGAGGTGCGCGCCCGCTGGCAGCGCAAGTATCAGCACATTCTGGTGGATGAATTCCAGGATACAAACCACAGCCAGTTTGAGTTGATCAAACTGTTGGTTGGTGATGATCGCGACATCTGTGTCGTTGGCGATGAGGATCAGTCGATTTATTCATGGCGAGGTGCGGATGTTCGGAATCTTCTCGATTTCCGTGAAGTTTTTGAGGACTGCAAGGTGGTGCGTCTCGAGCAGAACTACCGCTCCTCAGGGAATATTCTGAACGCGGCGTCCGGTGTGATTGCGAACAATACCATGCGCATCGGAAAGACTCTCTGGACGGAAAGCGGTGAAGGCGATCCTCTGGTTTTTATCGGAGGCCGGGACGATGTCGAAGAGTCGGACCTTGTTGCGGCCCACATCCGGGGAACCATGCTCAATGAGGGTGCATGTGCGTCGGAGATCGCCGTATTCTACCGCAGTCACGGGCTTTCCCGTGCCATCGAGGATGGTATCCGCAAGTTGCGCATTCCCTATCGGATCGTCGGCGGCACGCGCTTCTACGACCGAGCCGAGATTAAAAATCTGCTGGCATTTCTGCGGCTTGCGGTTCAGCCGACAAACGATCTGGCATTTGAACGTGTGGTGAATATCCCTTCGCGCGGCGTTGGTCAAAAGACCCTCGGCGAAATCTCCGCGGAGGCAGCCATTGAGCAGGTCAGCCTGTTTGAGGCGACGAAGCGCCTTCTGGAAGCGGATGCCGTGAAGGGCAAGGCGCGGGCGGGACTTTGCGACTTCATTGCTGCAGTTGATGGCTGGCATGACAAGGTCGCTCAAAACGCGAACACGTCCGAAGTGCTGAAATCCGTTTTGGAAGAGACGCGCTACAAGACCGACGGCGTGGGAGATCCTTCCTCCATTGACGGGGCCAGAAAGCTGGAAAACATCGAGGAGTTCGAGAATGTCATTTCCGAGTTTGAAATGACGGAGAACGATCACTCGTTGCTTTCGTTTCTGGAAACGATGGCGCTGGATGCACAACGAGAGGAAAAGGATGATCGTCCGAAAGTCAGCTTGATGACTGTGCACAACGCAAAGGGATTGGAGTTTGACTACGTTTTTGTCATTGGCCTGGACAACGGTTTGTTTCCCAACAGCCGGACTCTCGACAGCCCCGATCAGTTCGAGGAGGAACGCCGGCTCTTCTATGTGGCGCTGACGCGAGCACGGAAACGGCTGTTTCTGAGCAGAGCGCTGCGGCGAATGAGACACGGGCAGTATGACACGATGGAGCCGTCGACCTTTTTGTCGGAACTCCCTGAGGAAATGATGTCGGATGGAGATCGTATGAAGATGGGGATCGGAGGTCTGCCATCCGTTGACGGTTTTACACCGCGTGCGTATCCGGAGCGTTCCTATGGACGCACCTATGGCGGCGGTTCCAGAGGGAGGCCATCGGTTCCGCGCGGCGGAGGCGGCAGGTCTTTCAATGTGGGCGACAGGGTGGAGCATCGTATCATGGGGCAGGGCACGATCACGGAAACCAGTGGCCGTTTCGGGTCGCAGCAGGTCTACGTGGAGTTTGACGATGGAAGAAGTCAGGAGTTTCTTGTGCGCTTTGCTCCGCTTCAGCTGATCGACGGATAGTCGCCATGTCCGCCCGCGTTCTCACCGTCGACGACGATCAGGACATTCTGAATCTGCTGCGCATTCAATTGTCGCCACTGTACAGGGTCGTCCAGGCGATGAGTGGTCCGGAAGGCTGGGCGCTGATCGAGAAAGAGCCGCCTGATCTTGTTGTTACTGACCTGGGTATGCCTGGAATGAACGGGCTCGATCTGACTGAGAAAATCAAAACACATGAGAGATATCACTCCATTCCGGTGATCGTTTTGACCGGAGCAACGGTGGGAGAGGAACTTGCCGCTCAGGTCTGGAAGATGGGAACGAAGGCGAACACGTTCTTTGAAAAACCCGTAAAGGCGGATGTGTTGCGGGCCGAGATCGACCGGTTGTTGAAAGAGCGGGTTGGCTATCGAGAGCTTCCTCCGGGAAAGGGCTATTACGATTGATCCGGGCGGCCGGTGCGGTTGAATAGGCTCCTGCGGCGGGGATCGGAAGTTCGTCATGCACATTCATCCCGACAATCGCGTTTGCGACTCCTGTGGCCGGTGGGTCGAGGAAGAGGAGATTCTCTACTACGCACGTCTCGAGGTGTATGCCGAGCCTGTCCTGCGGGACACCGATCCGCCGGAGGCTTCCGCACCCAACGTGGACGAATGGGAACGTCTGATTCGAGCCATGGAGGGAATGTCGAGGGAACAGGTGGAGGAAGCGACCGCTCAGGTTCACGAGGACATGCGCTTTTACCTCTGCACGGAGTGCCGTCGTGAACTTCATCAGCGTATTCGACTTCGAAAGCAAATCCTGTAGCCAACCATGACCATCGCCGAAACCTCACCTCTCAAGAATCTGGTTTCTCGTCCGATTCCCTTTCGCCAGCCACGTGAAGGCGACAAGCCCTATCGAGAATACCCCATCGACCCACAGCACGAACTGTCCTCGGAATCTCTTGTTCGAATCGATCGTTTCGGGTTGAGTGGAGAGAGCTATTATGCGCGAGCGGATGGATTAAACGTTCCATACCATCGGGTTCTTCCGGGGGCGCCCAGGCACGTCTGGTTGCGCAGAAGTGTTGTGGATCGGCTGGTGTGCGTGAATGAAGCGGTTCGCCCGGCTGGTCTTGAACTCTTTCTTTGGGATGGATATCGAACTGTGGAATGTCAGCAAAGCATCTATGACTGGATGCTTGAACATGCCATGAAAGAGAGAGGAATCACGGATCTTGATGAGGCGCGGAACTATATCAGTCCCTACATTTCCAATCCGTCGTGCTTCGTCCGCGAGAATCCGAAGACCTGGATTTCACACATCACCGGGGCCGCGGTGGACCTGACCCTCCGGAGGATCGACAACCATGAACATTTGTATATGGGTGGTGTCTTTGACGATCCGGCGGCTGTGAGTCATACCGAATATTTCGAGCATCCGGAGAACCAGGACGGGTCCGCAAGCGCGCGGGAGGCTCGCCGCAACCGGCGAATTCTCTTCAACGCCATGATTGCGGAGGGATTCAGCAGCCTGCCCAGTGAATGGTGGCATTTTGATTGGGGAGATCAGTTGTGGGCGAAGCACCGGACCCGCATCTGTCTCGATGAAGAAGCAATGCCAGCCTGGTACGGGCCGGCAGACCTTCCGCCCGATTTCGAGTAGCCACGGCAAGCACCGCCGCGCTTGCGTCGTTGCATGACACGCCCGGCACAAACCGATATTCAGAGAACGCGGCGTCTGCTGTTGTTTTTGCCTCTGGGGCTGCTGACGATCAGTCACTGGAATCCTCAGGGCGCTTACCCTCTCCATGCCGTTGCCGTTTCACTGGGGTTTCTTTGCACACTTGCGGGAACGGGCCTGCTCTGGATTGTGGGGAACGGCAAAGTAAGCGTTCGTATCGAAACGGCTGTTGCGGTCGGAGCAATGGTCCTTTTCGCGGGATGGTGGATGTTCCGCCAGTATGGAGCTCCGGTTCCCGCTCTGGGACGCGATCACACCGGCCGCGTTTTGCAGGGTACGGTTCTCTTCCTTTCCGTTGCCGGCATTCTTCTGAGTACACAGGACCTCGACGAGCGATCCGCGCTGCGCCGCATGGTCATGATATGGCTCGCGGGGTTCGGGTGTGTGTGTGCGCTACACGCTGTTTACCAGACATTCGGGCCTGCGGGTCTGCCGGGAACGTTCAGGTCGCAGGTTGAAAGTCTGATGGCAAACCGGGAGTACTATGCAACGGGCGAATTCGAAGGGCTGTTGCATGCTTTGGAAGAACGACGTGCCGCGGGGAGACTGGGATCGCCGAACGTTTTCGCGGGTTTCATGGCGCTTGCACTTCCCGTTGCAATGGGACTCACCGTCTCCGCGCGGAGGAACACTCATCGTTTGGCGTGGGGAGCATCAGCCTTCTTGATGATTACGGCGGTTTTGCTGTCGGGATCTCGTGGAGCACTCGTTGCGGTCGTCTTTGCCACGGGCGTTTTCGTTTTGCTTTTGTCGGGCCGGAAGCTTCTGCTCCGAAAGAGTGCGATCGCCGCGGTTTTTGCCCTCCTGATTTGTGGTGCATCCGGCGGAGAGGAAGAGAAGTCCGGGTTTGAACGGCGCTGGCTCGGTATTTCGACGCTGCAGCAACGCGCCTACTATTGGGATGCGGGGCTTTCCATGTGGAGTGAGTCGTTGCTTGTCGGCAAAGGTCCGGGGGCATACGAGGTCCTGTACGCATCGCATCGCGTTGCGGATTCTCAGGAGACGCGGCTTGCACATAACTGGTTCGTGGAGTTTGGCGCTGCAACCGGTCTGATCGGAGTGTGCCTGTTCCTCCTCTTGATCGGAAGCGCGGTTTATTCGTGTGGTCGAAACATCCGTGACTCCGGCGAAGATGGCATCCACAACGCGGCACTGCTGGCGGCTCTCCTGACAGCGGTTGTTCACGGACTGGTTGAGTTCACACTGCAATATACCGAGGTCTGGCTGGACTGCTGTCTTCTGGTGGCACTTTGCGTTTCGTTTTCGACAGGCCTCACTACCCGCACGTTGCCACCGCGTCTCATCGGTATCCTGCTCATTGTGCCGGCAATCCTTGCAATACCCGCGTGGTGGTTGCTGATCACACGTCCAATGCTTGCAGAGTGGCACGCAACGATGGGGGAATATGCCATGGCCGACAAGGACTTCGGCTCTGCATACGATTCTCTGTCACGGGCTGTTTCATGGCAGCCGGACAATCCCGATTTGCACCATACACTTGGAGAAACTCAATGGCGCCTGGGACAATCCCCTCTCGATGAGTTCGCACGCGCCCGTGAGCTGAACCCCTGGTCGGCACGAACCGTCGAAAGCCTCGCGATCTGGACATGGCGCGGAGGCGGAGACATCGATTCGGCGATAGAACAGCAGCGCGAGGCGGTTGATTTGCATCCTCTGGATGCACATCATACAATGCAGCTCGCCAGGATGCTTTTGGAGGCGGGGAAGCACCAGGAGGCCCGCTCGCTTGCCGAACGAGCGCGCAACGTGCGGAGAAACTATGCGGAAGACGTGGAACTGGCGGAACTGGAACGGCTTGTGGGGGACAAAAGTCAGTAAACCGGTATGTTCGGCTGGACGGAACCCAGAAGGCGAAGACAAAGCCGGGCCTCCGGAATGAGCCGGGAGTGTTCCTTCTGAAATCCGAAGCGGCCGTTCGCGATTTTATCCTCAAGTTCTCGCACGCGTTCGTGGAGTGCGGCGACGGCTTCCGGTGTCGCATCAAAGCCTTCAAGCACTCTCCGGGCGTGGCGGACGAAACGGCGGCCACGCGACTCCTCCATTTGGTTCTCCACGAAGACGATCAACTGCAAGGCGTGCTCCAGCGGGTTTGCAGCGGGGAGGATGGTTTCCTGACTTCCGGCTGGTTCACCGGATGGCTGCAGGTCAAGAGTTCCAGAGAAAGGCCATGATTCTGAATCGTCCGCGTTTTGCCCGGGGCCTGCTGTCATAGCCAGAAGGCGGGTTCCGGAAACACTCTCCATGGCTTCGATCTGATGTTCGAAGGTCAGTTCTTCGCCTCCCGGAGACAGTATCACCTCCGAAACAATGTGATCCGCAATCCAGTCCACCCAGGGCGACTGAGCGTGATCGCGGGGATCTGTCGGTGGAAGAAAAAGACGCCACTGCAGATCACTGCGGAAGACACGCGTCCGTCCCATGAGCGATTCGACAAAGGCGCGCATTTCAGATGTAACCCATGTCTGCCACGCTTCGATCTGTTGACGTGTTCCCTCCGCCAGAAGGAATTCGAAGCTCAGACCAACCGCTTGTTCCGCTCGTACCTGGCTGTCGAACGAACAACAATACCATCTGTCCTCAAGGTCGGAACGTCCGGGCCATGCACGTAAATCCATGATGATGCCGTTGATCGGATGGCGGCAGACGATCATCATGAGCATCTCGCCCACAAAACGCCTCCAGCTCATGTTCATCCATGAAAAGAGCGGATTCGAATTGCAGTTTCCTACAGGCTGGCGTCGGCCGCTGGTATTGCGCAGGAGCCACTCACGATGCCGGCGGGCGAGGTCGCTCAGGGTTCCGTCCGACAGGCCTGCGGTCAGCGGGTCGATGGCCAGCCAGACGGAACAGTTCGGGTGACGCTCCACGGCCTTCAGGGCCTCCATGGCCCGGCCATCCGGTTCTCCCTTCCTTCTGCCTCGGCGAACCGGCTCGACGAGCGCATCCCCTCTGGAAAGCAGCGGAACGGCAATGCTGTCGTATCCGGCTGCGACAAGTTCGTCGACTCGTCGGACCAGAGCTTCCGCCGAAGGTGATCCATCGAGGCTCAGCCAGGCGGCGCGGGTTTGAAGAGTGATTGCAGTCAAGGTAATCCGTCGCGGGGCGCAAGCCTGCGGGAATCAAACACCTGCAGTATTTATCAACCAGGAAGGCGGCGGCAAGGAAATCGTCCTTTACAGGCTTCACGCTCTCCCTGGAATCTATCGTGCATCACTCGACAGTGGAGCAAAGGCTCTGTGGCGAGTACAAACGGGAGCACCCAGTCTGGAATGACATCTTCTTCCGCCATCGAAAGACTTCCCCTTGAGGAGCGTTTCGAGTCTCTCCTGAGCCGTATTCCGGACGATGGAGAGTCACGCGCGCTTGTGCGCAGGGCATACGAAGATGCTGTGAGGCTTCACGGCACTCAAACCCGCAAGTCCGGCGAGCCCTATGTTGCCCATCCACTTGCCGTTGCCAGCCTGCTGGAAGACCTGAGCATGGATCCCGCGACGATTGCGGCGGGACTCCTGCACGACGCTCTTGAGGACACGGCACTCACGCTGGAGGAGCTGCGGCGGAACTATCCGGAGTCCGTTGCGCTGCTTGTCGAAGGTGTCACAAAGATCGGCAGGATCCATTTCGACACCTCCCGCGACCATCAGATTGAGAATCTTCGCAAGATCATTCTCGCCATGGCACGGGACATTCGCGTGCTGATCATCAAGCTTTGCGACCGGCTTCACAACATGAGGACGCTGGAGCATCTTTCCGCAGAGCGCCGCGAAGCAATCTCTCACGAATCCATCGATATTTACGCGCCTCTCGCCAATCGCCTCGGAATGGTGCTCATCAAGAGCGAGCTTGAAGACCTTGCCATGATGTGGCTGTACCCGAAGGAGTATCGCGAGCTTGCAAGCGCCATCGAACTCAAGCGCCGTGAGCGCGAGGACTTCGTGCAGAAGTCCTGCGAGCGTTTGCAGAGGCATCTGGAGGAGCTGGGCTATACGGACATCGAGGTTTCCGGCAGGCCAAAACACTTCTGGTCGATCTTCAACAAGATGAGGCGCGATGGCCTCAGTTTCGATGAAATCTTCGATCTGAACGCCCTGCGCATCGCCTGTGAAACGAAGACGCAGTGTTACGAAATTCTCGGAGCCGTACACAGTCTCTGGCACACGAAGCCCGGACGGTTCAAGGACTACATCGGCACACCCAAACCGAACGGCTATCAGTCGCTGCATACAACGGTGATCGGCTACGAAGGGGTTGTCACGGAGATACAGATTCGCACTCGGGAAATGCACGAGGTTGCTGAGTACGGAATTGCCGCTCACTGGATGTACAAGGAAGGCCGCGCAGCTCCCGGGGCCGACAGACAACTGGAATGGCTTCGTCAGCTTTCCGAGTGGATTCAGGACCCGGGCGACTCCTCAAGCATGCTGGATACGCTCAAGCGCGATGTTTTTGCCGACGTCGTGTTGTGTTTTACACCGCTTGGCGATGTGATTGAGCTTCCCGCCGGCGCCACTCCCATCGACTTCGCCTTTGCGATTCACACGAAAGTCGGTGAGCGATGTATCGGTGCACGCGTCAACCGGCGTATTGTCAACCTGCGCACGAAGCTTCAGCATGGCGACACAGTGGATATTATCACAAGTCAGCAGGGGCATCCGAGCCGCGACTGGCTGGACGTCGTTGTAACCGGCCGGGCCCGCAGTAAAATCAAGCACTGGCTCAAGTCCCGGGAAATGACCACCTGGGTGAACGACGGGCGCGCGAAGCTGGAAAAGCTTCTCGCCGAGCGTCACATCGACGTTCCCCGCTCCGAGCTGGAAAAGGCGATGGAGTCGGTGCTCGAGCCTTACCGCCTCAAG
>JANQSL010000122.1 GCA_028284075.1 Candidatus Sumerlaeia bacterium | reverse complement strand
TCTTTGAACTCAACGTTCCCCCGATCCGACTTGCAGAACCGGATCCCGAAGAGCCGCCGGAGCACTACGTTTTTGCGTGGCATCGCACCTATGGCGGAGGTCTTGGCCAGGTCTTTCTCGACGACCCGGAAAACCGCGTTGTCATTCAGTTATCGGACTTCGCAAGAATCCAGCTCACGGTGCTCGAAAACGGACAACCGGTTCCGGAAATTCGTTTTGCGCAACTCTACACGGTGCCCGGTTTCAGCCAGCCCGTGTCTTCCCGCAACAGCGGACGCATGAGGGAGGAGGACGGTGTCTACGACTTCCGCTTTCTGCTCAAAGGCGTCAGCTCCGTCAACGTCTGGAAAGATGGAACCGAAGGGATGGTCCGGACAGTCCTGGTGGAAGAGGACAGCCCGGACCGCATTGAACTGACAATCGACCTGGCTCAGCCCGTTCAGGGTGGTGGTGGCTGATCAAACGTAGTGGCGCACAAAGAGGTCACTCTGAATCCAAAGCAGCTTGGTAAACGCGCGAATCATTTCCGTTTTCTTTTCCTGAGAAACGCCGTCCAGACCCTGAATCGTCGCAATCAGCGCGTCGTTCACAAACCCGAAGAGCGCCATGATCTGAACGATGGGAATAACGATCCCGGAGTTACCGGCCTTTGGTGTGTGAATCTTTCCAACCCAGTCCAGATACTGAAGCATTTTGCCGTCGTAAGGAGAGGAGACCAACTTCACAAGATAGTTGGAGAGGTGAGACTTGCGGAACGCAATCTGCTCATGATCGAGAGTCAGAGCCTCCAGGGTTTCCGGTGTGTCGCCTTCGAAACCGTGCTGGCGCGGAACAAAGTGCCGCTTCGTGGCATCGTAGCTGAACAGCTTGTCGTAAACGGCATCGACGAGAGCCGGAACGATCGGAGCCAGGTGGGTGGCGGACTCGTGAACAGCGGCAATGTCGGCCTCGCCGAAATCCATAAAGCCGGCGAGAAACTCAAAACGGTAAGCGACATCGGTTTCCAGACGGGATTCGTCGATGTGTTGGAGGGCGGTCATGGGGAGACTCCTGTGCGGTAATGAAAACACGTCTCTGGAGCAGAGCCGGACGGGTCAAGGCGGATAAAACAAATCGGATTTCGCCACTTATTCGGTGCGAACCCCGCTTGCCATCCGGGAATCCTCCCCCACCCATGGGGGTCATCACGCCGGGAGACGACCGATGCCGAAGACCATCGAAGGTGATCTGAACGCCAAAGGCGCAAAATTCGCCATCATAGCGAGCCGTTTTAATGCCCTCGTGGTGAACGCGCTCGTGGACGGAGCGGTGGACTGCCTGGTGCGGCATGGAGCAAAGGAGGACGACATCACGATCATCCGCGTGCCCGGCGGATGGGAGCTGCCCCTGGCCGCGAAGAAGGTCCTCCAGCGTGGTGGTGTCGACGCTGTCGTCGTCCTGGGGTGTGTGATGCGCGGCGAGACGCCTCACAACGAATACATCACCGCGGAAGCCGTGAAAGGCATCGGCCAGCTCTCCATGGAGCACGGTATTCCCGTCACCTTCGGTGTGTTGACGCCCAACACCATGGAACAGGCGCTGGAACGCGCGGGTCTGAAAATGGGCAATAAAGGCGCCGAAGCCGCGGAAGCCGCCATCGAGATGGTCAGCCTGGGGAAGAAGCTGAAATAAGATTATCCCTTTGCATTTTCAGACACTCGCCTGACACCACGATTCAGTAACATGCGAAACGCGTTGGCATAGCCGACCGCTATATAGTCGGATGGTTTCAGATCTCCGGATATAAAGACCACCAATGCGGCAAGAGCTCCGCGGCAGTGAGATAAGTCACAAGCCTTTCAATTCACTGTAATTTTCTTCGCTGCTTCACGGTCCTTCTCCAGCTGTGCCTTGAGAGCCTCGAGTCCGTCGAACCTCTGCTCGCCGCGGAGGCGCTGGATGAAATCGACAGTGAGACGGGTGTTTGAGAGATCGCCGTTCCAGTCGATGAGATGCACTTCAGCCCGGTGATCGCGGCCGCCGACAGTCGGGCGCCAGCCGATGTTCATCATGCCGGGATGAGAGGCGTCGTTTTCATCGATGCGAACGCGAACGGCGTAAACACCGTCAGCGGGTAGAAACGTATCGTCTTCGATGCCGAGGTTCGCCGTGGGAAATCCGATCGTCCGGCCGAGTGCATCGCCGCTGACAACAGCGGCGGAGACACTGTGGGAGCGGCCAAGCATCTCGGCGGCCTCCGCGACATTTCCCTGCATGAGAGTCTGACGAATGCGGGTGCTGCTGATACGATGGCCGCCGGACTTGATGGGCTCCAGCTGCTCGTAGCGATAGTTCAGGTCCTCCGCCATGTCCTGGAGCAGACCGGGACCCCCGTACCCCATGTGTCCGAAGCGAAAGTTTACGCCACTGTGAATGGTGCGGGCACGGCAGCGGCCCACCAGAACGTCGCGCACGAAATCCGGCGCGGAGATCGACATCAGTTCGTGATCGAAACGGACGCCGACAAGAATATCGAGCGGAAGCTCCCTCAAAAGGCGCCGTTTGAACGGCCATGGGGTGAGAAGCGGCGGAGCTTCGCCTGGTGTAATAACGGAGCGCGGGTGATTCTGGAAGGTAAACACAAGAGCAAGACCGCCCGTGGCATGGGCCTCGCCCGCAATGCGGCCCAGAAGAGCACGATGCGCCAGATGCACACCGTCGAAGGTTCCGACAGCAATGTGGACAGGCTCCGCAATCCGGTGAAGGTCGATGGCGTCGATGGATTCAAAAAGCATCATGGCGGGCGCACGGTCGCGGGAACCGCGTCCCATGGCCAGCGGAAACCCGTCACGGGACGGACCGAAGCAGAACTTTCGAACCCGGTGAAAAGCCAAAACGGCGGGCGGCGTTGCCGCCATTGACGGCGAATTCAAGACGGCCCGCGGAGTTGAAGTAAAACACGGCACGGTCCGGCGAAACATCGCCGAAGGTCCGGGAAAGACCCCTGATCTCCTCCTTGCCGATGCAAAGGCAAACGGGCTCAGAGAAAATCCAGGGATGGTCCTCCTCCGCATGGCCCCGGCAAAGATTGGTCGCACAGTTGCCGAAGCGATCAATCACGAGAACAGTCAAATGGAGAGAGCCGTTTTCGTAACGGGGAGTCGGCAGAGTCAAAGCAACAGGCTCATCCCCGTGAGACTCTGTGAACGTTGTCACATCGTCTCCGCGGGCAACGAGAGCCGCGGCGGGAGCGAAGACGTCGCGGCCATGGAATGTGGCGGAACGATCAGGGACAATCGGGCCGTGAGCGATGATTGCATGAACGACGGCCTCCCTGTTCTGAGCAAACACGGGAGTCAGTACACCGTTATCAGGAGCGATAAACGTCCGTGAACCGGATGAAACCAGCAGGGAACGGCGTGTTCCACCAACACCAGGATCGACAACAATGCAAACGACGGCGTTTTCGGGAATGTCAGAGAGACTGTCTTCAAGGATAACGGCGGCGGCAATGAGGTCTTGTGCGGGAATGCCGTGGGAAAGATCGATCACCGGACACCGAGGAGCGATCGACTGGATGACGCACTTCATGATTCCAACGAAGGGGTCGACCGTTCCAAAGTCGGTCATAAGCACAATCGGGCGTGACACAAAAAAACCTCCGGCAGAGACCGGAGGCTTGTGACCTGCCTTGTGGCGATTGCCAACCGCGAAAACCTATTGCTGTCCGACTTCCGCAACCTCGGGGCGAACATTCACATCGTCAGAGGAACGGCGACGTGAGATGTTCTCCTCGTCAGCTTTGCGGATATCTTCGGCGAGGAAGGCTTCCATGTCTTTCAGACAATCGAACAGGTCGTGGAAGTCCTCTTTCCAGACCATGACACGATTGCGCATTTTGCGATCGCCATCCTTGCGAGTGCTTTCGCTGATGACGACATACTTCTCGCCGTTGCTGTCCTGCTTGACGTCGAGATAGTAAGTCCTCTTTCCGCCGCCAAGCTTGCGCGTAAAGAGCTCATCAAAATTTGGCATGTGATGCCACCCCCTGATGTTTCTGTTCCTCTGCTATACGTGCGATGGCCCCTGCCGCACCATTCTCGGCGGTGGTCCCTCGGCAAGACGCTGTCGCACCGGCAGTGCGCCGAAGTAGGACAACGGGCAAACCGGTCGGCAAGACAATTCTTGCATCAGGTCGGCCATTTTCATTGCCGTGGCTCCGCGGAAGGCGATGACGTTACTCAGGTGAACGATTTGTTCGATTGGCTTGTGCACAAAACCGTGCTGCAATAAGTTGTTTTGGTAAGAAAGAATACGACGAGGGAGTCATGAGGGATGAAACGTACGGGCATTCTCATTGTGGCAATCTCAGCCGGGGCGCTGCTTGCACTTGTTCTTTTCCTGATTGTCGGCACCTCTGCAGCGAAGAGATCGCGGCGTGTTGAGCCTCCTGCGGATCAAATCAACGCCGGCAGCCTCGACGTAACCGGTCAGCGAGATTCTTCAAAGCCTGCGGGAACCGGCATTGGCAAAAGCGGAGAAGGAGTCAAAGTATTGTCCGAGGAGAGTTTGAACCTTCTGCCGGACAGTGCGGAAGCGACTTCGAGCGCCGCGGGAAAGGACTCCGCGGCAGTTGTTCGTCCCGTCACAATCCCCGGACGAGCTTTCGACAACGAATCCGGTGCGGGAGTGGCGGATGTCGTTCTGACCTGGGGGGAATCCGCTTCCGAGGCGGTATCGGATGCCTCCGGCTTCTTCACCCTGGTCGTGCCGGTGAAGGGAGAAGAACCTGCACGGATCACTGCTTCACCTCCGCCCGGGTGGGTGGTTCTGAATGCCGATCCCGAGGGACTTGCTCCTGTCGAAATACCAGCGGATGAAAACGAGACACGGTTATATGTGGCTCTGGCAAAGGCGGCACCGCTCAAGGGTGTTGTTCTCCAGCCGGACGGTGTGACTCCGACAGAGGGAGCAACCGTTACCGTGACCGCGGTTCGTGCAGACTCCTCACGCCTGATAACGCCGGTCAGTTCACATTCCACGGTCACAGACGAAAGAGGTGTGTTTCAGACATCGCTCTATCCGGATGCGGGAAATCGAATCGAAGCCCGATCCGGTGACTTGTCCGCAGTGGACAGCATCTTCGCTGACAACAGCCTCGAACCCAAAGACATCATACTGATACTTGAACGTACCGCCTCTGTCGCGGGAAGAGTGACCGCTCCGACGGGAGATGCGGCACCGGGCGTTACTGTACTGGTGGCAACAACCGGGACGAAGGGCGAAACCTCCACAACAACGGCGGTAACAGACGAAAACGGTATCTACGAAGCTCGCAATGTTCCTCCTGGAGATCTCGAGATCTCGGCAAGCGTCCCGATAAACTCGGGGTACTTTTCACCGGAACCGATCAGGCTGGAAATCGCAGAGGGGCAGACGCGCAAAGACGTCGACCTTGTTCTGTCGGAAGGCGACGTGATTGAGGGCTATGTCTTCAACAGGGATGAGGAGCCGGTGGAGGCCGCCACGATCACAGGACCGGAAACGCTGAGGCTCGGACCGAACCCCTGGAGCCCTCGCTTTCAGCCGGGATGGCTGGATCAGGAATCATTGCAGACGGACATCAACGGATACTTTCGAATAACGGGTATCCCTCCCGGACAACCGTTGCGGGAATTAACCGTTTCGCATCCCGATTATGTGCCGGAGACGCGGCGCAATGTGACGATGCTGGACGGATTGCAGCATTTTCATCTGACGAAGGACAGTTCGGTGACATTGACGGTTTTGTGGAAAGAGGATCGCACGCCGGTAACATACTACGCATACCGCCTGCTGCGGCCCGGCTGGAATGATTTTCAGTATGAAACGGGTCACCACGCCATCGATGTCTTCACGGAAACCGGAAGCACGGAGATCTCTGACATCAGGCCCGGGAAGTACACCGCGGAGGTAACGGTACTGGGTCCGGATGGAAGCCTCTCGGAATTGCGGGACTCGCTGCAGTTTGAAATCGCCGCAGGTGGAGAGACACAGGAACTGGAATTGCTGATGTCGGGTGGGTTCTTTGTAACAGGAACTGTTGTGCGCATGCCGGAAGACGCATCCGTTGGCGGAGTGAATGTCCGGTTCATTCCGCCAAGCACGGATTGGCGGCAGCCGGTGGTATCTTCGCCGGGCCGGTTTCATTTCGCCTCCACGGCAACGAATGGCAGTGGGTTCTTCGAGTTCGCCGGAGTACCTCCGGGACGTTATACGCTGGTGGCGGAAACAGAGGAACTGCGCATGAAGGTGGCACATGATTTCACGGTGGAGACGACTCCCCCGCCGCCACAGCGGCTGGAAGTCTGGCCCGGTGGAGTGATTTTGGGTTATGTGACAAGTCCCGATGGCGAACCGCTCTCCCGGGCAACAATCCTCCACCAGGAGCACGCGCCCAACATGGACAGGTGGGTGATGGATCAGCGATCGACGGATGCGGACGGATTCTACAGTTTTGTCGGCGTACAAAGCGGTGTGCATTTCGTGACCGCAATGGACGATGCCCTGGACCTTTCGGACCGCAAAAAAGTTGAGGTAAAGCCCGGAGAAGAGGTGCGGCTGGATTTCGATTTTTCAGAAGGCGTGACTCTCACGGGAATCGTGCGGGTAAACGGTCAGCCACCGGGCAGCCGGCCGATATCGGTGTATCTGGCGGGGGCGGACGGCTCCTTCAGCGACGTGTTTCATGTGGAGCCTGACGGACGGTACGCGGCACGAGTCAGACCCGGTGTGTATAACGTTCTTGTCCAAAGCGGAAGCGTGCAGGGAGAGGGGCAGGAAGTGACGGTTGCAGCCACTCCGAGCATCCAAACCCGCGACATTGAGATTGAGATCGTCTCTGCGGACATTGTCATCGAGTATCCGGAAGGTACGGAGTTTCAACCCGGGCATGTTGTCGTCGCGCCGCGAGACATGAAAGCGATGTATCGCTACATTCGTTACCAGGCATACCAGGAAAACCGCCATGTCCCCGAGATGCTCGGAGGCGAATACATCGCAACGTTCACAAGCCTGGATGAAGACTGGCAGGGTGACTCAGACTGGGTGACACTGCAACCGGGAGGCGAGAATCTGTTCCACATCGAAGTGGAACGCATTCCTCGCTCATCCCGTATCGGCGGCTGGTTGAAGAATGAGCTGACACTGGATTTTGAATCGTACGCTTACGACGCCTCACGGTTCGTCGACGGCGCCGGGACATATGAGGTTGTTGTCAATTATGAGAGAGGACGCCACGCAGCGGTTATTGACAGTGTCACACTGCTGCAAAACGGCCGCCCCGTTGCGCGCGACACGCATCATGGCTGGTCAGGCTTCGACAAGATAGGTACAACATATTCACTGCCCCTGAATGAAGCTCCGCCAAACGCGATTTACACTGTCGAAGTCACCATGCGCAGCGACGGAGGCACGGATTCGGAGGGATCGGTTTACCTGAGGGTGCGGTAGCGGATGGCTTTTCCGGTCGCCTTCCGAATCTTCCATCCTGAATAATTGCTTCCAGTTCATCTCTCCGTGGGGAATTCACTATGGCAAAGTTGACGGTAAACGAAAACGGTCCGTTGAAGGTGGAGGGCGACTTCACCCTGACGGATGCGGCGGGAAATACCTACAACACGGAAGGCAAGAAGGCGATTTTCGTATGCCGGTGCGGTGCGACAAAGAACCCTCCCTTCTGCGACGGGAATCACAAGAACTGCGGCTTCGAGGGCCCGAGCAGGGCCTTCTAACCTCTGCCGCTTCCTTTCACTGGCGCCGGAACTCACAACATGAAGTTGATGCCGATGGAACGGGGTTGCCTTGCGAGGCGGCTCCGTCGTTTCCTCGTCTCCAATTTGTCGTGCCAACCTGTTGCGCAATTCGGCAATGGCTGTGCACTCGTCGTGAAATGTGGAGAGATGTTTCGTGTCTGATTTCGACTGCCTGATCGTTACATGCGAGCATGCCGGAAATTTCGTGCCTCCGAGGTACCGCAACGCGTTCGCCTCACAAGAGGAGATCCTGTGGACCCACAGCGGATGGGATGCCGGTGCGCTGGAAACGGCAAAACTGATCGCGGAGGAATTCGACGCATCGCTGCATACGAACACAATGACGAGGCTCGTGATCGACTTTAACCGCACGCTGGGAAACCCGGAGGTCTTTTCCGGAGTGTCCAGCGGTTTCTCCGATGCAGAGAAACAAGAGTTGATTGATGACTGGTATCTCCCTTACCGGCGGAAGGTGGAACAACAGCTTCGGGAGTGGATTGCAGATGATCTGGCGGTTCTGCATCTCTCGATTCATTCTTTTGGTTCCGTTGTAAACGGCATGCGCCGGGCGGCGGATGTGGGGCTTTTGTACGATCCGTCCTGCCGGCCTGAGGTGACGTTTTGCGAGGAGTGGCGAGCGGCGATTGAGAATGTGGCTCCGGATATTCCGGTGCGGCTCAACTATCCCTACTCGGGCACGGATGATGGGTTTACCCGCCAGCTTCGAACGGTCTTTCCTCAGGAACGCTATGCGGGTATTGAGCTGGAACTGAATTCGCGCGATTTCCATGAGAATGAAGAGGCGTGGAAACGCCTCCGCGATACGAGTGTGGCCGCACTCAGGAACTGCCTGCATGTTCGACGCAGGGCGTTGCAGCCAAAGAACTGAGGGGTCCTCTGCCAAACGAATACTCAATACTGCACAACCTGCTGGCTTCCGGTGTTTTGGTTGTTCTGGTGGTGGTTCTCCAGTGGCTGCTGGTGGCGCGCGTTCGCGCAATGAATCTGAAGGACATCGAGATACGCCGCCGCTGGATTGTTGGAATCCGGAACGGGGCTGTGCTGCTGACGCTGGCGGGCTTGTTAACAGTGTGGGCGGCCGAACTGAGGACGCTTGCGTTTTCACTGGTGGCATTCGCTGTGGCGATCGTGCTTTCCGTCAAGGAGGTCATTCTTTGTATCAGCGGATCGTTTGTCCGCACGGTGGGCCGTTCGTTCGACCTCGGGGACAGCATCGAAATCGGCGGAATCCGCGGTGTGGTCATCGATCGTGATCTGTTTACGACCAAAGTGCTGGAGGCCGGTCCCGGCCAGACGATTCATCAGCGAACAGGACGGGCAGTCACTCTTCCGAATTCGATGTTTCTGACCATGCCGGTCACAAACGAGACGTTCACTGATCGTTATGTTCTGCATGTGTTTACGGTTCCGTTCAAGCGGGGTGATGACTGGCAGGCGGCGGAAACGCGACTTCTCGAAGCCGCACAGGCAGAATGCACCCCGTGGCTGGAAGATGCGCGAGGCCACATGAGGGGGCTGGCGGCAAAACACGGTCTCGACACGCCAAACGTTGAACCACGGGTCTCGATTCATCTGCCGGAACCGGAGCGGGTCGATTTGCTGGTGCGTATTCCCGTGCCGTCCGCCCGGAAGGGGCGGGTCGAACAGGCCATTCTAAGGCGCTACCTGCAAAGGCCGGGTCACGGGGATGAAAACAGAGGCGGCTGAGACAAACCGACGGCCGTTTCGCAATCGGTCAAAAGCTCTGTTGTGGGCCGGATGCGCCGCCGGTTTTGCCCTTCTGCATATTCTACTCAATTTTCCCACCTGGCTTCACCCCTTTACAATCGTCCGGGGGGTGCCTGGCGACAACCTGCTGTTCATCTGGAATCTCTGGTGGGTCGCAACGGACCTTTGGGAGCTGCCGGAGACACCTGTGGCACTTTGCCCTCTCGTTTTCCATCCGGAGGGGCTCAATTTCATCTTCCATTCACACACGTGGCTGTACGGCATTGTCTATGCATTCCTGAGAGGTTTGTTTCTTCTGTGTGCCGGATCCGGAGGTGAACCGCAGGCGATCGTTTTTGCCTACAATGTCTTTCTGCTCTGGTCATCGACGACTTCCGGTCTTGCGATCATGCTTCTCCTCCGCGAGTGCGGCATTCGCTCGCCGCTGGTTTGTTTCGCAGCTGCCATTCCGGTGACTTTCTGTTCTCTCCGTCTTTTCTCGCTGAACGGCCATTTGAACTATGCCGGGACGGAGTTTCTCTTTGCGGCAACGTGGGCTTACTGTGCCGCGCTCCGGCGAAAAGGGCGCACTGCGTGGATGTACTGGATCACGGGAGGGTTCCTTGGCGGACTGGCGTTTCTCAATGACCAGACGCTGGGAATCATGGCCGGGATCGGTGGGTTGCTGGCGGGGCTTGTGCACTTCCGGAGCGCAATCAAAGGGTCGCGGTACACTGAACTGTTGATGCCTTTCAGTGCGCTGGCGGTCACGGTTCTGCTGACCGGTTGGCAGCTCCGCGAGTTGCTGTCGGTTTTCGGTTCTCATGAATACGTCGTTCTGCATTCGCCCACGGGAGGGCACACGGATGTTGCAAACCTTCTGCTTCCTCCGGATGCCAATGCGTTCACCGGTGGTGTGGCCTCGGCCGTTCGCGAGGCCTTCAACATGGCGGACCCGACAGGAACCGCCTTTGCCGGTTATGCGCTTCTGCTGGCGGGAGCGGGCGGCGCGGTGGTCGCGATCAAAAGACGATTTCGCGGAACCGGACCAACGCACGTGTTTGTTTTTCTGCTTGGTGTCACGGGGCTGTTCCTCGTCATCGGCAACCGGCTTGTGATTCTGGGCCATTCGGTGATTCCCATGCCGGGAGCGGTGATGACAGAGCTGCCGGGGTTTGCGAACGTTCGTGCCCCAGGCCGCTTTGTTCTTCTTTGCCTGGCTTGCCTTTCGGTGCTTTCGGCTCTTCTGCTGCAATGGCTCGGCAGAGTTTCCAGCCCATGGCGCGGAGCAATCTTCGTGGTGCTTTTCGTTTTTCTTGTTCATGATGTTTCGCAAAAATCCACAGAGTTCCGCGTCGATGTTCCGCCTGTCGCACTGCCTGCATCGATTGCCGATGTGATCGGAACGGAGGATGTGGCGCCGAACGATGCGGTGCTGACGCTTCCCTTCTCCTACACGTGGCGCGATGGATTGTATCATCAAATTCAACACCGCCGGCCGATCGTTTTCGGAACCGCGGCGCGGCTTTCGCCGAGGGTTTTCACCGTTCGCGACATACGTCCGGTGGTCAATCTGCTGCTGTATGGCTACAACCGGCCGCTGCCGTCGGTGGCGAGCGCCGTTGAGACAGCGGGCGGAAAGGTGGCTTTTGCCGAGATGCTGTCGGAGTTTGCGGAGAGGCACGATACCCGTTACATCCTCGTCGATGAGAAACGTCTGGAAGGTGCGGAGATGTTGCACCGGGTCCTTGAACAGTTCGCGACGGAACGTGCCCGCGAGTTGGAGTTTGCGGTCTATGAACTGGAGGGACGGGACCGCGGGAGGCGGGATTCGTGGTGAGGGCTGCAATGGCTTCATGGGTTTGTTTGAAGACACGTGAGGGTTGAGCGGGCGCCCGTTCATTTGCTGTCTTGTTCTTTCCGTTTTGGTTCTGTCTTGCTGGACCGTGCTTTGTGTCTTTCGTGGTCAGGCCTGATGCGGAGAGTGAATCACAGGCCGCTTCGGATTTCAGGAATCCGTGGGCTGTATGGAAGGAATGGGAGACTTTAATCAGAAAGGCTGTTTTGGGAAATATGGGAGATCTGGGAGGAATGGAAAGAGGAACGGCGGGGACGCAAAGTGAGCGCCGGCCGGGAAGGATTTGCCGGAGCCGGATTGCGCGTTCCGGAAGGTGGGGAACAAGGCTGCCGGTTGGTGAAAACTGGCGGTGAGGGTGGGATTCGAACCCACGAAACCGGGAATACCGGCCTGCCCGCTTTCGAGGCGGGCTCCTTCAACCACTCGGACACCTCACCTCACCGGGAGTGTGCTCCATCACGAAGGGTCTACTGACCATCGGCCTTTGAAAGAACCACTCGTGACAGTTTCCGCCGCTTCACTGACAGCGTTAGTCCGAATTTCCGCTCGATAATGATTGGAAGATGTTCTTTGTCGTCCTCGTTCCAGGACAGATCAAGATCGTATCTTCCGTCCATCCCGGTCTCGTCAAGAACCCTGACCTGCAAAGCCTGTTCAAGGAACCGGGTAAATTCCGCGAGGGATCCATTGGCGACGTAAAGCCCGGTGACAACCCCTTCCTCTCCAATGTGAAGACCTCCTCCACTCCTCCACTCTTCCTCGGGAGGTTCCAGTTTCCCCGCGGCCTCGGACGTGGAGTTCAAAACAAAAACATCCGTATCCTGCTCGTCCAGCTCGATGTTCAGACCAAGGTAATCCTTCAAAAGGTCCGCAAGGACGTTCCGCGGAGGATCAACAGACGAGTTAATGAGCACGGCGTAGTTCTTGTCAGGGAGCAGGTTTTTCCCTTCGATCTGCAGGATGGGAACATTGTAGAGCCTGGAAATTCCAACCAGAAGCGACCCGGTGTGCACAAAGCGGTGTTTTCCGAGGGAAGTGCGCGAGACGTTTTCCTTTTCGTCCAGCTCCCGAAACACAACGGCATGTAATGCATCGTAGCCTAATGAATGAAGGTCGGAAGCCCGGGGTGATACGGACATCTGAGAGGCCGCCTCTGCCGGGTCGCCGTTGGAAAGATCCGGCCGAATACCAGGGGACCGTCCATCAAGCATTCGGCGGATTGCTTTTTCCGTCACAAGATGAGGCTGGGTCCGGGCCGCGATGCGTCCGTCCTTACCAATGAGAATGGTGGATGGATAGGTTCCATTGAACGCCTCCACCGCTCTTCTCCCGTTCACTCCGATCCAAACTCTGAAGGGATGTCTGACAAGAAAATCCCTGATATCGTTTTCACTTTCCGGGGTAATCGCAAGAAACACAACCGGGTCACTCTTGAACTTCTCCGACAACGTGTTGACGTGAGGCATTGATTCTATACAGGGAGAACACCACGTTGCCCAGAAGTCGACAATCACCACCTTCCCTTCGAGTGATTCTCGATCCAGTCTCTGTTCCGGTGGAGCCTGAAGCAATTCGCCGACTTCCAGTGCCGGAGCGGGATCGCCAACCTTTGCATCGTACGCCCGACAATCGCCGGCAGTCAGGAGGCAAACAAACAGGGCGAACATCCATGATCGAATCATGTCAGGCTTCCGGCTCTCGCAGACAGTGTGGGCGGGTTTTTCGAGAGACCTCAGGACACTGGAAATCCTCAAGAACCATTGGGGTGAGATGCCACGACATCGGAAAAATACGGGATCTCAATAACATCGGTCTCTTCAGAATCCTGCCGCGAAAGGACCACGCGAACCTTCCCTGATTTTGTACCGGATGAATCGGGTGTATAGGTCAGAGTAAATACGTTATGGGCCTCCGTTCCGCGCTCATCAACTTCGAGTTCGGAACTGTCGGAGACAAGCTCCACAGTAACGCCTTTGTCAACAGTGACAGTCACAGTTTTTATCCGGCTCTCTGACACCGCCATCCGCCCCCAAAAGATCACCGATGGCGAGACGTCCCCGAGATTTCCGAGAGTCCGTTTGATCAGCAGCGACTTGCTGCCTTCGGCTCCCTGGTAAGTAAAGGCGACATCGACAAGATCAGCCTGTCCACGAGGAATGCCGCCCCTGCCTGAGGATTGAAGCAATAGAAGAGGAGGGGCTTCGTCCTGTGGCACAACGTTCACAACATAGAGACCTCGATCAGATACGAATGAAGTCCCTTCAAATCGAAGGCCATCCAGAGCTTTGTATGCTATTGGGATCTCTGCCTCCGTTTTTTTCCGCAGGCGTACAATCTCTGAATCGAAGGAGAGTATTTCCATCACTTCTCCGGTCAGGTGTTGCACGCCGATGACCTTTTTGTCACAAAGAATTGCGATGGTTTTTCCGGTCATCTCCCCGTTCTCAAACGGTGTAATGGAAACATCGAGCGCGAACTCACGCTCGGCTGTCGGGACAATTTCCCAAACGGAGATACAAGGGCATGAGACTTTGACCTCAACCGCACCCTCACAAATACCGGTCGTCGGGACGGTAGAGAAAAAGTTGTGTTTTGTATTCAATCCCAGCTGTCCAAAATACAGCGAAGAGATCCCGTCCCCGACTGCTTTCACGCCTTCGCGGTCCACAGCTTCGGCCTGTCCCGGCAGCCTTGACGCGCCGACGGGAAGAGCGACCAGGATATGGAAGACCGCCTGACAGATCAGGCTGACTCGTCGCCTCAAGCCCATCGTTTCCTAATCCAATTGAATGCCAGAATGAGTCCGAGAACTCCCACAACAGCCAATACAATGTGCCTCAGAAGCAGCCCGGATCTCTTTTCCTCCAAAGCCGTGGTTGAACTGACTGCTTCGGTGTTTCCGTGCGCGTCAGTTGCTCCACTGCTGTCGCGTTCAGGAGAACTCTCCTCGTGCCCGCCGGATGATTCGGGGACGGAAGTTTCGGCGGTCGAGGCAAACTCGATTTCAGGCAGGTCCAGTGAGCCAAAACTGATTCCACCGGAGTCTTTTGTAAGCCGGATGTTGTTCCCCTCCGCGAACCAGCCCTGCAGATCGAGGTGCAGGTCGTGAAACGGTCTTCCCTCCGCAAACTCGGGAGGACTGAGCTCCGGCGATTCGGGGGTGGCTCTGCGCACGTTGATGATCCTCGCATCTATTGCCATGGTAATCTCGCCACTTTCCGAAAAGACCTCCAAAGCGGATTTCCCCGGGTAAATGAAGTCTTCCACTCTCTCCCAGTTCTTGTGTGTCCATCGCGTCTGAAGTGCTTTGCCAAAGTAGGCCGAGCGAGCTGAAATCACGTGTCCATCTTCAAACGGAGTCAGCTCAAGTTCTGTGCGAAATGTTGTGTTTTCTCTGTTTGTCAAAAGGATCCGATCACCATCGGAGTGAAGAATGATCGACTCTTCAAGAAAACCCTGGGAATCCAATCGCCCCATGAGATCCGGCAGAATCCCGAAGTTATGTTTCTTTAGAAACTGATCAGGGGTACCGACTTCCACGATGGAGGCTTCATCATTCCAGTAGAGATAAGATTTCTCGGGGGTTTGAAAAAGCCGGACCCGCTTGCCGTTCGTTCCGAGAGGTCCGATTCCAAAGACAAGAGAGAGCGACTCCGAGGTGGAAGAGTATTCGTAATTCGTGGTCGCTCCTTCAAGCCGGGGATCCATTTCGATCTCCAGTATCCACCCCTCCAGGCCGGAAATCTCGACCCGAGCAAGTGCATCGGACAATTTACCGGGAATCTGGCATGGAGCAGCGGAGGCAAGGCACAGCAGGCAAACCAGAAAGCCTGCCCACCCAACCCTCTGAAGCCGGCGGAAGAGCGGGAGAACCAATCCACGAATCCATGCGCTCTCTGTCATTCGAAACAGTCCGGGAACTGTCTGCATTGTTGCGCTTACCCTCCAAGGATCAATACCACCCAACAGCACATGCAGGGGAGGCTGCAGAAGCGGGAGACGATATAGAATGTGAAAAAAGGCGCCCTTGCAATCCATCATGCACAGGACGCCAAAAAAACGATTCGCTTCAAGTGTTGTTAGTCAGAGCAGTAATCAACCGAACTTTCTTCCCCGCATTCCTCAGGGTTCTGACATTCCTCGTAAGTCACGACAAGCTCACATTCAGTTCCGTTCCAGACTGCCGTACAGCCAATGATGTCCTGGCAGGTGGTGGTACCCTGGACGGATTTACAATCTCCCGGATCACCCTTGCACTCCTTGTTCTTCTTGATTGCCGGGATAAGGTTCGCACCACAACCCGTCTCATTCAACTCGCAACTCTCACAGGAATGGCTCCCTGATTGGCTGCATGCGCAACTACCGGCAAGAACGGGAGTGTTTAAGCTGAGGGCAACGACAGTCCCAGCCAACAGCAACTTTTTCATACTCTTGAACGATTTCATGATTCTTCTCCCCGTGGGAAATGTCATCAACCAAACTCAAGCAACCTGGAAAACCAGACTGGCCAATCAAAAGTCTGGCTCATGAAATCCAACGGCACAAGCCCGAAATAGTCATATCAATAAAGTATTTAACATTCGATAAAACATTCACAACCTGATGAACCTCGACACAATCCGTCCATAAGGCACTCGTCGCCAATACTGAATTCCGGTACAAAGTCAAACGCCGGTTCGCTTGACTTACAGTGAGCTAAATACTCTCAGGGAACTGGCGGTGAGGGTGGGATTCGAACCCACGAGACCGGGAATACCGGCCTACCCGCTTTCGAGGCGGGCTCCTTCAACCACTCGGACACCTCACCGCACCAAGGGGCCGCAGTGCATCGGCCAGAGGGGTCTCGACGTCAATGGCGGATTTCCGGGGCGGAGGGGTTTTCGCCTTGACGGGCAGAGCCTCTGCGGCGTCCATCGCACCCAGCATACGGAGTCAGTTTCACGTGATTTGCCAGTTCCACACCGCCTCTTCCGCCGCGCCGCTCGCTGAGCGGGCGTCCAGCCGGTGTGATTCGGACGGCCAAACCCGGGTTTGCAGCGCACCGTCGCTGCTCGTAGTCGTACGACTGCCCTGAGGTTGCGCCTCCGGGAGAGGCGGATGCGTGAATCTCAGGGCCGAAATCGAACCGCTGCCATTCTGATGGCGGCGGATTTTTGTTTCCGGAAGGCAAGACCCGAATGACTGTCACGATCGATCAGGAAGCCCTGCAGCAGGCACACCGCAAGTTTGCGGTGGATTGCTTCAATGTGTGCTGGAGCCTGATCGAAAAAGCGGATCGTACGCCGGAGGACATCCGCACGATGGTTTCTCTGGCAATGACGTCACGCTGGCACTGGCAGCAGGTTGAGACGCGGGCACCGGTTCATTTCTCGCGGAGTGAGTGGCAGGTTTCGCGGGCTCTGGCCCTGGCAGGCCAGGGAGCGGCAGCGCTCGATCATGCCTTGAGCGGTCTCGACTGCTGCGAGAAGAACGGTATCGGTGACTTCGATCTGGCTTTTGCTTTCGAGTCGGTTGCACGGGCTCATGCCGTGCCGGGCGATAAAAAGGCCGCCATAAAGTATATTGAGCTGGCTTCGCAGGCGGCCAGGGCCGTTTCGAAGGATGAAGACCGGAAATATTTTTTCAATGAACTCAAGACCATCGACATTTGACCATTCAACAACGGAGTTACCCGTTATGGCTATCGCAGAGGAAGCAATCATTACACTGGAAGAGGAACGGGGCGGCGGTCCTCATGCCCTGGCGGGCAACGAGATGATGGGTGCGGAGATGGTGATTCAGGTTCTGGCGGATCAGGGCGTGGACACGATCTTCGGCTACAGCGGCGGCGCGATTCTGCCGACGTATGATGCTATCTTTCGCTACAACGCCGGGAATCCGGACAAGGAAATCCGTCTGGTGGTTCCGGCAAACGAGCAGGGTGCCGGCTTCATGGCGGCGGGGTACTCGCGCTCGACGGGACGGCCGGGTGTGTTTCTGGTCACGAGCGGCCCGGGCGCCACGAACTGTGTGACTCCGATACGAGACTGTGCGGCGGACAGCATTCCGGCGATTCTGATCTGCGGACAGGTGCCCCGCGCCGCCATGGGAACGGATGCCTTTCAGGAAGCACCCGTTTTCAATATCATGCAGTCCTGCGCGAAACACACGTTCCTGGTGCTGAATCCGGAGGAACTGGAGGCGACGATTCGCACGGCATTCCGCATCGCGACTACGGGCCGCCCCGGTCCGGTGGTGATCGATCTTCCCAAGGACGTGCAGAACTGGACGGGCAAGTTTCGCGGAGAGGGCTACTTGAACCTGCGGGGATACGAGAAGCGGTTCGCCCGTCTTCAGGCGATGCGTGTGAGCGACGACAGCATGGCGTCGTTTTTCCACATGCTGGAACAGAGCGAGCGCCCGCTGATTTATGCCGGTGGCGGGGTGATCAATGGTGAGGCGGCGACGGAACTGCGGGAATTCGCGAACACGCTGGGCATTCCCGGTGTGACGACGCTGATGGGCATTGGCTCGCTGGATACGACCAGCGATCTGTCAATGCACATGCTGGGTATGCACGGAACCGCCTTCGCCAATTATGCGGTGGATGACTGCGATTTTCTAATCGCCGTCGGTTCACGTTTCGACGATCGCGTCGCGGGCAAGGTTCATGAGTTCGCTCCGAATGCCCGCGGCATTGCGCACCTGGATATCGATGCGGCGGAAATCGGCAAGGTCAAGAATGTGTCGTGGTCTTATGTCGGCGATACGGGACGCTGTCTGGACGATCTGGTGCGCTATGCAAAGAAGACCGGCTTCAAGAAGGACTACACGGGCTGGCAGAGACATTGTGCGGGGCTGCGCGGCAATCACCCGCTGGACTGGAACCGAAAGTCGGAAATGATTCAGCCGTACTACGTGCTGGAGGAATTGAACAAGATCACAAAAGGCGATGCGATCGTCAGCACCGGAGTCGGTCAGCATCAAATGTGGGCGGCACAGTACTTCGATTTCAAGCAGCCGCGCACGTGGTTGACGTCGGGCTCCATGGGAACGATGGGCTTTGGTCTTCCCGCCGCCATTGGCGCAAAGATGGCCAACCCGGACAAGGTCGTGATCGCCGTCGACGGCGACGGCAGCATTCGCATGAACCTGGGCGAGCTGGAAACAGCCACGACCTATGGGGTGGGAGTCAAGGTGCTGCTGTTGAACAATCAGGGCGATGGCATGGTCCGTCAGTGGCAGAAACTGATGTTCGATCAGCGCTTCAGCGGGACGGACAAGACCATGCACAAGAAGGATTTCGTGAAGGCGGCGCAGGCCGATGGTTATGAGTTTGCCGAACGGCTCCACGTGAATGAAGTGGACAAGGTTCCGGAAACGCTGCAGCGCTTTGTCGACCACGATGGTCCGGCGTTTCTGGAAGTGATGATCGATCCGGACGCACTCGTGATGCCGATGGTCGGTCCCGGCAAGAGTTACAGAGAAATGATTGTCGGCGACTGGATCAAACCGCGGGAAAGCGAAGGTCCCGCCGCTCAAATGGACGGCAAGACAAAGGCGGACCTGTTCTGAGAGGGAAGTGAAGGTTCCGTTTCACATCCCGAAAACCAAAACCGATTACTGACGACTCCGAAGGAGTATTCACATGAGTTCCACCAACGGCGCGATACTGGAAACGCCTTCCATAACAAAGCATGTGCTGGGAGTGCTGGTGGAAAACCACCACGGCGTTCTCTCGCGCATTGCCGGATTGTTTGCGGCTCGCGGCTTCAACATCGATTCGCTGACGGTCAGCGCGACCGAGGATTCCTCGATGAGCCGCATGACGGTGACGCTGACGGGCGACACAACGGTGATCGACCAGATTCGCAAGCAGCTGAACAAGCTCGCGGAAGTCATTACAGTCGAGGATCTGACGGAGCAGGGTTTGCACATCGAGCGGGAGCTCGTGCTGGTGAAGGTCGAGTATTCACCGGAAAAGCGGACGGATCTGATCGAAATTGCGGCGATTTTCAAGGCGAAGAGCGTCGACATGACGCCGGAAACAATCGCGTTTGAGATCAGTGGAAGCCAGGAAAAGATCGATAATTTCCTGACGATGATTGCCCAAGAGGCGTGTATTACCGAACTGGCGCGTTCGGGTGTTGTCGCGCTGGCGCGCGGTTCCGGCGGTCTGCGCAAGTCGTTCTATGCGGACTAAGCGATCGTTTTGAAAACCACGGCAGATGAAACGGACCCGGTGCGAAAGCGCCGGGTCTTTTGCCAATGGCACTGCTTGACCACCGGGCGCCAGGGGCGTTGAGAAGGCATTGTCTTCTGATGCGAATCGGATCTCCTCGAAAAAGCGGGGGCCGTACAACCATGGCGTTCAGACCAGGACTCGGGCGAGTGGCGATTGTCGGTGTGGGTGCGGTCGGCTCAACGACGGCGTATGCGCTGATCACGGCGGGGGCCGTCCGTGAGATTGTGCTGTCGGATATAAACCGTGCCCGTGCCGAGGGTGAGCGCATGGACCTGGAGCACTGTGTTCCGTTCATGAGGCCGGTGAACATCGAGGTGCGGCAGGTGGATGAGGTGGAGCGATGCGATCTGATCATCATCACGGCGGGGGTGGCGCAGAAGCCGAATGAGTCACGCCTGGCTCTGGTTCAGCGGAACGTGGATATTTTCAAGATGCTGTTCCCCACGTTGACGCGCAACAACCCGGATTCGCTGTTTCTCATTGTTACGAATCCGGTGGATATCATGGCGAGAGTGGGGCTGAAGCTTTCCGGGCTGGCGGCGGAGCATATTTTCGGCAGCGGAACCATCCTGGACACGGCGCGATTCCGTTCGCTGATCAGCGATCACTTCAGCGTGTCTTCCGCAAACGTGCACAGTCATGTTATCGGGGAGCATGGGGACAGCGAGGTTCTGGTCTGGAGCCGGGCGCGGGTCGGACCGTTCTATGTGGGTGAGTACTCCGAGATTTCGGGCGTTCCGCTAACGGAGGATGACAAGGCCCGGATCGACCGTTCGGTGCGTCATGCCGCTTACGAAATCATCGAGCGGAAGGGTGCCACGCACTTTGCCATCGGTTCGGCCTGCACGCGTCTGGTTCAGTCCTTTCAGGATCCAAAGGGTTCCCTGTACAGCCTGAGCCGTCAGTTTGACGGTCTCTACGGGCTTCACGACATTTGCATGTCCATCCCCACACTGGTGAGCCGCAAAGGTGCCGAGCGGCAAATTGAACTGGCTCTGTCGGAGGACGAGCGGGCGGCATTAATGCGATGTGCCGAGGTGCTTGAAGAAGTCTGGCGCGGCGTGACTTTCGATTGAGAAAGGGGTCGGAACGCGCAGGCGCTTTATCGTTGCGCAGGTCAACCCGGGCGGATTCCCCTGGGGAAATGTTTGACTTCCCACACCTGTGTCGTCAGCCTCACAAGACAGGTCTGGCGACCGGGCCGGACCACGAACCGAATGGCTTGCCGGAGTCCCGGAACTGACGGGCACCATGACCGAAACAGCCGCTTCTCAAAACAAGATCGACAAAAGTATTCTGTGTGCCGTCCTCGACAACCAGCGGGTTGCCATCGTGCGTGTTGTGGGACGGGGGACGTTTGTCAACAGCGTGCCGTTGAAGCGCTTTGCGGACCACCTGGCCGGCCATGAAAAGCCTGAGACCTTCATTATGGATCTCGAGAACTGCGAAACCATGGACTCGACGTTCATGGGCGTTCTCGCGTCCATCAGTATTGCTCAGGAACGTGCCAAGCGCCACCGCGTGGTCGTCGCCAACCCCAACGAGCATGTGGTGAAACTGCTGAAGACGCTGGGGCTGATGCGGCTGCTGGATGTTCACGAACCGGACAAAAAGAAGGACCGGGAGCTTATCAGCAAGGCGGAGAACGACCTGAAGCCGGCCGATTCGGAAACCATCACTCACGTCGAGCAGATCAACCACACCCTGAAGGCGCACAAGACGCTGGTTCCTCTCGACGAGGAAAACCAGGCACGGTTCCAGTCGGTTATTCACTACCTTGAGAAGAGTCTCGAAGAAGAGGGCAAGGGCGGCGACATGCCGACGATGTAGCCGTCGCCGTCCCTCGTTTACGTTCAGCCACCGTCTCCAAATCCAATGCCCGGGCCCAGCAGCATGATGTTGCCGGCGCTGACGGTGCCGTTCGTCGGGTCGTAAGAGGATACGGCGGGAGTAATGTCGATGCCCACACCGCCCGCGATGCCAACGGGCCCGCGGGATCGCAGAATCCACTGGCCGGCGGTGAACTGTTCGCCCCACAGAGTGCTGTAAAGGTTTTGTCCAACGGGGGTGCCATAAGGGTCGTTCACGAATTCCTCGTAGGACCGGCGATCAGTGTAGATGAAGACGCGGACGTCTTTTTCGTCATAAAGGTTTGAAACGTCCCGGCTGAAGACGTCCTGTGGTATGGATGTCATATAGGCAACCGGGGTGGTGATGGGTATGAAGCGCTCAATACGGGGTTCAATGGCGGTGTTCACCGCTTCGTAGGCGCGGGGATACTTGCTGTAATCGACAAAGTAGGTCTCCAGAGCGGTGGCCACGGAGCGCTGGTCCGCCTTGGTGCGGGACACCTTCGAGCGTGTTTGAGCCTCAAGGAAGTTGGGAACGGCAATGGCCGCGAGAATGGCGATAATCGCCACGACGATCAGAAGTTCGATCAGAGTGAATGCCTGACGGGTTTTCAGGAACATGGTGGATGGTTTTCCTTTCCGGGTTCTCAAAAAATCGCAACCCACTCTTCGGCGGGTGTGATGGTGGTGATCTTCAGTTGCGGCCGAACCAGCAGGTCCTCGGCCTCCGACGACCAGAAACGGCGGGCGTTGCGAGCGACGGTTTCGTCACCGATCAAAATCCAGCCGTGATTCATGCCGGTACTCTCTTTCCATAACTTCACGTCTTCCGCCAGGTTCGGTCCGCTGAAGGTGTAGATGTTGTTCTCGGGAAAGACGGAATCCCAGCGGCTGATGCTGAGGCTTGCGCTGGGTATCGCGATGTAGTCACCACCTTCAGAGTTCCACAGTGACACTTCATGAAAGTTTGAACTCCAGGTGGCATCACCGGCGTCCGCAGGGACGCCCTGACCACCGCCGTTAATGTCGTCGTCGGCAGCGGTGCCCTCTCCCCAGGAAGATGTCAGGCGATGGAGAGTGTAGGTATCATCGCCTTCGGCAAAAAGGCCTGATCGCTCCAGCACAAGGGTCAGCTCCACGATAAAGGGCTCGGGAGGAAGCGAGACGTCGGCGAGGTCGAAGCGAATCAGTGCACGCCTGACGCTGTTGACGGTTGCTCCACTGAACACCATGGGAAACCCGCCGTTTGTGTTGTCGGGCCGGTCATGATAAAGGGAGTTGTCATCCGTTCCCGCATAGTCGTCCACGCCTTCCCGAAGAACAACGTCCTGCGCGACGGAGAAACCGGCGACCGTCATGAAAAAGACGGCCGCCGGCACACCAGAGAGGGGGGTAGAAGGCTTATCGATACGCATTCCAGGCCGCGGGTCGAACTCGGGATGGGAACTCAATTACGGGGATCTGCGGCAACTCCGGCTGAATGATGTCGTTGTAGACGGTGTTTCCGAAAACCGCCGAGGCGTCACAGCCAAGCCATTCCTCGATCACGTAGGAATAGACCGTCCGGAAGTCGATCTGGTGCTTGAGATTGCCACGTTGCAGGTCCGTCAGATCGGGCTGACCACCGTAAATGCCTCCGGCGACGGACCCGCCCCACATCATCAACGAATTCGCGGCACCGTGGTCAGTGCCAAGACTCGCGTTCTGCGCCACACGGCGTCCGAACTCAGAGAACGTCATGACAAGGGTGCGATCCAGATTCCCGGAGAGTTCCATCTCCTGAAGGAATGACTCGACGTTCTGTGCAAGAAGGCCAAGCAGGCGGGGGTGATTGCCGCGCTCCGTCGGGCGATCGTTGATGATCTGGTTCGCGTGAGTATCAAAGCCGCCAAGAGTCACATAGAAGATGCGAGTCTTGAAACCGGCCCGGATTACCTGGGACGCGAGCCTGAGTCCTCGTCCAAGGGAGTCACTGGTGTAGGATCCCGCGGGAACAATCTGCGGCGTGGCATTGGCGGTCGCGATATCGGCAATGGACGCTTCCATGGTGTTGGCACTGCGCTGAACAAATTCCAGTTCCGAAAGCGGAGCAACGGTCGCATCATTCAGAGCGTGAATCGTGGCAATGCGCAACGCTTCGTCGGTGTCCGCATTCAACTGGTAATTGTCCGGATCGCGAACGGCGGGCGGAGTGTAACAATCGCCCCGGGCCATTGTCTGTGGAATGCGCGGAACACCGGAGCCAAGGTAGAAGAGCGACTCGTCGGGAATGGTGCAGCCACAGGCGTTGTCATAGACGCGAGACGCCCAGCCGGGAATCTGCTGTACTTCACCGGGTACGTATCCCCGCTCGAAGTACTCCATGGAAGTGAAGTGAGAAAGGTTGGGATTCACGTAGCCAACGTTCTGTACCACCGCGAATCGACCGTCCTGATAGCGGTCCGCAAGGGGCTGCAGCGCCGGGTGCATGGAGTTCAACCCGTCCATCGTGATGGCATCGACGGCGTTGATGCCAAGTGTGGGCCGCGCCGCATGATAGGCGGCGTCCGTAACGGGAATGATGGTGTTGAGACCGTCGTTGCCGCCGGCCAGCTGGATAATCACAAGAATGCGGTCTTCGCTCAGGCAGTCGCCGGTACCGATGGCCTGTGCGCTGCGTGCAATCCAGCTCGGCGTCGTGGTCTCCAGAGTGAAGAAGGCCATGGACGAGAGGCCCACCTTCAGAAAATTGCGCCGTGAAATCGACATGAATAGCTCCGCGTGTTGTTTCGGTCGGAGGTTGCTGGAATTGCGCTACTTCAACTGGTATTCCGGAACAGCCATCATGGTGTGCAGACACCCGCGGACCTTGCGGCGATACTTTGCCGTCTGGGATCCGGCGCCCGCATCGATAGCCGCCAGAAAGTTCGTCAGCTCCGTTACATGCTCGGCTCGCAGAGTGTCCTGAATCAGATGCGAGCGGAAGAACTCGATGATACCGGCGTTGTCCGTCTGGTTCGCGACATGTGCCGGAATCAGCGAATCGCACCAGGCATTGGTGGCAATGGAGGATGTCGACAGCGTGTTGGAGTAGTTGAATCGCGCGATCAATGCGCCGGAGTAAACCCAGGACCCGCCATTGTCCCAGCCGTTCACGTCCGACGGATCAAGAATGTCCATCCCCATGTCGTTGAGGCGCGAGGGGATCCGGCTTGCGTAGAGTGTGTCCTCGAGGCCGAGGTTGCGCATCGCCATCATCGTGTAATCGACGGGATGTTTGTACATGATGTTGCGATACTGAGGATCGTAGAACAGCTGCGACTCAAACAGAGTACGCAGAGTTTCCCGAACGTCGTAGGCATAACCGTTGCCGGAAACGCTGCTGAACACAGTCGCCAGCTCTTCAACCGCCGGATCGTCCATTGGGATGGATTCCGACAGGAACCAGGTCAGCATGCGCCAGGAAAGAAAGATGGAGGCGGCGGGCAACGTAGCGTGAGCCGGCGTAATGCCGCTGTTGGTGACTGTTGACATGACCAGATCGATTGCCTGATCCGTTTCCTGACCGGGTGTGGCGGAGAAGGGAATAGTGGTGCCGAGGACCAGTTTGCTGCCGGCGGAGTGAATCGTTCCGTCCCATTCGTACAGAAGAGGAAAGTTGCGCGCACAGGCGTCGTCCACCGTTTCACCGGTAAAGACTTTGGCGAGCTCAACAACGTCCTGTTCACTGTAGTTTCCCACGCCCATGGAAAACAACTCCATGATTTCACGGGAGTAATTTTCCTGCTGTCCACTGGCGCGGTTGTCCTTGTTGTCCAGATAGAACAACATCGCGACGTTGCGTGTGATGAGCTTGAGGAACTCGGTATAAGAGCCGTGGGCGTTTTCGCGGTAAAGAGTGTTCTGTTCCTTGACAAGCCGCGCCGTCCAGCGGTCGCCGCGGGTGTCGTCCGGTGGTAACGGTTCATCGACACCGTCAAGGTCGGCGGGACCGCAGAACTGATCTTCGTTTGTCCCGTCGTTGCCGGGGTTTACGCGATCACCAAGATCCTGAGAGATCTTGTCCCATTCCGTCGTAACCATGTCGTGCAGGAACAGCGTCAACTGCTCCTGAAACGGACTGGAGGTGTGACGAAGGCGGTAAAGCCACCAGCCCTGGAGTGCACGTTTTGTTTCAGGGTTCTTGATCAATACGTTGTCACCCGTGTCGGGTAACGCATCGATCTGGTTGTCGATCGCGGGATCGATCGGGTTGTAGTCGATGAATGACGAGACGGCTCCGGCAACCCCGGCGCCAGTGAGCGCCGTGATTTCCGATGGCGTTGCACCGAAACCCGCCCGCCGGGCCAGGTGCGCCGCCTCCGCCTCGGTCAACGGACCGGGGTGAGGATCCAACAAAGGCATGTTGTTTGAAAAGGCTTTCGAGGAATATCGTAACAGCAGACGTGCGCCATCAAACTGTATCCCGTCAAGTGTGAATAGTACAGTTTCACCATGCCTTACCCTTAAGGGTAGGGAAAGCCCAAACTGTTAGCGAAACGCTGGATTGAGCATACGGGAATAAAGTATAATGTGTATTGTCACAGCGAGAAAAGATTTTTTCGACATGCTTGTGCGTCAGCTTGTTGACAGAATAATTGTCGCGACACGTACCGACTTTTTGAATTCCATTTTTAATCATCCACGCAACGATACTTTGAACGCCTGATGCGAACATGAAACGGTCCGTTTCGTTTTACGTCCACGAAGTTGCAAAAGACGAGTTCAATGATTGTCACGGCGAGTATGGGTCGGTGCGACAATCTCACTCAATTCAGGGAGGATCGAGGGGTCCTGACCGATGAGCGTATCGGAGGATGGCTTGCAAGGTTTGGCTTGTTCACGCCGCGGTGCTCTGTATCATTTGTCTCGCTATGGCTCCCGTCGCTGAAGAACTGCATGTCCTGGTTATTGAAGCGGATCCGGTCAGTGCCGGGCTGCTGAAGGGCGTTTTTTCCCGAGGCATCGAGGTCCGGTTTCGCATGTCATGGGCGTCGCGCATGGAGGATGGCCTGTCGGTTCTGGCAAGCGATGACCTGCCGGACGCCGTGCTGATGGACCTGGAGCTGCCGGACTCGGACCGGCAGCAGACACTCCACCGGCTCGAGGGTTTGTCCATTCTCTCACCGGTTGTTATTGTCAGCCATGAAAACAGCCTTGAGGTGGGACGGCAGGCGATTGCGCGGGGCGCCCAGGACTACCTTGTGAAAGGCCAGTTCACGCCCGAGAGTCTGGCCCGCTCGATTCTTTTCGCGGTGGAGCGGCACGACCTTCAGGTCAAACGCCGGAAGCGCAGCATCGAGGGCATCGACACGGACGTTTTCGAGCGGGGCGACTTTCTGGTGCGAGCGGGTCGGGAACTTCGCAGTGCCACGCGTTTGGGCAATTCGCAGGTGTTGTTCGTCTATCAGGTCACCGATCCGGAGGCCGTTCGACCGGATGTGGCAAGAGAGACAAAAAACCATGTGGGAGAATACACGGCTTCGGCCCTTAAGGCCGTCTTTCGCAATTCGGACATCATCGGACGTCTTAATCCCTCCACGATCGCTGTGCTGGCGGGTTGCGTCAACAGCGACGACGCAACGCTTCTGTCCAACCGCATCGGCGAGCGCCTTGCGGACAGGCTGCACAATCTCGGCCGCCTTGTGTCCGTCCGGTTCGATCCGCAGAGTCCCCAGACGTTGCGCGCCCTTTTGACAGAGGCATCCAACCAGATGAACGCAACACCGGTCCCGAAAGCGGACAACGCCACGACCGATCTGCTGGATGCACTGGACAGCGTTACCTCAAAAAAGAAGTCCGCCAGTTGACACCACAGGACTGTCGCTCCATTCTGTAAAGTTCAAACATTCCAGCTGTCACGATACGGAGGCGCCGTCATGTCCGAGGACCGCATGGCTTTACAAAAGCAGATTGCCGATCTCGACCGCCAAATGAATGACGAGGTTGCCAGCCACGGCAAGTCCGCCCGTCTCGATGTGCGAAGCGTGAATTTTCCGGTTTCGTATTATATCGCGACGATTGTGTTCTTCGTGTGGTGGCAGTTTGGCGGCATGGTCCATGATGAGTTTCATGGCATGACCGGAAAGTGGTCGTTCTTTGCCGGCATCGTGCTGGCGGTTCTTACCGTCTGGGCAACGTTCAAGTGGATTGCCCGCAAGGCCAGAGGAACGAAAGCCTACGATCATGGTGAGTCGGAGAAGATCGTCGCACTGCGAAAACAGCGGGATGACCTGAAGAAGAAACTCGAGGCAATCAACAAGGCCGAAGGGAAATACGAAAACCCGGTGTAGCACGGTCAACCGGCTGTCGTCGTTTTTTTCCGCCCCTGTCTCAGGCCAATCGTGCCGGGCTTTTCGGAAAGGGATCTCTTCGAAACCGGAGCACTTCGTGGTCAGCCATTCGGGTGTGGCGATTCCTCCCGGGAAAGCGCGGGAGTGAATTCCACAAGACCCGCTTTCCAGTACGCCACGTCGACGTTCTCTGAATTGCCAGCCGGCTCGTCTTCCCGAAAAACAGGCAGGAGCCTGGCGGCGTCACGAGCCTCGGCCGCCCCGTTTTTCCTTGCCACAGCCAGGCCGGTGAGCCTGGCGTTTGGCCCCTTGCAGGACCCTGATCCCGGTCCGGCTGCTTCATGGCTGTCCGCGACAGGCGTACGATACCGGTCCTAATTCAACTTATAGAACACTGAAAAAAAATGACTTCACTCGTAATCGTCGAGTCCCCCGCCAAAGCCAAAACGATCAGCCGTTTCCTTGGGAAAGGCTATCAGGTGGAAGCGAGTTATGGCCATATTCGCGATCTTCCGGAGAATGCGGAGCAGATTCCGGAGAGTGTGAAGGGAAAGAAATGGGCGCGCTTCGGCGTCAACCTGGAGAGTAATTTCGAGCCGGTTTATGTCATCCCGGAGAGCAAGAGGAAGCAGGTCACAAAGCTGAAGAAGGCCGTCAAGGAAGCGGATGAGCTGCTGCTGGCAACGGACGAGGATCGAGAGGGAGAGTCGATTTCCTGGCACCTGATGGAGGTGTTGAGGCCGAAGTGCCCGGTGAAGCGCATTGTTTTTCATGAGATCACACCGGAAGCGATCAAGGACGCCCTCGCCAATGCACGGGACGTGGACACACGTCTGGTCAATGCACAGGAAAGCCGGCGAATTGTGGATCGGCTTTACGGGTATTCGCTGTCACCGGTTTTGTGGAAGAAGGTGCAGTCGGGTCTGAGTGCCGGTCGTGTGCAATCCGTCGCGGTTCGCCTGATCGTGGAGCGCGAAGAGGAGCGAAAGGCGTTCGTCGCAAGCGAGTACTGGGATCTGGAGGCGCAGTTCAGGGCCGGAAGCGGTGAGTTCAAGGCAACGCTGACAGGGCTCGGCGGGAAGCGCGTGGCAACAGGACGGGACTTCGACGCATCGACCGGAAAGCTGAAGAACGCGAAAGCGGCACACCTTGAGGAAAAAACGGCCAGGAGCCTTGCGGAGGAAGTCGAGGGCAACCTGCCCTGGACGGTTACAAAAGTTGAAGGCAAGCCGGGTAAACAGCGCCCCGCACCACCCTTTACCACGTCGACACTGCAACAGGAAGCCAATCGCAAGCTGGGTTTCTCAGCCGACCGCACGATGCGCGTGGCGCAGAAGCTGTACGAGGGTATGGATCTGGGCGATGGTGAGCGAGTCGGTCTGATCACTTATATGCGTACGGACTCCGTGACGCTCGCTGAGCGGGCGCTTCATGAGGCGCAGCAGGAGATTTCCCGTATGTATGGGGAGGACTATGCGCAGGGGCCACGGCGTT
>JANQSL010000121.1 GCA_028284075.1 Candidatus Sumerlaeia bacterium | reverse complement strand
GCAGGCACTGAGCCGCGACTGCCCCGGTTGCGTCAAGCACGAAGGCGGAACGTTCTCAGATCGAGTAGTTCAGCGGCTGGTCCGTCGTATGGATGCCGCACTCCAGCTTCTGAATGCCGGACCATCTGCCCGCCCGCTCGTGCTGATCGTCGCCCACGGGCGTTGTGCAGGGCTTGCAGCCGATGGACTTGTAGCCCAAAGGAAACAGCTCATGCACTGGCACACCGTTCTGGTGGATGTACTTCCAGAGCTGTTTCTTGTCCCAGTTTGCCAGCGGGTTGATTTTCACCAGCGGCTTCTCACGGCCTTTCGGCTGATAGACCTCGACGATTTGTGTCCTGGCACGAAACTCTGAGCCGCCGTCGCGCCGTAAGGAAGTAATGTACGCGTCGCGGTTCCGCAGCGCGCGCTGCATTGGCTCCACCTTGTTGAACCAGCAGCACAGGTCGATGCCGGTGCGGACGTTGGCTTCCCGTGCCGCTTCCGGGACTTCCGTGCCGATGAGATTCGGTTGTTGGTTCAGGTTTTCGCCGTAGTTTTTCAAGAATTCCGGCCGGCCGCCCCAGACCTCCCAGTTTTCCACCGTCAGGCCGTATTTGTCCGCCAGCAGGTCGCGGTGTCTCAGCGTTTCATCGAAGTGGAAGTGTGTCTGAAGGAATGTGACAGGGACTGTATTGTCAATTTGCGCCAGCATGTGAAGCAGAGCCCCTGAGCTGGCTCCGAAGGAAGAAAGTGTGACAATTCGTGGCCCATAAGTCTCCAGACCCCAGACAAGTATCTCTTCCGCTGAGGCGTCTTCAAATTCATTGTTGATACGCTGGATTTCATCCAGCTCAGGCAGTGTGGCGGTGAGAGTCATTTGTAAGGTCCTGAATTTGGTGAATTCCTATCATTCAGGTAGGAGAAAGCGAAGCATGTGCCGGGATGGCCTGCAACGGGAATTCGGCAAGAGAGATCAAACTTGACGTTCACCCCCTCCGGCGGGTCTTCGGTGGGAATCTCCTGCTTGAGGAAAGGCTGCCGTCATCATCATGAAGTCATCAATCCAGCGACTCCTTCTCCGGATGATGGCTGTCTGCATATTGCTGATGCCGGTTATGCCGTCTTTTGCGGCCCATGTGAGCGACATCCGCCTGGGACGCCACGACGGGTTTGTGCGTTGTGTAATTGAGTTGGATTCAAAACCGGTGTTTAGCGTTCATAATGCTTCCGGCCCGGAGCAAACCGTTTCAATCGATCTGCGGGGTGTCACCCGAGCGCCATCGCGTATCGATATGCCGGAAGACTCGGGCTTTGTCAAAGACCACAAGGTCGACCTGTTGAGCGACTATTCGCTGCTGCGGCTCTACCTGAGAACAAATGCCAGCGTGCGTGCGGAAACCATGACGATGCAGGATCCCTGGCGCCTGGTCGTAGACCTTCATGAGGAGAGCACTGTTACCACCGCTGCCGCACCGGCAATTCTTTCCGACGGGTTCAGACCGCGAGTGGTTGTGGTTGATCCCGGACACGGCGGCAAGCACCGGGGGGGGATCGGCAAAGTCAGAGGACGAACGGTTACGGAGGCGGATGTGACACTTCCCCTCGCCTTCGAGCTGGAGAAGCTTCTCGCGGCGGATCCCATGTTCGTCCCGATCCTGACGCGGCGTCGCGATACGTATGTCGGCCTGCGGGACCGCACCCGTGTTGCGGAGCGGGCAAATGGAAATCTCTTTCTTTCGATCCACTACAATGCTGTTCCACCTTCTTCGCGCAGCAATGCCCGCGGTATGGAGTTCTGGGTTTGGAGTCCGAAGGAAGTCGATAATGTGGCGACGCGCTATCTGATGAAGCTGGATAACGAAGAGGGTTCCGACACAACGGTTTCAGGTACGAGCAAGAGTGCGCGATCGGTACTGAGCCGCATGCTGCTGGACTCGCTGGAGGAGCAGGCCCTCAGTTCCAGGGTGTTTGCAAAGTCGCTGGAGCGGGCATTTCTGAAGGACAGGTACTTCAAGAGCGACTATCGTGGCATTAAAGACGGTCGCTTCAAGGTGCTGGAGAATTACAATATGCCATCGGTTCTGATCGAAGTCGGTTTCATCAGCCACTCAGCGGAGGCAAGGCTCTCCACACAGAAAGAGTTTCAACGACGCGTAGCCCGGCACATGTACAATGGAATCGTGGATTACTACATGCGCAACGATGGCAGCTTCCGCGCCGCAAGACTGGCTCCACGGGCGGAGATGGCGGCAAAATAAAGTAGAGTCTACTGATTCTTTTCCCCGGATGTTTCGGAGTTTTGCGACAGCAATGCGCTCAGACTGAGATCGAACGCCTGGTAAACCCGTTCAACCGGATAAAAGACCCGTCCGCTTGCCTTTACGAACAGGTTACCGTCTTTGTCAGTGTAAGTTTCGATTTCAGCAATCAGCTCATCGTCTCCGTCAAGGAATCGGAATATTCGTTCCGGCTCTTCGTCCTTCAGAACTGCCAGACCGTCCCATTCCAGTGATTCTGAAGCCTCAAGGAAGAAGGCAACTGCATCTGGCGAGGGAACGAAGGTGCGTCCCGCAGGGCTGCGAATTTTCCACGTGCCGGTTTCGTTGATGAGGCTGTGAGTGCGGGAGGACCCAAGTATTTTCGGAAATGCCATCTCGACCTTTGCGACCTGCGATGCGAAGGCGCTCAGAACACGCCGATCCTGGAGGTCTTTGCGAAAGGCGAACGTTCGATGGTAATCCTCAGCCTGAATCGTTCCGGAGGCTTGATCCTGGAGGCGGAGAAGCCACTGAATACCTTCACTCGGATTCACCTTGCCGGCTGCAAAACCCTCGATACTTCCATCGCTGCATGTGATTTCCACCCGATAGGTGCCTTCGCGCACACCGATATCACGTTCATCCGCAACAGGCGCTGTGCTGCCCGGATTGGCACTGAGATCCGCCAGTGCCTTGAAGAATACCTGGAGCTTGCGCGGATCAACGGGCAGGTCGGGCGATTCCTCGAAGAGCCACAGACTGTTCTCCCCCCGCACGAGATTCATCTCTGAGTTTCCTGCAAGAGTGCGAACTCGCTTCCACTTTTCAGGAGCATGCCAAAGAAACCGAGTACTCTTCCAGGCGGAGGCCGGCTGGAGCAGATCTGAGATGTAACGCGTGCGGAGCGTTATCACGCCGGGCTGAGTCGATGATGTTGCGTACCACTCGTCGCCATCGCGTTCACCAATCACCAGACTCATTGACCCATCGATTGTTTCAAGCTGAACGGTCAGCGGGGGCTCGACAAGTCCGAGCTCTGCCGTGGAAGTCGTCGGTGAATCGATTATTTGCGTCGCCGGGGCCTGGGAGAGGTTGGCCAGAATGCGCTCGACAAATCGTGTCTCAGCGGGAGCGCTGAGTTCCCGGATTTCCCATGGAATGACGAAGCGATTGGTTTTTGTAATGAGTGTGCTGCCATCACGAGTTTTGAGCGCAATGGATTCGACGCCGTCGGGATCGACTCGGAGGATACGTTTGTCTCGCAGCAAATCCAGATCTCGCAGCGTATGACTTCGAACCCAGTCTCCCGTGGAGAAAACCTCGTTATTGTCTTCGATCATACCGTAAATGCGTCCAGGGCGATTCGCGTCTGAACCGAGCAGGATTGTTTCGCGCTGCTCCTCAGTGCCAACATTTCCAATAATCGTAATGATTGGCGATGGATTCTCGAGCCCGTAGCGCGATAGATCGTCCGCCTTGAATCGATCGGCCTTTCGTGCGCCCATCATGTTATCGATCATGGCTTCAACCTGTCCCTGGTCGGCGAGAACCTCCACGGGTTCGACGAGCCACCATGTATCACCGCCCCGTTTCTCAAGAACGAAACGGCCGTGACGGTTTTTAAGCTCAACGCCCGTCGCATCGACCGCATCGAAGTAGATCAGGCGTGCTTCCCGCACATCACGGACCGTCGAGCTGCGAGTGAAATGACGATCTCCCAACCAGAGCAGAAACATGATGCCCGCAACCAGTGCGGCAATCACCGGTTTGCGAAGGTTCATCCCATTCTCCTTCGCGCCGTTGTCCAGGTCACTCCGGCGACAAGCAGACCGAGACTTATGAATGAAAGAATACCAATAATACTCCAGAAGCGGACTTGAGTGAGCGTGAAGGATGAAGGAGGAAGAAGGCGTGGAGGAATCTGAAGCCGGTCGTCTCGTGTAATCATCCACTCTGTCGTCTGGAGGAAGAGAATGGCCGCTTGATCCGCAAGAAACTGATTTGTGATGAAATCGCTGTCGCCGAACACGGCCAGCTTCGCGCGATTGCGGCGAAGCTGGCGCTGTGGCATCCAGTCTGCAAGAATTGCCACTGTTTGCGGTGTTCGGTCGGAAGCGGGTGGGGGAGTGATGCCTCCGGGGGCGTAGACCTCAAGAGGGTGCCGGGTCCAGGAGCGTGGAGAAGAGACCAGGAACGGCACCGGTTGTACTCCCAGTACCGACTCTTCAGGAGCTGGGAGAACCGGCCGTGCGAATTTCATCGGCAGGACCGCACCGTCGGGAGAACCGACGACAGGATGCTTGCGAGTATCCATTACAGGAAGCAGCGACACATCGTTTTTGCCGGGAGTGTCGTCGAGAACGATGACACCGGGAAGCTCTACACCGTACTCCCGGGCAAAGACGATCAGGTTTTCGAAATCGCCCCGCGCGGCCGGGTCGAGCATCAGAAGCATGGAGCCGCCCTCAGCCAGATACTCTCGCAGCATTTCCACCTCTGCATTGCTGAAATCCACTTTGGGGCCGGCTACAATAACAAGAGCCGCATCCTCAGGAACGGCCGTCAAGGCGGTGAGGTTCAAGTCCGCGACGGGCATGAGCTGCCGTTGCAGCTCATCCGCTATCTCCGAACAGGAGACATCCGGCTCGTTTTCCGCACGACGCTCGTCTTTGCGGATGGCCAACTCTCCTTTGCCACGCGTGAAATAGATCCGTTCATCCCCACCGCGCTGAAGCCGCAGTAGATTGTTTGTCAGAACATTCTCGCGATAACGGTCCGTTGGTTGCAGTGTGAAGCGCTGAATACGGCGTCCGTCCTCGGAGTCTGTCGTCTCAACGAAGACCTCTCCAGGATAAATCCCCGTTCGGTCATACTCTCTGGCAACCTCAATCTCCGCCGCGGGGTCGATGACACGAGCGGCAAGATTTTCGGACTCGCGCTGGTAGAGCTCGAAGAAATCCTGGAGTCGGGGGTGATCGACAGGGCGAGCGAAAGCCGTGATCTGAATGGGGTGATCAAGAGATCGCAGGAAGCTTGTTGTTTCGTCGGACAGGGTGTACACCCCATGTTCGGTGAGATCGATTGTACGACTGTGGTTTGCGATGATCAGGTAAAGAAACACTGCTGAAACCAGAGCAAAGAGCGAATAGGTGATCGAGGCCAGAGAGTCACGGAGACTGCCACCTTGCTGACGAAAAAGGCCGAACAAAACGACGGCGACTGCGATACCTCCCATGGAGAGAAGCCATGTGGGGAATTCTCCGAATACAATTCCAAGAATCAGGGTGATACCCAGCATCCCGAATCCGAGAATGGGTATCAGCATCTGACCGGTGACACTCCTTCGCTTCATGTGCGCCACCTCGACGACTCCAGAACGCGTACGGAGAGGAAGAGAAAAACCGCCGTAACAATGGCAAACCATGCCGCATCAACGATGGAAACGTTTCCGGCAAGAAAGCCTTCGATGTGAGCCATGACAGTCAGGTGTTTTGTCAGAACAATCAGGTTTGCGATGGAGAAAGAATCCGCCAGCTGCGAAATAATAACCAGGCCAAAGAGAAAGATGTAGCTCAGAACAGCGGCAACGACCTGAGAGTCCGTCAGGCTGGAAAAGAAAATGCCCAGTGCCGTATAGGCGGCGGCGGAAAGGAGAAGGGCCGTGTAGCAGGAAACCACGACAGGCCAGTAGGGATCACTAATCCATTCGGTGAGCAGGGGAAAGGCAAGCGTGCAGCCGATGAAAACCCACAGTGCAGCGGTGTTCGCGACGAACTTGCCGACCGCGATGCTCCATTCGCCAGCCGGTGTTGTCTGAAGAAGGCCGAGAGTTCCCATGCGTTTCTCTTCAGCAATGGAGCGCATGGTCAGCATTGGCGCCTGCACCATCAGGAAGTAGTGAATCACCCAAAAAAGATCGCGAATCAGTGAGAGAGTCACGTCGGAGGACATGTCGTTCTCTTCCCGAAGGGCCGGGTTCGAGAAACCAATCACGAGGCCAACGTATACGAGCGCTGCCGCAAGAAAGAATACACCGCACAGGACCCAGAAGAGAGGTGTGCAGACAAGTTGTTGAAACTCTCGCCTGGCGATTCGTGTGGTGTGTCGCAGAAAGTTCTTCATGCTGCGCCGTCCGAACCCTGCACGGCATCCATGAAGATATCCTCCAGTGTCGGCTGAAGTTCGGTGAGTTCAATGAGTTCCACTCCGTTTTCCACCAGAGTCCGTGCCACCTGCGCCTGGATCGGTTGTGCGGACTCAAGGACAGCCTTCGTGAAACCATTGCTCTCGGCGGATTTGTCGATCGTTGTTTCCGGGAGAGCCTGGAGGGCGGTTTGAAGATTCAAGAGACTGCCACGAATTCGCACCTGCAGGCGAATTTCAGATCCGCTGCGCCGAAGATCCTGCATCGCGCCCTTTGCAACGATTCGACCCGCATTCAGAATCACCGCATGGCTGCAGATCGCTTCGGCATTGGAGAGAATATGAGTGGAAAGAATAACCGTTCGTTGCCCTCGCATGGCAGAGATCAGGTTGCGGATTTCACCAATCTGTTTTGGATCGAGTCCGTTGGTGGGTTCGTCCAGAATAACGACTTTCGGGTCTCCCAACAGTGCCTGGCAAAGACCAATACGTTGACGCATACCCTTTGACATGTTACCGAGAAGCCGTTTGCGGGCGTAAGTCATTCCCGTCTCATCGAGTACACGGTCGATTTCACTGCGCACTTCTCGGGAAGGGATCAGCTTCATCTCCGCCATGAAACGCAGATAGTCTTCCGCACGCATTTCCGGATAGCCGGGGGAATCCTCCGGCAGGTAGCCAATCAGACTTCGGACTTTTTCATGCTGATGGGTGGAATCGAAACCGTTGACAGTGCATCGGCCGGAAGTTGGTCGCGACAATCCGGTGAGGATGCGCATGGTTGTTGTCTTGCCGGCGCCGTTAGGTCCGAGAAAGCCAAGAACTTCTCCCTCTTCAACAGAGAAGCTGACCCGATCCAGTGAACGAAGACTGCCGTAATCCTTTGTCAGGTTCTGAACATCAATCATGGGCAGAGGCGCGGATCAAAGACGTGCAATAATGCCTTCGACAAGACGACAGAACTCGTCACTGACATGCCTGCCGATGTCCATCACTTCCTCGTGAGTCGTAACGACACCTGTCTTCAGCACGTGAGAGTTCGTAATGGCGGAGATTCCGAGAACGCGGGCTCCGGCATGAACCGCGGCAGTGTTCTCGGGAACCGTTGACATGCCAACAGCGTCCGCAATACCTCGAAACATCTGTACCTCCGCGGGCGTCTCATAGGTCGGCCCCGTCAGCGCGAGGTAGACTCCCTCATGCAGTCGAATCCCTTCCCGGCGGGCGGTGTCGCGTGCAAGCTCCAGGAGTTCGGAGTTGTAGGGAGTGCACATGTCCGGAAATCTCGGACCGAGTTCGTCGAGGTTCGGTCCCATCAGCGGATTCCGAAACTGCATGTTGATATGGTCATTGATCAGCATTAAATCACCGGGTTGGAATGTTCTGTTGAGCGCTCCGGCGGCATTACTGAGTATGACCGTTTTCACTCCGGCCGCAATCAACGCTCTCAAAGGCAGGACCGTCAGACGAACGTCGACACCTTCATACACATGTTTGCGGCCACTCATCAGGACGATACGCCGTCCTCCAGCCTCTCCAACGATCAGTTTTCCAGCGTGGCCAACGACCGTGCTTTGTGGAAAGTTCTTCAAGTCGTCATAAGAGGCGGCTGTTGTTTTGGTCATGCGTTCTGCAAATGCTCCGAGGCCGCTGCCGGCCACCACCAGCGTGTCGGGGATCTTGCCGAATCGTTCCTCGACTGCTTTTGCGCTCTCGCGAATTGTGGCGAGATGAGCGTCTTGTGGATCCAGAGCAGGAGTTGTCATGCTTCCGCTTCCTCCCTTGTAATTGCAGGTTCAGTGTTTCCGTTGGTTATGCCGGCAAGCTTCCCGCGCAAGCGCCAGAGTGTCAGGAATCCCTTGCCGATCTCGGCACTCGATATTTTCGAATGGCCGGCACGGCGGTCAACAAACACGATGGGAATCTCTCGAATCACGGCGCCGCGGCGCTGGCAAATGGCAAGAAGCTCCATCAGACAGCTATAGCCGTCAGATGTAATCGCATCAAGATCAAGTTGTCGAATGAGTCCCGTCCGGTAGCACCGATAGCCGCTTGTACAATCGCGGGCATTCAAGCCAAGGATCAGGCGAGCCAGCGTGTTGGCTCCGGAGCTCAGCAAATACCGGTGCGGGCCCCAGTTCCGGATGCCGCCACCGGCGATGTATCGGGAACCAATCACCAGGTCAGCGATCTGACCCATGTGCAGGATTTCGCCGAGATGCCCCGGATGATGAGAAAGGTCTGCATCCATCGTGAGCAGGTAGCGATAGCTGTGCTCCATACCATAGCGGAATCCGGCAATATAGGCAGTCCCGAGACCGAGTTTTCCCTCGCGTTCAAGAAGGTGGACGCGATCCGGGTGGCGATGTCGTGCTCTTCGCACGATTTCCGCCGTTCCATCCTGCGAGGCATCATCCACAACAAGAACATGCACGCTGGCGGGTTCCGCCAGAAGACCTGTCAACAGACGCCCGATGTTTTCCGCTTCGTTGTATGTGGGAACGATGACAAGTGCGTCGCCGGTGGATGTCATGGGAGCCTCTCCGCAAGCCGATGCGGCAAACCGGTGATACGCCCGCCCGGCGCGGGAGGTGTCAAAGGGTTCCCCCTCAGTCTTTCTTCTTCCAGTTGGTAACGTCGTCCTCAGTGCCTTCCTGGCCGTCGGATCCATTGCTCCAGAGGTCAAAGTCTTTCTTGTGATCGCCCGGGGAACGATAGCTCAGGGGTTTGTTCCAGGCATCCGTCGGGATGACTTCGTCGTCAAGATAGGGGCCGTCCCACTGGGACTCGTCGATCGAGCTCGGCTTCTCGATGAGCGCTTCCAGCCCCTGGCTTGTGGTCGGGAAAGCGCCGACGGTCAGCTCGTAGCGTTTCAGCGCCGTGCTGGTGTTCCGGATCGTCAACTCCGTTGCCGCGATTTTCGCCTTGTTGGACTGACCGGTCAGCTTCGGGACCGCGACCGCCAGCAGGACGCCGATAATCACCACGACGAACATGATTTCGATGAAGGTAAACGCCTGCCGGTTTGAGCGGTGCGGCGCTGTCGCTGGACTCAACATACTTTCTGCCTTCCTGTGCGAATGGGCCCCGCCTGAGCGGGACAAAAAGATAGGTGGTAACCCTGGTGAGTGGCAAGCCTTTGCCGGAGCCACAGCCTGCACTAAGGCACCCCTGAATCGACCGCGGCATAGTCTTTCCAGTTTGTCAGGTCATCGTCAGTGCCGTCCTGACCGTCCGGGCCGACGCTCCAGAGGTCGTAAAAGATCCGGTATTCACCGGGAGCCCGATATTGGAAACGCTGCTTCCAGCCATCCCGTGGCAGATAAGGCTCGTTTATGTAGCCCGGCTGGTTGATTCGCTTGTTCTCAAGAAGAACTTCAAGACCTTCCTGGCTCGTTGGGAAGCGGCCATAATCCAGTTCGAAGGTCTGTAATGCGGTGTTGATTGTTGCCATATTTGTTCGGGTGGTCCGCTCTCGCACGATCTGTCCTTTTCCAATTATTGTCGTCGTGACCATTGTCGCAAGCAGACCAATGATGACGACCACGAACATGATTTCGATGAACGTGAAGGCGCGAACGCGCTGTGACATGGGAGCAATCCTCTTGTGAGATTCAGCGCCCGGCAAAGGCGGGCATGTGATCTCTTCGGCAAGAGGTGGACCAATTCGGTTTGCGAGCGCTCGTCTTGTTCTCAGCGCATGGTGACAGGGCGGCCGCTTTGGATCTGCCGAGTCAGATAATTCACGATGCTCGACATGTTGGGATCGGCTTCGATCGCGCTCTTGATTTTGCGGCAGGCGTAAATCACGGAGGTGTGATCCTTGCCACCGAACTTTGCGGCGATATCAGGGAAGCTGAGATCTGTCAGTTCGCGGCAAAGATAGAGCGCAAGATGGCGCGGCTGACTGAATTTCTTGGACCTGTTGCTGCCGAGCAGTTGTTGTTTCGATATCTCAAAATAATCGCAGACGGCCTTCTGAATGTCCTCGATGGAGATGCGTCCCTGAGGCTGGCCCGTGATCAGATGGCCAAGAACCTCCCGGGCAACTTCCATCGTGATGGGGCAGCCGTGAAGACTTGAATACACCTTGATGCGCTTGAGTGCACCTTCCATTTCGCGCACGTTGTCACGCACCCATTCGGCGATGAAGGTCAGCACGTCGGAAGGGACAGCGAGGTTCTCCTGCAGGGCTTTCTGCCGCAGAATCGCGATGCGGGTTTCGAGGTCCGGCGGCTGAATATCAGCGATGACACCCCATTCGAATCTGGAGCGGAGGCGGTCCTCCAGCGTTGAAAGATCCCGGGGCGGACGATCGCTTGTGAGAACGATCTTTTTGCCGGAGTCAAACAGGGCATTGAACGTATGGAAAACTTCCTGCTGCGTGCGTTCCTTGCCCATGAGGAACTGGACGTCGTCCAGCAACAACAAATCGACGTTGCGGAAACGGCCACGAAACTCGATGGACCGCTTGTGCTGAATGCTCTCGATGAAGCTGTTAATAAACTGTTCAGAAGTGACGTACAGAATTTGCGCGTCCGGCCTGTGCTGCAGGAACGAATGACCGATTGCCTGCATCAGGTGTGTTTTTCCGAGGCCTGAAGGACCATAGAGAAACAGAGGATTGAATGCGTTGCTTCCAGGGTCACCAACGGACTGCGCGGCTGCGTGAGCGTATCGGTTGCTTTCACCAACAACGAACTCCTCAAAACTGTACCGGGGGTTTAACCGCGGACGCACAAAGGACTGGGCAGGTGTCGCCTCGGCCACGGGTGGATGACCGAAGCCCCGGCGCACAACCGGTTGTTGCGTTGCTCCGTTTTGGGAGATCTCTTCAACCATCGTCTCGGGTCGTACGATGACGCGAACCAGGTAATCCTCGCCGGACTGGTCCGTTAAAGCGTCACGAATCGCATCGAGATACTTGCGGCTGATCCAGCGCCGATAGAAATCGCTCGTGACCGAAAGCAACAGGGCGCCATCCTCAGGATCAACACCCTCAAACGCGACCGGCTCCAGCCACGCATTAAATTCTTCCTCATCAAAAGAAGAACGCAGTCGATCAAGCGTCTTCTCCCAGATTCCGGCCGTCACCTGAGTCATGAATCACCGTCCGCCACAATTTGAACAACGTAGGTTTTGCGACCTATGCGAGCGATCTCGGCTATCAAGAGAGGTAAGTGTCCTGCAAGGCTTTTCGGGTTTTCATTTTGAGCGGTGGAAAAGTATGGCAAGTCTAATAAAATCAGTTTTTCATGGACCTTTTGAGTGTCACAAATCATCTCTGGAAACAAGAAGCTGGACGCTGTACAAGTCTTCTCTTTTCAGCTTTATACGAGTGCTTGAAGGATCGGTGAAAAAAAGGCTGGGAAACCTTGTCCAGCCGAAAGTTTATGGTCTTCTCACAGTTTTTCCGGGGAACAATGATCAATTGCGACGAAAATGAGAATAGAGTGGCGCAATTTGGAGCTTTGCGCCTTCCTGACAAAACAACAGGATAATACGGATATATTTGGTTGCCCTTATCTCGTAAAATGGCGGAACCATCACCGCGCGCGATTGTGATGGCATTACTTTTCATGATGATTGGGGTAAGTTCTGTGGAAGAGCGACAGATTACTATCGAGGATACGACTGCAAACCCGGCTCCACTGGGGCTGCTTGCCTTCGGAATGACAACGGTTCTGCTCAATCTCCACAATGCCGGTTTTTTTGCCCTCGGCGCGATGGTCATGGCGATGGGAGCTTTCTACGGCGGTGTCTCTCAGATCATTGCAGGCATCATGGAGTTTAAAAAAGGAAACACATTCGGAACAACCGCCTTCACTTCCTACGGCTTCTTCTGGCTGACCCTTGTGGCGATCTGGCTGCTCCCATCGATTCATTCGGGAGGGGAGCCCGTCACTCCACGGCCTGAAGGAAACGCAATGTTCGCTTATCTGATGATGTGGGGAATCTTCTCGACAGCCTTTTTCATCGGGACATTTCGCATGAGTCGGGCGCTCCAGTTCGTTTTCGGCACGCTGGTGGTTTTGTTCTTCCTGCTGGCGGCGGCAACAAAGCTCGACAGTCAGGTTCTCCACACGATTGCCGGCTATGAAGGCATCGTATGTGGCGCCTCGGCGATTTACACCGCCATAGCTCAGATTCTGAACGAAGTCTATGGTCGGACTTTGCTTCCGTTGGGAGACAATTCGCGGAAGCAACCGGCAGTGAAACAGTCCAAAACCGGTTCCGTTCTCGCCGATCCTCAAACAGCCTGAAATGAACTGTAGATGTGGTGGCGGATTTAAGTCGTTCTCAATTTGTCGAAACATTTATCCTCAATAGCGATTGAGACACGCAACAACCCCCGTCCTCCCGGACGTCTCCCTCCTGTCCGACACTCGCGACGAGTTAGCTCCTAAAAAACCACAGTGCGTGGGCTGGCCGTTTTCATTATACCGAGAGTGGGATGCTGCCGGAGGAGGAAAGTTATTTGAATCGTGATTGAGGCAATAAGAAGAGTGTCAGTCATCACCCCTCTGTAGGTACATTTCCGCTCCTTAGTAACTTCACCATATTGCGCACTCTAGCCACGGTTTCTTCCCGACCAAGAGCCTCCAGGACTTCAAAAAGGCCCGGGCTGGCGGTACGTCCCGTGACAGACATCCGGACGGGTTGAGCGATCTTGCCGAATCCAAGCCCTTGCTCCTCCCCGAAGGCTCGGAGCCTCGCATCGAGAGTCGGCTGATCGAAGGGATCAGCAGCCTCCAGAACGCCCGCTACGGCAGTGAGAATGTCTGCCGTGCCTTCTTTCTCCAGGATCTTCTTTGTGCCCCTGGATTCGAAGACCGTGGGCGCAAGAAAGAAGAAATCAAGGAGGGCGGGAAAGTCTCCCAGCAGGCGGGCACGCTCTCTTGTCATGGCGATCAGGGAATCAAGCCATCCTGTCGGCTTGTCGGAAACGCCGTATCCCTCTCTTTCGAGGAACGGTCCAACGCGCCGTACGACTTCCTCCCGGGGGAGAGTCTTCAGCCAGGTGGCATTGATATGCAGGAATTTGTCTTCGTCGAAATTTGCGTTCGATTTTGAGAGGCGGTCCAGGCCAAAGGCGGATACCAATTCCTCACCGCTAAAGAACTCTGTCTTGTCGTCCAGCGACCAACCCAGCAGTGCGAGAAAATTCAGAGTGGCTTCCGGCAGGTAGCCAAGATCCCGGCGGGCGGAGATGGAAACCGGCTGCATTGGATCCGCGTCGCCGTCGCGCTTGCTCATCTTTCGTCCTCCTTTCATGATAAGAGGAAGATGCGTATAAGATGGCACACCGTAGCCCAATGCCTGCATCAACAGGATCTGACGTGCAGCGTTTGAGAGATGCTCCTGTCCGCGGATGACATGCGTAATACCCATTTCACCGTCGTCCACCGCACAACAGAAGTTATAGAGAGGGCCTCCCCAGTTGTCTTCCGTTCCGGAACGTGTGAGCGGAAAATCGCCGATCACGTCGTCGTTTTTGAACCGGGCTCCGGATTCGCCTCCCATGAGCGAGTCCGGCACGATTGTTACACCCTCGGGACAGGGGAAGCGCCAGACGAAGGGTTTTCCGGCAGCAATGTTGTTTTGAATATCCGCTGGGGTCAGACTCAGAGAAGCTCGATTG
>JANQSL010000045.1 GCA_028284075.1 Candidatus Sumerlaeia bacterium | reverse complement strand
AAGGCCATGCAGGAAGTCCCGGCGCCGGAATCGGGACTGGTGGCGCATGTCGTCACAGCCGGCACCACGGTTTCCATCGGAACCCTTGCAGGACGCATTAACACGGATGCCAGGGCACCGTCCGGTAATGGAAACACGGCTTCGCCGAAGAAAGTGGAATCAGAACAGCCGAAGCGGGAGAAAAAGCAGACTGGTAAAAGACAGGACCCTGCGGATGCCGAAGAAGATCAGAAATCAGCAAAACCCCCGAATAAAATTGCTGTCAGCAGTGTCGCCCGCAAGATCGCGGATGAAAACGGCATCGACCTGGGAACCATCAAGGGCAGCGGTGCTCATGGCCGCATCATGCGGGAGGACGTGGAAGCCATCCTGAGCACAAAAGCCGCGCCAGTGGCGAAAAGCAGGCCCGTCGCCGCTCCAGTGACATCCGCGCCGGTTTCGAGTGAAAGCCCGGAGTCCACGCGCGAGCGCATGTCCATGCTCCGCAGGCGAATCGCCGAACGGCTGGTTAACGCTCAGCACACGGCGGCGATGCTCACTACGTTCAACGATGTGGACATGTCCGCGGTGATGGAGCTTCGCAAACAATACAAGGAATCCTTCAAGGAGAAGCATGGCGTCGGACTGGGATTCATGTCGTTTTTCACGAAGGCCGCGGTTGAGGCTTTGAAAGAGTATCCGCGCGTCAACGCCATGATCGATGGCGACGAAATCGTTTACCATCACCGCTATCACGTTGGCGTTGCGGTCTCCACGGATCGCGGCCTCGTTGTCCCGGTGGTTCGCAATGCGGACACACTGAATTTCGCGGAAATAGAACAGCGGATTGTTGACTACGCAACAAGAGCACGGGACGGAAAAGTCGAAATCAACGAAATGCAGGGCGGAACGTTTACGATCACCAATGGCGGTGTGTTCGGATCGATGCTTTCCACGCCAATTCTCAATCCGCCCCAAAGCGGCATCCTCGGCATGCATCGCATCGAGGAGCGCCCTGTTGCTCGCAATGGCGAGGTGGTGATCCGCCCGATGATGTATCTTGCGCTGAGCTACGATCACCGCATCGTCGACGGCAGGGAAGCCGTCGGATTCCTGGTGAAAATCAAGGAGTGTATTGAGAATCCCTCGCGGATGCTTCTGGGCGTTTAGTCTCTTCACCTTTCCTCCCTTGCACTGTCCGGGCGCCGGACTCTAGCTCGTGCCGACCCTGAAAATGCCGGGTTATTGGCGATGCGGACCTATTTTCTCAAGTCCATGTGGGAAATGACCGCTCTTCCCTTCGAAGAGCGGCTCCGGCGTATCAAGGCGGCGGGTTACGACGGCTTTGAGCTGAACGTCCAGGATGGTGTGCCGGACAATCTGCCGGAGTTGTTGGACAAATACAGACTCGTCTGGGCGGCCCAGATGATTCACAACACGGTCGATGAGTTTCAGAAGATGCTCCAGCCGATCGTGCCAATGAAGCCCCTTCGTATCGTGCTGCACGGTGGCCGCGATCACTTCAGCAATCAGGAGGGCGCTGCTTTCCTGACACGCTGCCTGATGATCGAGCGCGAGATTGGCATCCCCATTGCCCACGAGACACATCGCTATCGCCTCTTTTACTCACCGTTCGTCACTCGCGACTACCTGCGCATGTTTCCCGAGATCAAATTAAACGCCGACCTCAGTCACTGGTGCGTTGTGACAGAGTCGCTGCTTGAAGAAAACGATGACGTTGTCGAGCTGGCCACGGATCGCGCTGTACACATTCATGCCCGCGTCGGATTTCAGGAAGGTCCTCAGGTGAGTGATCCCCGCGCGCCGGAGTTTGCCGAACCGGTCCGGCGGCATGAAAGCTGGTGGGACATGATTCGCGGCAAGGCGAACGCTCGCGGTGACCAGGACTTGACGGTTGTGCCGGAATACGGCCCGGCTCCGTACCTGCCGGCGCTTCCATACACGCAACAACCCGTCGCGGATGTTTGGGATATCTGCAAATGGCAGATGGAGAGATTGAGGAAGATGTGGAACCTCTGACGATTCGCGGTTCGATTGCCAGCCAACTGCTTTTTCTTCTGATCGCTGCGCCCGCGCTGCTCAACGCACAACTGGCGGAATTGCCGGAGCGTCTGGGCACGGACTGGGTTCTTGCTTATGAACAGGCGTATGGAATTGGTGGATTGTACGTCGATGAACCCCCTCTGGATACAACGGCGGCAAAGATACGGGAAGACCTGTTAACACTGACAAAAGCGGGCCGGGCATTTCAGGAACGCATTCCCTCGAAAGACCCGGATGCAGGCATTCTGCTGTCCACAGGCTTCCTGGAGCGACGCATTGTTCCACCGGATGGAATGGAGTTCGTCTGGTCGCGGGACTCCCGCCGCTTTCTGAGTTCTGCCGGCCGCGAGTACGACATCGTTTTCGGAGCACTCGCACAGTTCACCGCAGCGGAGAGCTACCGCGAGCGTGTTTTCAATGGCGGCCGCCGTGTCCAAATCGGCTGGCAGAAGTTGCTGGAAATGGAGGACGTTCCCGCACTGATTCAGCGCGAGATCGAAACCCGCCGGTTTGTCATCGACATGACAGAGTATCAGGGGCTGCGGGACCTGCAACGAACGCAGGAACTCCTCCGGAAACTTGCGGATGCCATTGAGTTCGCCACCGCCACCGGGGAATTCAAACCCGGTCAGGAAATCACGATGCAGGACGTGGGCCGCACGGGACTGATTGCAACACTGCGGGCGCTTCCTCTCGGCGGACAGTACAAGGTCACCAGAGTGGGCGAACCACCTGTTGCGGTGTTTGGGGAGGTTGAAATCAAGCTCAATCCGAATGCGATTTCCGATCGAATGAAATCGGACGCGGAAGATGCCTGGCGAAAGCGTCCGACGTATCCGCCCGCCATGGCACTCGCCGCCCGCTATCGTGAAGGGAGAGACGCCCTGAGCGTGCTCGACCAGGCCATCAAGGTATGGCCGGACGTTATGGCATTAAGAATACAGCGATTGTCCATGAATGCCAGCCGACTCGATCTTGCGGCTCTGAATGAGGACCTGGACTATGTACTCGCGCGATTTCCTCCTGCTCCCCTGCTCCTGGAAATCGATGTGGCCACTCGCAAGGGACCGCTCGCCGTCGAACCGGAATTCCGAAGCACAATCGCCACGACCATGGCGGATATACGACCGGAAGTATTGAACGTTCAACTTCTGGCCTACCGGGAACTTGTGCGGGCAAACAAGTTTAACGAGGCAAATCGCATCCGCGATCGGCTGCTCCAACGTCATCCAGGGTACGAACCGTTGATCCCCACACCGGAAGAGGTGACAAAGTCGGAACACGCCACGGAGACAACGACTGAATGAATGAACTTCACCCTGTTCATTACCTTCCGATCCTGACGACGATCGTTTCCGCGGCGTTTTGCACGATCCTCTTTATACGATGGAACACGCGCGGCCGGGGCAGACATCTTCTATGGTGGGGAATGGGCGTTTTCTTTTACGGACTGGGGACTTTGATCGAGAGCTGCGTGACGCTCTTTGGCAACACTGTCTTTCTGAACAAGTCCTGGTACATTGCCGGAGCACTGCTGGGAGGCTATCCACTCGCACAGGGAACCGTCTATCTGCTGTTGACCAGGAAAACGGCGGATATCCTGACCGCCATCACACTCCCGGTTATTGCCATCACGTCCATCTTTGTGATTGTGTCGCCCGTTGTATACGATGCGTTGGAACCTCATCGACCCTCAGGGGCGATTCTCGGATGGCAGTGGGTTCGCTTATTGACACCCTTCATAAACCTTTACGCGGCCGCATTTCTGATCGGTGGAGCTTTTCTGAGTGCATGGCGTTACTGGAGGAAAACAACCTATGGTTCACGTGTTCTTGGAAACGTTCTGATCGCCATCGGAGCCATCCTTCCCGGCATCGGTGGAGGAATGGCCAAGGCAGGGGTTGTTGAGGCCCTCTACATCGGCGAGTTCGTCGGCATTCTGTTCATCTGGGCAGGTTACACGGCTTGCGTGAAGCAGCCCGTTGCCGCGGCCGCTCACACTTCTCGCCAGGCAACGGCATAAGCCGTACGATCAGTTATCCAATGGGTTGAATCTCAATCGGAAGCCGCACACGCGGCGGAGAGCCGACTATTCCGGGTCCGGCTCAAAGGCACCCAGCCAGCCGCAGACAAGCGTCCAAAAAATGACAATCGGAATAAAGGCGAGGGCCATATAGTGCATAGGGGGTCCTTTCAGCGTGCGCCGTCGAAATGCGCCCGCAGCGCAAGCGGAGTCAAGTGTTGCCGGAGAGGTTTTAGTCGAAAGTCCAGCCCTCGAACGTTACGTCCGCGTCCGGTCCAAGAACGAATGTCCCAATTGCGGGTACACCTTCGACCCCGTTGATATCGATGGGAATAACGGTCACTTGCCATGTTTCACCTTCGTCAAAAGTCACGCCCTGCGAGGTCTCATCGAGAGAGTCTTCCAGCAAGCCGGTTGGGCCATGAACAACAAGTGAATCGCCTCCGTCGCTGGACCACTCGTATCGATAGAGCACGTCGTCTCCATCGGGGTCCACGGAAGGCGACGGCAGACGCACTGTCAAAACGGGTGAAAGAGAAGGTGTCCCGGGCGGATTGCTGTCGGAGCCTGCGACGACAACGGTGGCTGTCTGCGCGACGGCATCGGCGGCGCCGTCGGTCGGAGTCACCTCACAGGTAACGTTGTCTCCCGCGGTGGCCGTCAACCGGGGGAGCACGTCGGACCAGGCTGCCGTCGTCACCTCGCGGACAGTGTCTCCATTCACCTTCCAAAGCCAGCGGTAGCTGACAACATCATGATCGGGATCCGCCGGAATCGACGGGTCAGCAAGGTAGCAGCGCAAGACATCTTCAGGTTTTGGCAGAACCGGATCAAACGCAGGTGAAACCGGAAACGGGGAGCGATTCATCTCCTCCGACAGAGAAGTGACAATCTCAAGGGGAGCGGACGCTGCCAGTTGATCGTTGATCATGAACTCCACGGTCCATGTTCCTGGCGTGTCGAAGGTGATGTTCCAGTTAAACCAATACCACGCCGACCGAAACAGGCTCCCGTTACCAAAATTCCCGACGGTGCTTTCGAATCGAATGCTGTCATTGGGACGGCGGAATCGAAACCGCCAGGTGCTGTTTGCGGGAAGGTTTGCAAGATACGCATGGAAATACGTCGTTTGAAACCCTTCCGCCTGAAATCCGTGTCGCGGCAGGGCGAACTGAGGGTCCATTCCCGAAGGTGAATCGCGGGTCGCGGCAAAGTCCCGTACATAGACGTTGGGCTGAAACGCGGGCTGATCGACCCAGTTTGATTCTCCGGTTCGGCAGGCTCCGGCGAACGGTTCATAGGGCTCACCGTCCCAACGGGATTCAAAGTGCAAATGAGGTCCGGTGCTGTTGCCGCTGCTGGCCGTCAGACCCAGTTGCCGACCGGCACGGACCTGTTCCCCCAGGCCAACGGCAACGCTGCCGTTCTTCAAATGCCAGTACCAGGTGAAGTGCGTGCCACCATGATTGAGAATCACGTAGTTCGCGGGCTGATTATCCCAGACGGTATTCATGTCGGGTTCGCCGTCGTTGAGATCGACAACCTCTCCATCGAGGGCGGCAAAAACGGGAACTCCCAGAGCCTGGTATTCGAAGCTCAGAATATCGGAATCGATGCCGTTATGGCCGTCGTAGGTGTATCCGGTACAATTGTAGTCGAGAATTCCTCCGCCGGGGTCGAGATCGACGAAGTTCCCGGGAAAAACGTCGCTCCAGAGAAGCCCGGCCTGAGGGTAATAGGTATAGGGCAGAGGAATGGAACCCTTGCCTTCGAACTCGATTCCCTTCTTCTTCAGCCATGCCGCCTGCCTGCTCAGAATCCGTGCTTCCTCGACTGGTGAGAGGCACTTTCGAGCCTGCTCTCTCAACGCGCCTCCGCCCATCTCCTGCAGGCCGTCCGTTGCAGCGCGAACGCTGCCGAAAAGAACCACGGCGAAGCTTACGGCACAGGGATACCTGCGGAAGTGGGGCAAGAAATCAGGGCTCCAGCGATTTCCGGACGATGATTTAGAAAACCCGTGTGGTCGGCAGCGCGTCAACGGGATCGAGTATGTTCAGGCCCGGCAGGACGAAGAGAAAAGCCGCCTGATGCCTTGTATTTGAGGGCTGTTTTAGGGCTCAATCCGGTTGAACCCCTGCAAGCGACCACGGTAACATTCGGTGTTCATGCTGAGAAAGCCCGTCATCATTTGACTTTCCTACACTTACAACCCGTTCCGAATCCCCCGTTGAGCAGGAGAACACCCCGTTGAGCCCGAAGAAAAACGATCCTAAAAAAATCGCTCCCGGCAGCCGCTACGATGAATCCTCCATCGACAAGCTGGAGGGCCGGGAAGCCGTTCGCACACGCCCGGCGATGTATATCTCGAATACCGGTGCGCTCGGCCTCCACCATCTGGTCTACGAGATTATCGACAACTCCATCGACGAGGCTCTCGGCGGCTACTGCGACACGATCAATATCGTCATCCATTTCGATAATTCGATCACAATCGCTGACAACGGCCGTGGCATTCCCGTGAAGCCACACCCGAAGCTGCCGGAAATGTCGACAGTTGAGGGCGTGCTCACGAACCTCCATATGGGCGGCAAGTTCAAAAAGGACGCCTACAAGTACTCCGGCGGTTTGCACGGCGTGGGCGCGGCAGTGGTGAATTTTCTCAGCGAATGGATGGAGGTGGAAGTGCGCCGCGATGGCGGTGTGCACTTCGGGCGCTTCCACGATGGCGGCCTGATCGATCGCAAGCTGGAGCAGATTGGCAAGTCCACGAAATCGGGAACGCGCATCCGCTTCCGCCCGGATCCCCGCGTTTTCGAGTCGGTGGAATTCAACTTCGACACACTCTCGTCGCGCTTCAGAGAACTCGCGTTTCTCAATCCTGGCGTAACGATTACAATTGAGGATGAGCGGAGCGGCAAATCCCACACCTATCGATACAAGGGCGGTATCGGTGAATTTGTCCGGCACTTGAATGCCGCGCGATCCGCGATTCATTCGAAGCCTGTCCACTTTGTGAAGGAACGCGACTATGATCGCCCCAACGGAGATACGGATACGCTTTTCGTTGAAGTGTCTCTCCAGTACAACGATTCCTACGACAACCGGGAACTGGCTTTTGCAAACTCGATCAACACACGGGACGGTGGCACGCATCTGACGGGATTCCGTCGCGCCCTGACCAGCACGATCAACAAGTACGCTCAGAAGAACGATCTCCTGAAGAAGTTCAAAGGCAAGGACACGGGTCTGACGGGCGATGACATGCGCGAGGGCTTGTGCTCCATCATCAGCGTCAAGATCACTCAGCCGCAATTCGAGGGACAAAACAAGGGACGCCTGTTGAATCAGGAGATTCAGGGCGTCGTCGAAAGCGTCGTGAACGAATGCCTGATGGAGTGGCTTGAGGAGAATCCGCGCGACGCAAAGAAGATTGTCGAGAAGGTCATGCTTGCCGCGGAGGCACGCATCGCCGCCCGCAGAGCCCGCGAAATCACCCGCAAGTCCGCCATGGAGGTGGGCTCACTGCCGGGCAAGCTGGCGGATTGCGCGGAAAAGGATCGCGATCTGACGGAGTTATATCTGGTTGAGGGCGATTCCGCCGGAGGCTCCGCCAAGCAGGGCCGCGACCGGCACTTCCAGGCAATCCTGCCGCTGCGAGGCAAAATCATCAATGTCGAGAAGGCGCGTATCGACAAAGTGCTTTCAAACGAGGAAATCCGCACGATCATCACGGCCCTCGGCACCGGCATCAAAGAGAATTTCGATTACGAGAAACTTCGCTACGGCAAGCTCATCATTATGACGGATGCCGATGTCGATGGCGCCCATATTCGCACGCTGCTGCTGACATTCTTCTACCGGCAGTTCCGGGAGCTTCTCGAGCGCGGACATATCTTCATCGCTCAGCCGCCCCTGTATCGCATGAAGAAAGGCAAAAAGGAACAGTACCTCGATACCGACGAACAGAAAGACCGCTTCCTTCTGGATGAAGGCGCGGAAACCTGTAACGTGATGATTCGCACGGCGGGCGATCAGGTCCAGGAACTGTCAAAGGCTCAGATTCGGCAGCTTTGCGATCTGATGCTCGAACTGGAAGGGCTTAACCGCGTCACACGCCGCAAGACAGTGCCACTTGTCAACTTCCTGGAAAAGCGCGATGAAAAGGGCCGGTTTCCAATCGGCATGGCGTTCCGGGGTGAAGATCAGGTCTGGGTTTACACGGAAAAGGAACTGGCGGCTCTGCAGGATGAAGCTCAGGCGTGGGCACAGCGCAGTCAAAACGGCAATGACACCTATGACGGGAACGGAAGCAAGGAACCGGATCTGTTCACCAATGGCGATGACGAAGTCGTCCAGGACGATCAGGGTTCCGACGATGATGAGCCTGTTATTCCCATCACATTCTACGAGTTTCCGGAAGCCAGAGAGATCGATGTCGTTGTGAAGTCTCTGGAGAAAATGGGTTTCGATATCGGTCTGTTCGAGGTGGGTCATCTGGAACGGTCGGAGGGCGGAACGGACGATGTCGCACCGTACTACGTCACCGACAAGCAGGGCGGTGAGCATCCCTGTCATTCAATTATCGATGTTGTCGAGAAAGTGAAGTCACTCGGATCGAAAGGCATCGGCATTCAGCGCTACAAAGGTCTGGGTGAGATGAGCGCACGGCAGCTTTGGGACACCACGATGGATCCCAAGACAAGGCGCCTGATCAAGGTCACTGTGGAAGATGTGGTCGAGGCGGAAACAACGTTCAGCACGCTGATGGGAGAAGAGGTCGTTCCGCGCCGCGCGTTTATTCAACGCCATGCTCCGGAAGTGCAAAACCTCGACGTGTAGAGTCCGTTTTCACAGCCTCAATCTGATTGGTTGCAAGGTGTGGCTTGTTTCCTTTGTTGAGAGTGGTGAGTCGGGGGTTGAGTGTTTTGTTTTTTTCTTCGTCTTCGTCTTTATCCGCGCGGTTCGCCTGTGTGAGGGGGTTATAGAGAACCTGGTTCAATCTCGAGTTTTGAAGCAGGCACACCTATCGCAAACGGCCTGGAGTCCCGGTCGGATTGCTCTCGATTGAGGAGGTGTCGACACCTCTGTCAAACTGCCGAGTGCGCGAAGGGTCTTGCTTATACCGACAGGGCTTTTTGAGGGCCCCCGTACGAGTTACGGAACACGGGTTCGTGTGCTGAACTTCAGTTCCGGATATCGAAATGAGGCTTTGAGGTCTCATTCGTGTGTCCCGGGCCTTCGGGTTTTGAGGCCCGGGAGGCTTGCATCGCGTCATGCGATGTTGCGTGCATGCGCGGTGTCCTGCTCTGTGTCATCAGGCGAACGGTTCACTTGCCCGGCAGGTGGGCTCGCGAGCCTGCGCGGATAAAGACGAAGATGAAGAAAAGCGTGAGTTGGTTTCGAGGCGGCTCTACATGGCGACGAGTTCCTTTCCTGTCGAGTTGACGAGGAGAATTAAAGCACAGGTCGTTTTCGATTTCAGGAATCCATGGGAAATATGGGAGGAATGAAAGACTTTAACGAGAAAGGCTGTTTTGGGAGATATGGGAGGAATGGAAAATATGGAAGAAATGGAAGATATGAAGAAACGGGGACGTAACACGGGTGTTTTCAGCGGGAAGGGGATGTAGCCGGGGCTACCCGCTTCCGCCTCTCCGAGGCGGTTGGTGGAGCTACCGAATTGCGATGGCGATACCGATGCCGATTCTGAGGGGAAACCTTCCGGGAGAACGGAAGAATGCTTCCTGCGAAATCTCCGCCAAAAAGAGATGCTCCAGAATCTTCTCGACCGCACTCGATTCGGTGGCAAAGCGCTGCTTATCCATTGCCGCGCCTCGTTGGGAGAAATGCCAAACTGGTATGCACCGTGAAGGAGAGAATAATCATGAGGAGTCCGATGCACGCGCCAATTGAGGCGATGAGTTGCGGGAGCCACGCGAACTCTCACGTTCCCACGAAATCAGGAGGCATGGCCAAGACCGACATTGCACTAATGCTCAGGCAGTCCCAGAAGTGCGTCAAGTTGCCGTATCCAAGCTGCCATCCAATGGAAAGAGGATGAAGAGCAATGATGCCATCCCTTTTTGTGTACCGCCCGGGGCGTTAGTTTTCCGTGGTTCGGGCCTTTTGGGGAACGTACCCGAGCCGGCCGATTTCCGGGGCGCATGGTTCCCGAGGGAACCATGAGGTCTCACGTCGTTGTCGTCCCGCCGCCAGTGCCCGGTCTTCTCGCGGGCGTCGTCGAGCGACAGGAACCAGTGAACATTGAGGCGCTCTTATTCTGAATCGTCGATTGAAAGATTGGAGGAAGGCGTTGTTGCACTCCTCCGGAGCGCGGGGAGAAGGGCTACGTTTACCCGGGGCTATCCGCTTCCGCCTCTCCGAGGCGGTTGGTGGAACAGCCGAATTGCGATGGGGATACCGATGCCGATTCTGAGGGGAAGCCTTCCGGGAGAACGGTTCCGCCGGGTTACATCCACCGTTCTTCGGTTTCCTCTTTTTCCCGCTGGTACCGCTCCCACGGGGTTTCCTCGACTTCTCCCCACCGGTCTTCGCGATCACCGTAAATGTCCTGGACGTCTTCGTCCGTCAATGATTCGGCCCATGCTTCCTCTTCGGCCACATGCTCGCGGCGAACAACAGCGGCACGTTTTTTCCTGACATGCCATGCAATTCCGACGAGAACCATGATGATGATCCAGATGGTTGTGCCGGAAGTGAGCATTATGACCATGGTCTTGAACCGGCTGCCCAATTCCTTCAAGAGCAACTGATCCCACGATTCCCGCCGCGACGGTTTCCACAATTCGTTGATTAAAACCGGGCCCGCCTCGTCGTCCGCAAGGCGACGCACAAAACGCTGAACTTCACCGGATTTGTCACCGTAAATGCCGGCAACGAGCTCGACGGCCTTGTAGCTGACGGCATAGGCCAGTGCCTGGCGGTCCGGATCCTCCGGAAAACTCAGTTCAAGGTTGTACAGTGAGGGGATGTTATCGAGGGCATGGGCTCGATAAAGCACGGATGCTTTCTGGAAGGACCACTCCCCCGCCAGGTGCTGGACAAGTCCTTCTTCAACCCATAGCGGCAGCCGTTTGCCTTCAATCATGTTGCCGATGAGCAGGTGGCCGAACTCATGGGTCAGCGTTTCAAGCCGCTGTTGCTCGTCGGATTTTCTCCAGGCGGCAGCGTTGATCCAGACGGTGTATTTCGCGGCGTTTGCCGCGGCCGCGGTAAACTCGGGGCGCTTCCCCGTCATGCGGTAGTATTCATCCGGTTCCTCGGCCCAGACGATGTAGGCTGTCCCTTCCCAATCGATCCTGGTCGTTTCACGAATGATGGAGCGGGCATCATAGGACAGCCGCTCGATTTCCTTGCGGAGCACCTCGCGCTCATCGAGCCCAAGTATCCTGAGAGGGCTGTCCCGTGGCTTGAGGTCCTCGTTATCTCCCAACAGGCGGACTTTGAATGTCGGAGATTCCTCCTCAATGGTTTGGGCGGATATCGGGGCGGCGAGAGGCAAAAGGCCCGTAACGACCCAGAAACAGAGTGTGAGGGAGAGGCGGAGAGCCGTTTGGGACCAGTTCCGTGACGAGGCCGGTTTCATACGGGCAGCCTCTGGAAAATCCGTGCCGAAGTCAGCCCCGATCCGCACGGAAGGTGAACTTGCCACGCCTGCGCTCTTTCATGCGTCCTCTTGTCCAGAGGTTTGGCCAGATGGCGATCACTGTGGAACCGGCATCCTCTTCCTACGACGAGCAGGTCCGGGACCTGTTCACAGAGGCGCGAATCCCGGTCCTCCCGGCGTACTGGCAGCGGCACTACTCACCGGAAAACCCGGAAGGGCCATCCACTCCGTATGTGGCTCTGGACGATGTTCAGGGCGTCGTCGGCTTTATGGCGGTCCGAAGGATGCCTCTCAACATCATGGGGGATGTTGTGAGCGTGGGGCTCGTCCATGACTTCGTGACGGCCGCCCATCTGGCGGAAGGAGATCTTCCGCGGATCCTGATGGATGAGGCATTGAAGCTGTCTGATTTGACAGTGGTGTGCGGAGCCGGCCCGAGTCAGTCGAAACTGCTCGGCCAACTGCACTTCCTCTGCGCCGGGTATTATCACCGGGCAGCTGCAGGTCCGGATGCAGAGCCCGCGGAATCTGATGAACGCCCGGGCGGACTTGTTCTTCGGTCCGTTCCCGAAATTCCGGCTTCCGTCGAATCATTCAACGAGGAGATGGAAACGGAACGGCGCATTTTTCGTCCCCGCACCTGTGCAAGACTGTCGTGGGCTTTCCGTGGTCCCGCCACCGGCTACGAGGTGCTCGTTCCAACGCAGGAAAGCGAGCAGAGTGCGTATGCGATTTTGAAACAAGTCGAAGGACGGGCGGAAGAGGAACTGGTTGTCGTCGATTTCGCGTGCCGGGCCCTGGATATGCGACATTTCGCGAGAGCACTTGCGAAACTGGCTGTGGAACGTGATCGAACCGTGCATCTGCCGGTTTTCGGAGAGCGATGGAAACGGCCTCTTGCGGAAGCGGGCTTCGAGTTTCTCAAGCCTCGATGGCCCGTTTACTGGATGCTGGCGGACCCGAAACTCCGCGTGCTCGGTAATTCTCTTCTTCGCAAGGATGCGTGGTTTTTTACGGCGGCAGACGGTGAGCTGGACATGTGGTAGCCGCCAGGTCTCGAGAGGCGATGAGCGGATCATTGCCGATTAAGCAAAGAGCGGCGCGAACAGTGTGAGTTCGCGCCGCAAGCGGGTCATCGAATACCAACGATGGTGGATCAGTACTCGAGGTAGCCTTCGTTGCTCTTCTTGGTGCCGGAGGTGATGCCTTCGACCATGAGACGAAGCTCTTCCGGACTGGTGGCGTAGGTGAGAGCATCGTCGTAGTTGACGTGATTTTCCTTGATCAACTCGAAGAGTGCCTGGTTGAAGCTCTGCATGCCCCAGTGTTTGCCTTCCTCCAGGGCGGGCAGCAGCTCGATCGTGCGGCCTTCGTGGATGAGTTTGCGCATCAGGGGCGTGTTGATCAGAATCTCGACCGCGGGGACACGTCCCTGGCCTCGCTTGAGAGGCAACAGGCGCTGAGAAATGATTCCCTGCAGGCCGAGAGCAAGCTCCATGCGAATCTGATCGTGCAGGTACGCGGGGAAGAAGTTAATGATACGTTCAACGGTTTGTGTGGCATTGATTGTATGCAGTGTTGAGAGAACAAGGTGTCCCGTTTCCGCGGCGGCAACGCAGGTCTTGACTGTTTCAAGGTCACGCATCTCACCGATGAGAATGACATCAGGCGCCTGACGCAGAACATGGCGGAGGGCGTCCTCAAAGGTCTTGGTGTCAAAGCCGACCTCGCGCTGGCTGACGATTGCCTGTTTGTCGTTGTGGAGGAATTCAATGGGGTCCTCGATGGTGACGATGTGGCAGCGGCGGTGTTCATTGATGTGATTGATCATCGCTGCAAGCGTTGTGGACTTGCCGGAACCGGTGGTACCGGTCACGAGTACGAGACCGCGAGGGGCTTCGGCGAGACTTTTCACTGCCGGCGGAAGGTGAAGGTCCTCGAAGCTGAAGTTGGGCCGGGTAATATGGCGAAAGACCATGGCGACCGTGCCGCGCTGGCGGAAGAGGTTCACGCGGAACCGGCCCACGCCGCTGACGCCAATGGCGAGGTCCATCTCGGGAACACGCTCAAAGAGTTCGATCTGGTCCTCGGTCATCATGCCGTAGGCGATATCCTGAGCGTCCTCCATGGTGACTTCGGCGTAGTCGAGAGGACGAACGATACCGTCGACACGCACGTGGGGAGACACACCAGCCTTGATAAACAGGTCGGACGACTTGCGGTCGACCATCTCCTGGAGAAGGTCGTCCAGTCGGATTACTGCCATTGGAATAGCTCCTGAGAGTCAGACTCGATCAGAGGGTTAGCGGTGGAGCAGGCTCAGGAAAACAGAAAAATGTCGTGGAGTCCCGGTGAGGAGCGGAAAAGACTGGGCAAATGGCACTGAGATTCCGGCCCGCAGTGAAAGGCGACATCCCGGATATCGCCGGGGCGGCGGTGGACACGGTCCGCCACATCCGGCGTCAGGGGGTGGATCCTTACGCTCAGGGGCTTCCGGACGGAGTCACGGAGCCTGTCCTCGAATGGGCGGCAAGATTCACGGAAGGCGGCGACCGCGGCGGACTGGTTTTGACGGATGGCCGGGCGGTGGTTCTGGGCTGTGCCTGCCTTGCCGTGGGTGCGAGTGCCATGCCGGAGGCGTTGACAGGGCGAGTCGGGACAGTGGCGCTGATGTGGGTGACAGAGCGCGAGCGTGGGAAGGGACTGGGAGGACTGTTGAATCATGCAGTGGAGAAGTGGTTTGCTGAACAAGGCGTGCGCCATATCGAGCTGTCGTGGCTTGCTCTCAACGCGGAAGCTGAAACGTTCTGGAGGCAAATGGGCTACCAACCCTATCGGACACATGCGTGGAAGGCTGTTTGACGGAAGCCTCTGACCGGGATTTCCGTCGAGAGATCTGGTTGTTCAACCGGTCCAGGCGCGCCGGCAGCTTCGGGACATGTTTTTTTCCGGAGTCCGCGATTCGACTTGCCCGTGAAGGGGATTCAACGCAACTAGTCACTCATCTGGAAAAACCCGCAAATCAATCTTTGTTTCCCGAGAGGAGCCGTCGTGAGAGAGAAGAAATTGATGGGCGCGTGCGCCCTTGCATGCTTTATTGTCCAGGGGGCAACGAACGCGAACGCAACTCTGCCCACCAGCCCCGAAACGCAACTCGCTTATCTGGCCGCGGAAGATCGCGTTCTGCTTGTCGATACAGTGACGGGTGATCGTGATGAATTGTCAGGTCCGACAAACGGTACGGGACCCGCTTTTGTCGGAAGCGGCGAGTTTGTCACCGACGTCCTGATCGAGGACGCCAATACTCTCGTTGTTTCCGCCGGGGACGCCATCTTCAGAGTCGATCGCACGACAGGAAATCGCACCGAACTGGCTTTGACGGATGCAGGAACTCCGAACGTGACTCCCGCGACCTATCTCGAAATGGAGTGGGAAACGGCCACCACCATCATCTTTTTCGCCAAAGACAGCATCGATCAGTCCTTCTTCGGCCGCATTGATCTGACTGCGATGACGCATGCCATCATTCTCGGCAGCGGCCCCGTGCCGGGCAACTTTGCCGGCGACATGGTCAGGGAAGACGCGGGCACCATGGCGGTGCTGGACTTCTCGAACCGTCAGGTCATTCGAATGGATCCCGTGACCGGTGCCCGGACGAAGCTGAACGCAAGCGATCTGGTCTTTGCCGCGACGATGACGATTCTTCCTTCCGATCTGTTCTACATGACGGAGTTCGACACGAACCGGGATCTTTACACGTACAACGGCAGTACCGATACGCTCGTCAACACGACCCATTCACTGCCCACCGACGTCATCCCGGTAGCCGTCGATACTTACGATGACGGAACCGTTCTGTTGTACAACGGGGACGATTTCAACGGCACGAGCCTGATTCGCATCGATTCCTCCACCGGCGCTCAAACAACCGTGGCTATCACCGGCGACTCCGGCGGTCCCGATCTGCCAACGGCAAGCTACTTTGACCGCGGAGGCCTTCTTCTCCTCGATGCCGGATCATCCGCTTCATCGGTTTCGAACTGGATCCGCTACTAAGCCCGGTCAGCCAATCCAATACTCAATGGTTTCGCCGCTTCATGCCTTTCCTTACCGGGGCGTGAAGCGGCGGCAAATCCGCCGGTGCCATCTTCTGTCGATTTCAGTCACGGAGAGCGGGGAGAGTTCGCGACGATCTAGTCTGAGGCGGATTCGGCGGGAGCAACACCGCTGATGGGAATCTCGTCGCGGCTTGGCTGTTCAAGGCGAAGCCGGCCGAGATTGTCTCTGCGCCAGAGATAGATGTATCCGCGGATCTTGTAGCCTTTGGCGTCGATGACGGCGGACTGATAGGTGTTGGGTTTCACGAAACCCTGATAGTGCGAATTGATGATGGCATCGTAACCGTAGAGCGTTTGCTTGGCGTAGAGTTTCGGATAGACCGTCTCGTGATAACGCCGCGTCGCGGAAGCAATGAAGTCGGCCACCTGCAGGCCGCAGGCATCCCGCTGATGTTGAAGCATGGGTGAGGCGACGAGGGGGCTGCTGCGGCCTCCGGGACCAAAAAGGTTTTCGTTCTGCAGCTGAGCAATGACTTCCTGTTCGTCGGGCCGACCCGGAGGAATAACGAGACAACCAACATCGTTGGCTTCACGCAGCTGCTGGCAGAGGGGCTTCATCAGGTAACTGTAGGTCAGCGGCAGCAGCCATTTGGGATGAGCCGGCTTATCGGTGGTGCGCTTGTCGACAACAACAAGAAAGAAGCTTGGCTCAAGGCCCGCGACGATTTTTTCGAAGCCCTTGCAAAAGGCACGAGTCCAGTTTTTCTCGGCATTGCGTGGATGCAGCAGGTCGTTTGCTTCGACGCAGGATTTCAGCGGATCGTAATTGTCCTTCTGAAAAGACTTCTGGAGCCCGTTGAGACGGAGTTGAAGAGCCTTCCATTTTTCCGCCGGCAGCGAAACACCGGCCTGGACCCAGAAGTTGCCCGAGGAGTTTTCGACAGGCTTCCCGGAGTGCTGAATATAGACAAAATGCATGGAAACTGAATTCTATGATCGAATGTTGGAAACAAATATGGAAGGCTGATGGACCCAATGAGGGGAGTACATCAAGATTCGGTCCCTCTGCTTCCCCACCCGGCACAGCCTGGTCGCAGACAGTGGGGCCACAGGTCGTGGATGTCCATGAAAATCCGGTGAGAAAAGAGCATTTGTGCGCGGAGAAACGACTGCGGAATCGGTGCCACGAGTAAAGCACTCAAACTGAGGGCGGCCGCCATTCGGAATTCGTGTCCGAATACGGTTGTCTCTGCCCGTTTGCGGGTCATCAGTTTGCAAGGTCGATTTGGAGACGGGACGCTTGTGTGCCAGGCCTGGCAACTCGGGGGAGGGATTCAGCCAGAATGTCACGATTCAACAAGAACATGTTGTTTGCTTCGGGAGGGTTCCTTCTCCTGTGGACTCTCTCGATAACCTGGGAGTTCCACAGCCTCACGGACCTGGACGATTTTTTGACAAGGTTGTTGAATCGGCTGACGGGACAGTCCGAAACACTCGATCTCACATTGATTTTTCTTTCGCGCACTCCTGGAACTTATTTGACCATTCTCCTGTATGTAACAACCGTGTTTCTGCTTTCCGCCGGCAAGAATCCGAGAAAGCCGCGGAGTTTGTTTGCGTATTTCATTTACCTGTCGATGCTGGCGGTTTTGGGCGGGCTGGTTGTCGAAACCTTCGATCATTATGTGCAACGACCGGCTCCACCCGAGGCACTCAGGAATTTCCGTCCTCTGGAAAAGACATTTGGAATGGAGGTTTCCTCTCCTCCGAAAACCACTTTTCCCGACACACGCATTTCGATTCTCTCGCTCCTGTTTTTCCTTGCCTTTTTTCGATTCGGAGCACGGACACTGTTGTTCGCGATCTGGCTCCTTGTCCTGGCAGTGGCGGATGTGTTCGGCGGACGCTCGTGGCCTTCGGACGCGGCGGGAGCTTTCGTGTTCGGATGGCTGTTTGCGTCTCTCGTCTATGTGTCAGGCACAAACGACTTTTACAAGCGAACGGAAAGTCTGTGGAGCAAGTGGATAACCGATCATGCACGGCATGCGTTTATAGCACTGAAGCAACTGGGAAGACTTGTCAAATTCAGAAGCCGCGCGGGAAACCTTGCTCTCCGCACGTCGATGCCGGGCACCCCTCCGGAGCATGTCCTTGCACTGCTTGCAGGGCATTACGGTTTGGACGGTGCCTCGCTGCTCGCGGCGCCTCACAAGAACAAGCTTTTTGCCATCTCCGCTGAGGGGAAACGCTTCGCCTTCAAGAAAACCCGTTCTTCAATCAGTCATTCCCGGGGACTGGAAACGACGCTTCGAGTTGTTTGTTCGTTGCGGGATGACGACGCTGTTTTTCTTCCACGAATTGTTCCGGCGCGAAACGGCAGTCTTCTTGTTTCTGACGGCAGGCACTGTTACTATCTGATGGAATGGGCCGAGGGGCATTCTCTGAACTTCGCGGATCGACGACATGTCAGGGCTCTGTTCGAAGCCCTGGCATGGCTGCATGTGAAAACCGCGTTAAGAGACAGCGGGGAGGAAGCGATCGAAAAGCTTCAGAGTCTGGTGCATGCATTCCGTCATCGCAGTGAGCTGGAACGTGAGGCTCGTGCCGAGCTCTCGAGGTGGCTGATGCCGAAAAATGCCGAGCCGGCACTGCGAGAGGCGGCTGTCAGAAGTGCCCATACGGAGTGTGAAATCATTGCGCGTTCAGCGTTCACTTATCTGGCCGAAGACGGCAATCGACTGGCACTTTCACACATTCACCGCGATATTCATCCAATGAACTTTCTTTGCGACGATCATCTGAAAATCACGGTTCTTGATTTCGACCGGATTCGGCCGGGACTTCCCGTCATGGATCTCGCGAGCGCAATGCATCGAGCCTGTCGAACGTTCCTCTGGGATTTCGAGAAACTGGATGACTATCTCGACTGCTATCTGAAGATCAAACCGCTCACACGGACCGAATTAACGGTTCTGCTGGCATACGTTCTTCTGCCGGTTCCCGAGCTCAAGCCCCGATCAAAACAAAGGGCGAGCCCTCTGTCCGCGGGAAAACAACACGGCGACAGGGTGCCCCTTCGCCCCCAGGTGGATGCCGCACTGAAAGATGAGTTCATGGAGCGGTTCTGTCTGAAACATGATCTGGACCTGCCTCTCCTGCTGACGGGTGGAAACGCCTTTCATCACTCCTTCAAAACCGGCATGGTGGATAACGAAAGGGATTCCGTCCCGGAGACGTTAAGTCGTTGATCTCAGACGCGGTCTTCCCCGGAGTGTCCGGCGTCTGACTCGCGACTCATACTCTAACGAACCGCGAAGAGGCTGTTTATGTTTCCCGCGGTGTCGGTGTGAGTGTAGTAGTTTTCAGGATCCGTTACCCACTCTCCGTCAATGACGTACTTGTATTCATAGTCGCCGGGAGGCAGTTGACAACGAAATCCCCAAAGCGCGGGGTTGTCTTTTTTTCTGAACATGGAAACGGGTTTCCATTCATTGAAGGAGCCGGCGACAGAAACCTCCCGGGCGTTGGGGCGGTAGAGAATAAAGGTCGTCGAGGGACCATAGACGAGTGGCGACGTCATTGGATCGCCGATAACGAGAATTGAATTCATGGTTCCGTAGGGATTCGATTTCCGAAGGGGGTTTCGCCGGTCTTCGTGATAGTCTCCGCGGTTGTCGAGGTACTTGTATTCATGAACGCCGTCGGGAACGTGAATCGTGACGAACCAGTCGCCGTTTACCGCCTGGCGCATGGGTGTGGCATCTGAACGCCAGTCGTTAAAGTCTCCGACGACGGAAAGGGCGGAGGCGTTGGGGACTTTGTGAGACAGAGTCACGGCTTTGGTGCCGGGATGAGGTTCGAGGATGTTAATCGTTGCGGTCTTGAAAGGCTGAATTTCGGAGAGGCGTTCGATTTGTCTGCGGGTGGCCTCCGCCTGAGTCATGCCTCCGAAAGAGGCGCGGTTAACGCGGTCGAGGTATTGTTGAAAGACATCGGGAGACTTGAAACTAACAGCACGGTCAACTTCCGTCCCGCGAGGATCGAGGAAGAGAACTGTGGGAACTTTGAAGATATTGTACCGGCGGGCGAGTGCCTGGTGTTTCCCTGCATCAAGCTCGAAGCAGACAAAGTTCTGAAGAAGCGCGGTCACATCACCGTCGGCGAAGGTTGAGCGGCGCATTTCCTGGCAGTCCCGCGCAATGTCATTAAAGAAAAAAACAAGGGCGGGCTTGTGTGTCGCGTTCCTGACCGCAAGGCCCTCTTCAAGACTGGTGTGCCAGCGTGTCTGTGCCGGTACCGGTGCATGAAAAAGAATCAATGATACGACAAGGGCCACTCCCATCCAGGACCCGAAGGGACGTTTCAAATTCCGCATACTCAACCTCTCGGAAACAAATGAAGCGCCGGTTTTTTCCGGCCAGGAGGATTACTGGAAAGGATGAGGGATCGCGCAGACCGATTCAATTCAAAGAATACGGGAACATAAGCGCCAAAGTAAAATCTTTATGAAAATCATGCACCGGGAATCCTTGCACGAGAAGGAGAAAGCCTTTTGTCTTGGCTCCCGGGGGTGGGTAAACAGGGTGTTTCCAGAGGTTTGCCAGCCGTGAATCGCTCTGCAAAAGGCCGGATCACCCGGCGCATCATTGCCGCTTACGATGACCGGATTATTCGGTGGTATTGCACAATCCGTTTCCGAATTATCAATCTGCGGATGCTGGAGGAGATCGAGCAATACATGCCCCGTAAAGGCACGATTCTGGATCTGGGCTGCGGATTCGGTCTGTTCAGTCATTACTTTGCTCTTTGCTCGAAAGCGAGACGCATGCTGTCGCTGGATCTGAACGGCCGACGTATCACTCTGGCGAAGGAAGCAGCGCGGCGCCTTGGAACCGATCGGCAAACGAATTTCCGCGCAATGAACGTTCTGGATTATCCCTTCGACCGACCGGTGGACGGCATTGTGATGCTGGATCTCGTGCATCATTTGCCGAAAGGTCGAGCGGATGAAATTCTCACCCACTGTTATCGTATCCTCGCAACGGGCGGCGTTCTGTTAATCAAGGATGTTGAGGACAGACCGCTGTGGAAAATGGCGTTTACCTGGATTCTCGACAAGGCGATGGACTATCGCACGCCGGTTAACTATTACGACCGTGACAGACTGATTGCGCTGCTGCGGGAAAGAGGGTTTGAGGTCCACTCTCACCAGATGCTGGACATCCTGCCCTATCCCCATGTGTTTTTTATCTGCCGAAAAACGTCGCCCCATGGTGAAGGAACGGCTTTGCCGCAAACAAATCTCCAGAGTCATTCCGGGCACTCGTAGCTGAAAGTTTCTCCCACGTCATCATTAACGAAACGATCAACTGTCCGGTTGCGGGGCCGTCATGCCAAGGTATGCCTCAGCATATCGGCCGCCGAACCTGCGCAACGATTCGGCGTTGAAATGAATCCGGTCTTTCATGGGAAGCAGATCCTCGGAAGTCACAAACACAATGTTTTGATCGGCTTCAGCAATGTTCCGATGGGCACGGTCGACGGTTCGCTCCCATTCGGTCCAGGGTTTTCCTGGAAACTGGCCCAGTTGACCAATGATAAAGGGGAGTTCGGGAATACCAAGGTCTTCGCGAAATTGTGAGATCACATTGCGAAGGTTTTCCTCATATGAGTTCGCGAGTTCAGGCTCGGCATCACTCTCGCCCTGGTGCCAGAGGACGGCTTTCAACTCACCGTCTTTCATGGCCCGCCGGGCTCGCGCCAGGGCATCGTCGTAGGGATGACTGTCGGTTTCACCGTGATAACCGCCGGGCTTCCAGGCGGAGATGTCAGACCCGCCCGCGGCCGCGGGAATCAGACCGATGGTCATGCGGGCGTTTTCACCGGCGAGGGTGATGCCAAAGCTTCGTGCCAGACCGACACCTGCGACGGGTTTGTCATAGTGAAGAGGATCGACGGCGGGTATCCACTCCCCCTGTTTACTGAGGGAGAGGACCCGGGAATGAAGCTCGCGGTCCTGCGCGGACACTTTGCCACGGCCCGCCATGTTGGACTGACCGGCCAGCAAAAAGAGATGGAAGTCCTCGCGTTGCGGCAGGGAGGAAACCGGCGGCGGCTGCCGTGATTCTCCGCAGGCGGTGAAAAACACCATCAGGAGCAATGCTGCGGCGCGAATCTGAAAAGTCCTGCGGGGTGATTTCACAAGGTTCCCGATTGTCCCGAAGAAGCGATGGTTCAAGGTCTGTCGTTTCAAGTTCGCTCGTCCGAAGGGCAAACAAACTCGTGCAGGCCAACATCTGGAAATCGCCAGCCCCCCTGATGGTCGCCGCCGCGCTGACGCTGGCGGGGATTCTGTCCCTCGTGGAAACCGGCATCCAGGCGGGGGTGGGTGACCATCCGATTCATTTGTCGTATGTCTATCGCGTTATGGATCCGGATCTGTTTTCCGACGATCCGTTTGTCGCGACGGTGAATCAATATCCTTCCGTATTCTGGAAAACCATCGCCGCGTTCGCCTCTGCGGGAGTGCCGTTGAATGTTTTCCTTTATGGCGGGCACCTGTTTTTTCGTGTTCTTGCAGTTGGCGGATTGTTTTTTCTCTATCGTGAAATCGCCCGGCAGTGTGTGGATGCCGGCGAGGGTCTTCGGACATGGATTGCAATCGCGGGAACCTTCGCGAGCCTGGGGTTCAACGCGATTCACTGGGGCGGTACGTTTATGCTGGAGCCGACGCTGGAGACGTCGAGCGCGGCATTTTCGGTTTTGCCCTGGACATGGCTGTTCTGGATTCGCCGTGCATGGACGCCATGGGCGGTGGGATTCGGCGCGGTTACATGGATTCATCCAATGATCGGTACCTATGCGGCGCTGATTTTCGGCTGTCTGTGGGTGGCGGAAGGCAATTTGTTCACCTGGCGCAATGAGACGGGCCGTGCGTTCTGGTTTCGTGGAGGAGTGCCGGGGGCTGTTCTTGCCGGCAGCGGTGTGTTCTATGCGTGGCTGCATACAAGCGGCATGAGCGAGGAGATGAGGGAGGCATGGGTTGTCATCGCCCGCTACCGTCTGGGTCATCATCTGTTCCCTGAGGGATGGGCTCTCTCTCAGTTTGTCCTTCGTGCCGTGATTGCGGCCGTGCTGTTTGCCGCCTGTGTCGCGGCGACAACAGGGCGTTTGAGACGGCTCATGATTGCCGGGTTCCTGCCGGTTGCCACACTCACGATCCTTGGCATCGCGGCGCCGAGGATCTTTCCGCATCCAACACTGCTTTCGCTTTGTCTGTGGCGTTCGCCGATGGCGTGGACACTGGCGGCGGCCGGAGTTCTGATCCCGTTTTTCTTTCATGCCGCAAGGGCTGTCGTCCCGCGGGAGAAGCTCCTGATTCCGGTACTGGCTGCATCGATACTGTTTCTCGGAGGCCTTTCGGCGCTTAAGTATCAGCGCCGTCAGGCATGGTTTGCATCACCTGAGCAATACGCGGTGGAGAACTGGGTGCGGGAGAACACGGCGAAGGACAGCCTGTTGCTGGCTCCCCCTCAGCACGGCGGCATTCGAACGGGAACGATGCGGCCGTCTTTTGTGGAATGGAAGGACGGTTCGGCAATTCTGTGGGATGTGGAGTATACGCGTGATGTGTGGATGAGGCGCCTTGCAGTGTTGGCGGGGCGAAAGAGGTTCGATGACAACACCGGTCTGGAACGACCTCCGACCCGGAAAGAGATTGAGGAGGATTATGCCGGGCTCATGAAAGAGCCGGAGCGTCTGCGAAAAATTCTGGAGGAATATGGCATCGATTATGTTGTTGTGGATACTCCGCCGGGGAGGGCGACTGAGCAGACCCTTGGGAGGCGTGTGGCGAAGGAAGGGGACTGGGAAATTCACGAGGTGCAATTCCCCGGGGCGATCCGGAGCCCTTAGGCCCGGGTCCTTTTCGCTTGCAGGCGTTTCCAGGCCGCCGATATAGCCCCTCAATTCATTGCGTCAGGGGCTGATGAGCCCGTGACAGGCAGTATTAAGATCAATTCAATCAGATATTTACGGAGGCAAGACCGCCCATGGCGTCCATCGAGGAAAAGGTCAAAGAATGCATCGTGACCCAGCTTGGCGTGAATGAAGAAGAGGTCACGGAGGAGGCGGCCTTCATCGATGATCTCGGTGCGGATTCGCTCGATATCGTCGAACTCGTGATGGCTTTCGAGGAAAAGTTTGGAATCGAAATCCCCGACGAGGACGCGGAAAAGATTCGCAACGTTGGCGATGCGGTGAAGTATATCAAGGAAAAGGGCGGAGAGTAATCCTCCGCCCTGCACGTTGCGTGCACCGATAACTTTTTATCCCCAGACGATCGGTATCCCATGACACAGAAGCGAGTCGTTGTCACCGGGATGGGTGCCGTTACACCCATCGGGAACAACCTGTCAGAGTTCTGGTCCGCTTTGCTGGCGGGCAGGTCGGGCGCGGGCCCGATCACGCATTTCGATGCGTCCCATCATAAGGTGAAGTTCGCCTGCGAAGTCAAGAACCTGGTGCCGGAAGACCACATTCCGGCAAAGGAACTTCGCCGCCTGGACAAGTTTGTGATTTACGCGATGATCTCCTCCATGGAGGCCGTGGCGGATTCGGGTCTGGAACCGGAGAAGGAAGACCTGACACAGATCGGCGTTATCATCGGCAGCGGTATTGGTGGAATTGAAGTGCTGGAGGAACAGCACGAGGTCTATCTGACCAAGGGTGCGTCACGCGTTTCTCCGCTGATGATTCCACGCATGATCGGTAATCTTGCACCGGGTCACGTCTCCATCAAGTTCGGTTTCAAGGGCCCCAACACTTGCCCGGTCACCGCCTGCGCATCCGGCACCCATGCGATCGGAGACGCTTTCAAGGTCATTCAGCGGGGGCACGCCATCGCATGCCTTGCGGGCGGTACGGAGGCGGCCGTGACGCCGCTGAGCGTGGCCGGTTTTGAAAACATGAGAGCGCTTTCGATGCGTAACGATTCGCCGGAAACGGCGAGCCGGCCTTTCGACAAGGAGCGCGACGGATTCGTCATCGGTGAGGGGGCGGGAACTCTGCTTCTGGAAGAGTACGAGCACGCAAAGGCTCGCGGCGCGAAGATCTACTGTGAAGTCGCGGGTTACGGGATGACGGGCGATGCGCATCATGTGACGGCTCCGGCACCGGAAGGGGAAGGGGCGGCCCGCTCCATGCAGATGGCTCTGGACGATGCAGGCCTGAACGCCGCCGATGTGCAGTACATCAATGCGCACGGCACCAGCACTCCCATGAATGACCGGAATGAAACGGCGGCTGTCAAAACCGTTTTTGGCGACCATGCAAAGTCAGTGGCAATCAGCTCCACAAAGTCGATGACCGGGCACCTGCTGGGCGCGGCCGGTGGCATCGAGGGAGTGTTGATGGCAAAGGCCATCGCTGACGGAAAAGTCCCCCCCACGATTAACTACACAACACCGGATCCGGAATGTGACCTGGACTACGTTCCCAACGAAGCACGGGAACTCACGGTGAATGCCGCCATGTCGAACTCGCTGGGTTTCGGGGGCCACAACACAACGATCATCTTCAAGAAACCCGACTGACAACGAGTCGATCATGGATAACGCAAGACGCGTGGAACTGACCGGGCTGCTTACGCAGCTCGGTCTTTCAATTCCGGAAGACCCCACCCTTCTCGATCTCGCACTGACTCACAGGTCCTGGTCGGTGGAACACCAGGACGCTGAAGACAACGAGCGTCTGGAGTTCATGGGGGACGCCGTCATCAGTCTCGTCACAACGGAGTACCTTTACCAGCAGCGCCCTTCAGACGAGGAGGGAACGCTCTCGAAACTGAGAGCGGCGATGGTCAGCCGGCGTATTCTCGGTGAGGTGGCGGCGGATCTCGGACTGGGCTCGATGATCAAGCTGGGAGCAGGTGAGAATGCCAGTGGCGGCCGCTTGCGTCATTCCATTCTGGGATCCGCTCTGGAGGCGGTCTGCGCGGCTTTGTACCACCTCTACGAATGGGAGGATCTGAGGAGGGCGCTCAGAAAGCACGTTGTGGAACCGGCTCTGGCAATGGCGGAGAACGAGGTGGTTGCGGATTACAAGTCCCGCCTGCAGGAGTGGACTCAAAAAAGTCTGAAATCCGTGCCTGAGTATCGTGTCCGCGAGTCTCACGGACCTGACCATGACCGCGAGTTCGTTGTGGAAGTACTGGTGGAGGGTGAGCCCATGGCAAAGGGGCGCGGCAGTCGTATCAAGCTGGCGGAAAACGACGCCGCCCGGGAAGCCTTGGGCAGAATTGCGAAGTCAGAAAGTAACGAATTGACCGATTAGGGTTGGCGGGCCGACGGCCAGGAGTCGATATTTGCATTGCAGGTCTTCGTCGCCTGACCGATTTCGCCGGGAGCCGGATTCTGCAGGAGTCAATGGATTGTGAAGAAAGTCCTCGTTACTGGTTCAGATGGAATGCTCGGCAGTGAGGTGATTCGTCATCTCCGACGGCGCAGCGACGTGACGGTTGTGCCGTCCACATTGCAGACCATGGACATCGCCGATCTGGCTTCGGTGAAAAAGACGTTCGAACGGGAACGTCCGACTCATGTGATCCATTGTGCGGCATTCACACTGGTGGATACGGCGGAGAAGGAACCCCTGAAGGCGTTCATGGTGAACTCAGAGGGAACAAAGAATCTGGCTTTTTTTGCCGCCGAGCATAACACGGAAATTATCTATATCTCGACAGACTACGTCTTCAGCGGAGCCACCGGAGAAGGTTATGTCGAAACGGAGAAGCCCTGTCCCATCAATGTCTACGGACAGTCCAAGCTAAAGGGTGAAGAATATCTCAAGACGTTGCTGGAGCGGCACAAGATCGTTCGGACATCGTGGCTCAACGGGCTTGGGGGGGTATCGACCCGGAACTTTATCGAGACGATGCTCCGCATCTCGGAGAACCGCAACCAGCTCCATGTCGTCAACGATCAGACGGGACGGCCAACCTTTACGTTCGACCTGGCACCGGCGCTCGTTCAACTGCTGGACGTCAAAAGCTATGGCGTCTTTCACATAACGGGTGAGGGAACATGCACGTGGTTCGAGTTTGCGCGGAAGATCTTTGAGGTGGCAAAGCGCCGGGTCGAAATCCACGCAATTTCAAGCCATCAGTTCCGCAGCCTGGCGGAACGCCCGCTTTACTCGGTCCTGTTGAACACACGATTCGAGGATATGGGTTTGCCGACACTCCCCCACTGGGAGGACAGTCTGAAGGAGTACTTCCGCCGCAGGCGCCTGGCCGAAAGCGTCAGCCGGCCTGAAAACCGTGCGCCGAGCCGTGAGGCGCGCCGCGCCGGGTAACGCCAGGGCAACAGCCGATGAGCCACCGGCTCGAAATCCGCTCCATAACCAAGGTTTATCCGACGCTTCTCAAGGCGCTCGACAACCTTGACCTTCAGGTCGGAGAGGGCGTCTTCGGACTTCTCGGGCCAAATGGCGCAGGAAAGTCGACACTTATGTCGATTCTTGCGGCGGAACTTGGGTTCGAGGCCGGTTCCGTTTTGTTGAACGAAATCGATCTTCGGAGGCGCCCGCTCGAATGGCGGCGCCAGCTTGGCGTCATGCCGCAGCATTTTGATTTTCCACCCCATCTGACCGGCCGAGAGTACATGAATCAGTGCGCTCTCATGTCGGGGTACTCCCCGCGCGGGCTGTCGGCGAGAATCAGGGAATTGCTGGAGCGGGTGCATCTCGGCGAGGCCGCGAACCGCGATGCGGCACGTTATTCCCGAGGCATGAAGCAGCGTCTCGCCGCGGCAGCCGCCTTTCTCTGTGACCCACCACTCGTGCTCCTGGATGAACCCACGAGCGGACTTGATCCGGAAGAGCGCGTGTTCTTTCGCGAACTCCTGGCGGATTTCTCGCGCGATCGCATCGTGATTCTTTCAACACACATTGTCCCTGACGTGGAACGCTGCTGCGATCGGCTTGCGGTGATTCAATCGGGGCGTCTCTGTTTTCAGGGCTCGCCCTCCGAGCTGGTTCGCCGTGCCGAGGGACGGGTGTGGGAATTGCCGGCAAGCGACGAGGATCATGCGGGAAAGGCCGGGTGCGGTCTTGTGGGATTGTTTCAGCGGGAAGGAGGGCTGGTTGCGCGAGTCCTGGCGGAAACAAAACCGCTCGACAAGGCCGTTGCCGTTTCGCCGGGACTGGAGGACGCCTACATGGACCTTGTGGGTGAAACGATTCCGGGAAACACGGAAGTTATCGCATGACGCATGAGACTGCAGGCCCAACGCGCATCGGCTCCTGGATCCGCAGGGTCATCTCTCTTCTGGCGCTGTCCCGCGATGACAATTACCGGCGAAGCGGCTATCGAACTTTCATCCTCGAGTTACGCGGTCTTGCGGGCCTGAGATTCGCGGCCCTCCTGCTGCTCCTGTCGGCGACGGGTGCGTGGATCGTGCAAACCCAGGTGGATTCTCCCGCCACGGGCTACTCGGTGTTGATGCAGCTGTTCGCCATCGCCACGGTACTGGCTGCAGCACCCCTGTATGCGTCCGAGCAGCGGCAGGGAACGTTCGAGTTGTTGTGGCTCGCTCGCGGCTCGCGGCGGGGACTGTTGCAGGCGAAAGCGGGCGTGCTGCTGGCGGGACTGGCGGCGATGATGGTGCCGACGGTCCTGCTTGTGTCCTGGTTCCTGTACGGAACCATGCCTTCACTCAGGGTCATGGTTTTCCTGGTCATCAACAGTCTGTTCATCGTCTCCGTGATGGCCTGGTCGGGAACGGTACTGGCGCAGGCGTGGGCCGGCGGCCTGTTGGGAGGAACCATTGTCGCGGGTTTGTATTTCGGCTTTGGCGACGCCGTCAGCGTCTTCAACGTGTTTCTCAATCCTCTGGCGGCTCCGGAGCCGGTGGCTGCCGGTGGTGGAGCCTTTCGGGCGAAAGTCGACCCGGCCTCAATCGCTGTTGCCAACCGAGTGTTCGTGCTGCTTTGCTCAGTGGGATTTCTGAATGCTGCAGCTTCAAAACTTCATCGCGCCCTGCGCGGGTAACAATACCGGATGACGGAACCCGATCCAAAACATATCCTGAAGCTTCTCGTGTCCCAGGATCTGGTTACACAGGACCAGTTTCGGCGCCTCGAACGAGCTCTTGAGGCGGGAAAGCCGCTGATGGAGGCGCTGCGGGTGGTTCCCATTGTTGAGCCCGTGCAGTACATCCGCGTCTGTGGTCTGGCCTCACATCCGCAAGAGAGCACCTCGGAGGAAGCAAACACCTCTGATATGATGGCGCGCCCTGAACTTGCAGGTGCAAAGCGGGATTCCACGGAGGGAATCTACGTTCTCGACCTCGGCGATATGGATTCTGACGATGAGGCTCCGGTACCGGAAAAGCAGGCGGCACCGACAGCCGTCGCGGCACCCGAGCCTCCCGCGGCTGCTCCTGATCTTTCTCTGCTCTCGACTCTAAAGGGAGCGCTTCCACGGTACGATCTGGATCATGATGAAGGAATTAATCTGATTCGCGATGTGAACGAATTGCTTCTGGAAGCAGCGAATCGATCGGGTGGCCTGACGCTGTGCAAGAGCGACGGAAAGACCGTGCTTCTTGCCACGGACAGCAATGGCAGGCCGGTTTCCGAGAAGCCGCTGGACCCCGAAAGAGGAGAGTCACTGGCGGCAAGACTGCGGGTCATGGCGCGAATCCAACCCCGCACCGCAGGAACACACCAGGCGGGAATGTATCTGGTCAAAGGTGAAAGTGAGTATACAGCTTTGGTGGAAAGCCTTGTTGAAAACGAGAGCGAATCACGGATTGCGATTCGCATCATGCCGGGCCGTCTGAATACCGCCTGAAGATTCTAGTTCATCAATCGCGGGTCGAAAAGGAATGCGGGAGGCGGAACCGTCTGAACGGCTTCCGGTTTGTCGTCGCCGACCGAAGCAAGAGCGGGACGGTCAGCAAGGGATGGTGGACGAATTGCCGTGTCATAGCGTGGAACCGTGAGCTCCGGATCCGCTGAA
>JANQSL010000191.1 GCA_028284075.1 Candidatus Sumerlaeia bacterium | reverse complement strand
GAAATCAGCGACGATCTTGACAGGGCCGACTGCCTTCTTTCCTGTGGCGCCGGATCGGCACGAGACATTGCCGATGCCGTTTCCGAGGCAGTCAGGAATCCGGCCGCACTCAAACTTCTGGCCGCCCGGGCTCGCGACCATGTCCGCAGGCATTTGTCTGCGAAGGCAACCACTCGTGAGCTTGTCGCCTGGGCCATGAAACCTGATTTCGCGCCGGACAACGCTTACAAGCTGGAGCGCTTCCCGGAAACCACCAACCCGTTCCTGATGCCAGGCAATCTTCTGGAAGGGAAACCGCTTCGGCCACACGTCAGACAACCTTTTGAACGCCCGGAGAGCATTGTTCCGCGTGCTGTGTGGCGAATCGCAGGGCCCACGGGCTATGAACGATTGCGATTCCTGCGCTCCCTGGGACTTCCGGCCCTGGCCGGAAGAATTCACGATTCACAACGGGTTCAACCTGTCGGACAAATCGACTCTCCTGCACAGGCAAGCCACCTTGTTCTTCCACCCTCTTTTACGGGGCAGGATGGAGCCTCTGAACACCTCAGAGAAATGCTCGGACAACCGGGCATTGAGCGCATCACCATCGAGAATGACGGTCTGAATCCGGCAGGGCTCGAAATAACAGTCGGGCCGCTCGCGGAAGAAGTGAACACGAAAGCGATTCTCAGTGTCCGCTTTACCGTTCATGGCGACGAGGGTCTCCACAACCGGCTGCTCAAACGCGAAGACGCATGGAACAATCTTCAGCGAAGCCTGTTTACCATCAACGCGATACGCAATGCCTCGCCCATTCGCATCGAACCTGAGGCTGTTTATCCGGTGAGACTCATCAATTGCCGGTGCCTTGCAAAGGTCGAGAGTTCCCTGTTCGATGCCTACGGGCTCTGCATGCTGTTCGTCCCAACCACTTCCCTTGAAAGCCTCTCACCGAAAAACCGGCACAAACTCATCCGTCTGCTGTATAGCATTCGCCGCAAACGTGGTTATGCCGATCCGTGGTCAGCTCCAGCGATGCGATTGGCGCTGAGGAGCGAAACAACCGAGTCAAAGACCCCTGATGATTTGCCTCAGGCAGTCCTGTCATGCTTCCGTGGAAGACTTGCGCTGGTCATTGAACACCAGGCGCCGGTACGAGACGGAAGACCGTCACCTCCGGCCGGACGTTGAAGCGTACCCGCCGCAGATACCCCAATCCCGGATTGATGTAGAGAGTCCGGCCGTCCCCGAGGTCAAAAGTACCCCGAGTGTACCTCCTGTTCTTCACCGGCAACAGGGGCGGGGGCAAAAAAGGTGGTTTGCACTGACCGCCGTGGGTATGGCCGCTCAAGATCCAACCGCGATAATTTTCCCACCCGGGAAGGTCCGCGACATCCGGATTGTGACAAAGCACAATGGCCGCCCGTGCGGTATCCGCGGCTTCCAGAGCACGCATATGATCGAATCGCGGTGACCAGTAGTCGTCGATGCCGATGATTTGCAATCCACCGGTTTCCACCACTTCGTTGCGCAGGACGCGAACATTCAGGTTCGACAGTCTTCCCGCAAGATCGTCTGCAACGCTCGTCTGAGACCATGCCCTGCCGTAGTCATGGTTTCCCAACACGGCAAATGTCCCCAGCGGCGGCGGCACCAACTCCTCCACGACGCTTAGCGCTTCATCGATGCACCAGGTATCCGTATAGCTCATGAAGTCGCCGGTTATTGCCAGAAGATCCGGCTTCAACCCGTTGACGATACGCAGGGCCTTGCGAAGATAGCCGGTGAGAACCTTCGGGCCGACATGCAGGTCGCTGATCTGAAGGAGTCGTCTGCCCGTGAGGTCCCCGGGCAGGTTCTCGACCGGCATGTCCCTTTGAACGACCCGCAGCCAGTGGGGCTCGATGCCGAAGGTGTATGCACAGAGGCCAACGCCTCCGAGCATACAGCCCGCTGCGCCCGCCAATAACCCGCGACGTGTGATTCGTTTCTTCACACGTTATCGGACCACGATAACGCGTCCAGGTTTGTGAAGGATAACGACAAGTTCCCTTCACCCCTCGCTCCAGAGTTCAGCCAGGAACTTTTCAGTCCTTCTTCGCCTTCTTCTTGCGGGGCCGGGTTTTGCCGAAGCTCCCGCGATTGATTTTGCCTTTGCGGGTGCGCTGATCGCCTCTGCCCATGATACCGGTCTCCTTGCCAATTCAGATTTTGACGAGCTTAACCGGTCATCCCGATACGGCAAGTGCAGATTTATGATTCCATCGGCCAATAAGTCTCTCTCCCCGAATCGTTTGTATTGCAGCCCCGCATCATCCATGTTTCACACTCGATTGAGGATGAGGGATGCGAATTCTGTTTGTGACACTTGCGTGCCTGATCGGTTTCGTGTTGTTTGCGGTCTGCCTGTACCCGCCCCCGGCGTCGCGAAATCCTCTTCAGGTACCAACCGTCCATATCGCCTTTCCATCGGATCAGCAGGAGACAAGGTTCCAGCTGGTTCCGGAATCCGAGGTTCGGGTGGAGCTTCCGGAGCCAATGGGAAGAGTCGTTGCGTTGCGCTTTGTCCGTTTCCCGTCGGGAACGATCACGGTGCTGGAGGATCTCGCTGATGGAAACTACCAGACGGTGGGTCTCCGCAGCGATGGAACTCCGTTCCATGAGCGTGAATGGAATAATGACTACCGGGTGCTCATCAAGGATGAGGTCGTTGTTCTTCAACGCAGGATGGTGAAATGATCATCCGCTCTCGCGGGCGGCCATGCCACTGTTGCGATTCACAAAAGAGACGAACTCCGCACACTGCTTCTTCAACAGACCGAGCTGGAACTCGTCCGTCAGTTCGCCGGCGTCGTTCAGCTTGTTGTGAACCTGCGTGATGAAAGTTCGCTCCGGCAGCATGTAGGCGTTGCGATAGTTGAAAACCATTTCAAGCTGTTCGACGCTGCGGATTCCTCCCCACAAGCCGGCGGCCTCACCTGTGAAGGCAACGCATCGGTGCTCGAAGCTCTCCGGGAATTTCAACATGTCGATGAAGTACTTCAGAACGCCAGGGAAGGATCCGTTGTACTCCGGGGTTACGACGTGCAGGCCGTCGGCTTTCAGCACGCGATCACAGAGCGGTTTGAAGGTGGCGGGCTTCTCCGCGTAGGCCGTCGGCTGGAAGATCTCCGGCGGCATGTCGGCGAGGTCGAGAATCCGTACCTCCGCGCCCAGTTCCCTGTAAAGACCCTCAATCACCGTGGAGATTCGAAGAGCGTTGCTGCCGGGCCTGTTGGTCCCTGAGAGAATTTCAATCATGATGGAATCCTTGCAATGGGGTGAGCCGACCGTGATACCGGCGGGTAAAGGAAGAGAAGATTGTGCCGAACCTCAAAGTACCTGGCGTTCCAGGTATTCGGCAAGGCTCAGCCGGAAGACACGCTTGCCGCCGCGGCCCACTTCGAGGGCCACGATATCACCCGTCTGAATGAGATGATAGACGGTCTGGGGACAAACACCCATGACCGCGGCAACGTCGTTCACGCGCATCAGTTCGGGATAGGAGTCGAGGTTCAGGCTCTGAATCAGGCTGGCGAATTCCGTGCGTTGAGCGGTTTTCACAGAGAGGCGCTCTCCTTGTATGACCGGGGAATGAGCCAATTCTCCCCGATTCAGAGCCTCCCGTCCGTTGAACCTTCAGTGAATTGTCAGTGAATCGCCGTTGAATTCAGGCTCTGCGCCGTTCGTCGGCCATGATCGCGGCCCGCATGTAGCACTCGCAGCAGAACACAAGAAGAAGGACTGCCAGGACTGCGAGGCTGGCCATTCCGGCCAGCAGGATCCGCTTCGGCCAGATGCGCAGGTCGGGTATCATGGGGCGCGAGAGGACGCGAAGGGTGGAGTAGGCCGCGTCGCCGTCGACTTCCGGATCTCCTGCAGACGCGAAGTAGGCTTCAGCGTCGGCGGCGTTGCCGGCGTTTATCCGCAATGCGACCTGCACCCCGGTGATTTCGGAATCGAGACGCGCGAGTTCGGATTTCAGCTGAGCCGATCGCTCCGACATGGACTGATAGTCCGACCGCAGCGATGTGATTTGCTCCGCCAGGAAGTCGTGCTCCTGTTGTAAAACCGCCGTGCCACCATCGCCCTTTTCGAGACTGATCCGGCGCTCCAGGAGGGCCAGCTCCTCAAGGAGACCGGGTTCCTGGGTGGCCAGATCCACTGTGAGGTCCGAGCTGGACTGACGCGGACCGGAGTAGACGTTGTAGGGAAGCATGTCGCTTTCGGCGTAGGTGATTGCCTGAGGCAGCGGGGCGCTCGTGAGACGCCGGAGCATGCTGGCCATGAATGTGTCCGTCAGCATGCGTTCGTCGGCGAGCGCTTCCCGCTCCTCAACGAGACCTGCAAGCTCGCCGCTGAGCCGTTCCCCCTTTTCCTTCGTGATGTCCAGGCGCCACTGAGCTTCTTCGGCAATCAGGTTGCCGAACTTGTTCATGGCGTGATTGAGCCAGAGTTCCGTCAAAGACTTGGCCTGGCCCCGGGAGTTTCCGCGAACGCGAAGCTCCATGACGGGCGAAAACTCCGTTCTGATGGTGGTGTCGATCTCGGTGACGGATTCGACGCGGAAACGCTCGCGATATTTCTCAAGCGGGGCTCCCAACCGACGGTATCCCTCCTCCGCGGTCAGTATTCCCTGTTCCACCATCTGGTTGTACTGATTGCGGACGAAGATGATGGTTTCGTCAGCGCGAAACATGGATTTGAAGGAGGGGGGAGCAATGCCTTCCGATTCGATGTCGAGATTGGTGGTCCGGGGCTGCTGACGAACCATGACCAGGGCGCGAGCTTCATAGCTGTTCGGGTGAAAAAACTTCAGGCCCAGGTACGTCAGAACAAGGGTGGCCGCGCAAAGTCCAATGATCACCCAACGGCGTCGCCAAAGATGCAGAAAGTAGTCGGATGCATCCAGATCCGCAGGGGTTTTGTCGGGCAGAGGGGCCATGAAATCTCCGGTTCTCTGGTGGTTGGTCATGAGGCGGAGCCTGAGAAAACGAGGTCAACCCGGAAAGCGGCGGCGCAACCGCGTTGGAGTGCGACGACACTTGCGCCACGGGGGCGATGCGGATTGCGTCGCAACGATGACGCACGAACCTCGACATACGGTGGGTGAGCTGGTCCTGAAGTCCGCGGCATGGTTGCAGGCACGAGACATCGATTCACCGCGCCTGGACGCGGAGCTGCTGCTTTGCCGGGTGATGGACTGCGACCGGTTGCGGCTCTACATGGAGTGGGAAAAGCCGATGGTGGAGCTGGAGGTGGCTGCCTATCGTGAGTTAATCCGCCGCCGAGGCGCCGACCATGAGCCGGTGGCGCGGCTTTTGGAGCGGAAGGAATTCTACGGCCGCGTTTTTTTTGTGGCTCCCGGAGTGTTCGTACCGCGTCCGGAAACGGAAGGACTGGTGGAACGGGCGCTGCAGCTCCTGGAGTCCGAATCCGCTCTTCAAGTGGAACGGCCCGCGGTTTTCGATATTGGCACCGGCAGCGGCTGTATCGTTGTCACGATGGCGGCGGAGGACGCACGCGCCCAGTACCACGCAAGCGATGCCAGCACGGAGGCACTGGACGCCGCGGAGCGTAACGCAGCCACGCTTCATGTGGAGAAACGCATCGATTTCCGCCAGGGAAGACTGCTGGCGGGATTTGACGGTCCGCTCCATCTGCTGGTGTCAAATCCACCCTATATCCGTACCGATGAAATTGAGAGCCTTCAGCCCGAGGTCAAAGACCATGATCCGAGGGCCGCTCTCGATGGTGGCGAGGACGGCCTCGATATCGTACGGGAGATTGTCGAGGAGGCGAAGACACATCTGGTACCCGGCGGGTGTATCCTGATGGAAATCGGGGAGGAGCAGGAGGAGGGCATGCTGGAGGTTTTCAAGTCAGCGGATGCGTTCGAGAACGCGGATGTGGAGCGGGACGACTTCGGAAAACCTCGGTATGCGTTTGCAAGGAGGAGGGGATAGGCGTGCGTGGGTCAGCCTTGTACCCTATCGGCCCGGCACCCGGAACGCTCGAGGAGTGAATCGAGGTTTTGGGCGCTGTTCCTGAGTGACCTTTCTCCAAAATATTCAAGTCTAAAAATCGCTTGAAATTGTTGGTTTTGCAGGCTCAGGGACCTGTCACCCATCGGGGTTGACAGCCCTCCGGCGGCTCCGCCACCCTGCGCGCCGCCCGAGGGGTGGGAATTTTTTGGGGCCCCGGGCCTTCAAGAACAAAGGACATACAATGGCAGAAGTCTGGCCCTTTGCCGGTACACGCTTTCACCCGAAGGAAAACGAGTTCGAGCAGAAGGACGTGCTCGCCCCTCCCTTCGATAACATCACGACAAAGACTCAAAAAGCGCTTCACGAAAAGAATCCGTACAATATCGTACGCCTGATTCAAGGTCATGAGGCGGCCAGCGATGATGAAGTCAACAATCGCTACACGCGCGCCGCGGAATGCTACCGGGACTGGAAAGCGCGAGGCATCCTGCAGGACGAGCAGCGCAAATGCTTCTACGTCTACGAGCAGGAATTCAAGATGCCGGGACGGAAGGAACCGGTCAAACGGCTGGGTTTCTTTGCCCTTGTCAAACTCCAGGATTTCCGCAGCGGAAAAACCCGCGCATTCGAACAGACCTTCGACACACCCAAGACAGACCGGCTGAAGCTGCTGCGCCAGCTTCAGGTGAACGACAGCCCTCTCTACATGGTTTATAAAGACAAGGAAGAGACCATCACCGAGGTTCTTCGCGAGGTGATGGGCAAGGGCGAGCCGGCAGTCAGCTTCACGGATGAAGAGGGTACGGCTCACAGGCTGTGGCTGATTCACAAGAAAGATCCGATTCTGCGGATTCATGAGGCGATGAAGGACAAGCGTCTCTTTATCGCGCATGGTCACCATCGCTACGAAACGTCCCTTAAGTACCGCGACGAAATGCGGGAAATGACAGGGCGCCGCGATGGCCGTCAGCCGTTCGATTTTTCGCTCATGTTTCTCCAGCGCGCGGAAGACGATACACTCTTCACGGAGTCGTTTCACCGTATGCTGGCGCGGGAACTGGGACTCGACATCGATATCGATGAGGTGCTTGAGGACCTGGAGGAGTTCTTTCAGCTCACGGAGTTCAAGGTGAACATGAAGGATCCGGCGAAGGGAGCGGCATCCGTCGAGGCGAAGATCAAGCCGACGGCTCGTGCAAAGGTGAAGTTTGCCATGGTGCTGCCGAATGGCCGCGCATGGGTGTTGGCGCTCAGGAAGGACGCCGACATGGACGAGATGATCGAGGAGGAGACGATGTC
>JANQSL010000190.1 GCA_028284075.1 Candidatus Sumerlaeia bacterium | reverse complement strand
GTCGAATGGCAAAAGAGATGAGAGGACGGAACGCCTGCTCGGGGATATTTGCCGACGGGATCCGGAGGAGCTTGAGCTGCGCATTGCACGGGCGGACTTGCTGTATGACCTCGATCAGAAGCCGCTCGCGCGGCAACTATACCAGGAAATCCTTGATCGAATGCGTAACGGGTCCTCCTCCCACAGCCTGGTTCGCATTTCCCTGGATGAGGTGGACCGCATCGAGGCACGCATTGTCGAGCTGGTCGCGCAGGATGAGAACCCGGAGCAGGAGGAACTGGTCAGCCTTTCCCAAAGTGCGATGGTACCGGATGCACAACCGGAGACTGTGTTGAAGGTTGCCGAGGCGATTGCACCTCACGAGTTTGAGCATCCTGTTCGCATGGCACTGCTGGAGCGAGCTCTCGCCCTCGATCCCGGAAACGAGCGAATCGAGGTGGCGGTTGCGCTGGGTCGTGCCGGAAAAGGGAACCCCAGACCCGCTCTGCAACTCGCCCTGGCGCAGCTTCGTCAGCGCAAATACGATTGGGCGACCTCTCTCCTTCATGAAGCGGCTCTCGTGATGAAACGCGAGCATGTCACCGAAGATCTGCGAAAGAATTTTCTCGAGATTGCCTTCCGTCACGCAACTTTGCCGGATGACCTGCTGGTGGAAATCGCCCGTCTGATGGTCCGCGGTGGAATTCACGATCCAAGACTGGTTCGCCTGTATGAGCGCGCGATCGCTATTGAACCAAACGATCAATTGGTCCGCCGTGGTATTCTGGAGTGGGACAAGATTCAGGATTCGAAAAACGAAGAAGACCAGGAAGACTGGGATTAGGTAACTGAAATTAAGCCAAATGGCGGGTTTGCTTGACATTCACCCTGCTTCTCTCCCCAGGTCCTGGTTCATGAATCGTTCCACTTCATTCTCCCTTGTCTTTTGTTTCTTTGCAGCTCTGCTTGGTTCTTCCTGTGCCCGGTCGACACACACCGGTTCGCCGGAACCGGAACCGTTAGTAGAGACGCCGGTTCCGGAAACGCGCATCGTTTATCTGGAGCCCGATTCCCGGGATACGTGGCCGGAGCTTTTTCTCAACTCAAGCGACGTCTCGGCGAACGACATTGCTCTCAAAACGGGAGAGCTTGTGATCACCGCGGAAGAGCTGAAAGCCGCCGACGCAGGCGATCTCGAAACTCGAGAGAGCCAGGGCAATGGGGCGGACTATTACCCATCACTTGAGCAGGAACTTCTGCTACTCGCGTTCCTCCGCGACCGTCTTGCCGAGGATAGTGATTACCTCAAGCCTGCAGCCCGGGCGAGGCTGCGTTCCGAAGCGTCCGCACTTGTTCTTGAGTACGAAACCCGACATGACTTGTCGGTATCGAAGGAGGAAACCCGTGCACGCTATGAGACCGATCTCGCGCTCTACACACAGCCGTCACGGGTCAGCATTCGGCTGATACTTGTTCCAACACAGGCGGAAGCCGACGCCGTCACCAGGCGCCTCGAGGCCGGAGAGCCGTTTGCCGCGGTTGCGACAGATGTGAGCATTCATTCTTCTCGAGAGTCCGACGGCGAGATCGAGCCGTTTGCCCGCGGGACCTACAGTGAAGACCTGGAGGACGCCGCTTTTGCTCTCAGTCCGGGCGAGCGCAAAGCCGTCATGACAGGTCGAGGTGTTTTCATTATGGAAAAAATCGCGGAAAACCGTGGTGGAGTGACGTCTTTTGAAGAGGTCGAGAAATCGATTCGGGCAGTCCTGCTCAAGGAAAAGCAAAACAAACGTCACCGCGAGTTTCTGGAATCTCTCGAGAAGCGATATCGCGACTAGCAACGAATGAGTAACTCGCCGTGTGTTGCGATCGACTGCCGCATGATCGGGCATTCCGGAATCGGTGTGGTCATTCGCCACTTGTTGCGCGAATGGTTTCTGGGGTTTCGAGAGCTCCCGGCCGAGCTTCTGGGACCTGAGAAACTCATCCGACAAGAAGTTCCGAGGGGTGTTTCAGGCGTTTCCATCATTCCCTGGGCTGCACCTGTTTACGGTCCCTCGGGTTTATTGGGGACTCCTCCTTTCAAGAAAGCTCAGGTTTTCTTTTCGCCTCATTACACCGCGCCTCTGCGTCTGCCAATTCCTTTGGTGGCAACTGTTCAGGATTTGATCCACATTACACATCCTCCCAGGGGCGGCACCGGTGTGTACATGAGGATGGTCCTGGCCGCGTTGCGAAAAAAGGCGGTCTTCGTTCTGACGCCTTCCCGTCACACAAAGGTCCAGCTTCAGACTCTTTATGGCTTCGAGCCACAACGGGTTCATACATTTGCCTACGGGCCGGGACTGGGTAACACACGGCCTGGACGCAGCCCAATGGTGGAAGCGTTTCCCGAGAAGTTTTTTCTCGCTGTGGGTCTTTGGAAGCCCCACAAGAACTGGGAGTTTCTGATCGAACGGCTGGGAAAACTGAGTCAGGCGGGAAAACCGTCACTCCCTCTGGTGGCGGCAGGTCTCAATCAGGAGAGCGAACGCCTTGCACGTGAATGCGCACGAAGGAGCGGGCTTGATATCCTGTTCGCGCCACGACTGACGGACGCTGAAATGGCAAGGCTCTACGAAAAGGCCACCGCACTCCTTTTCCCTTCACTCGCGGAGGGATTTGGGTTCCCCGTTCTCGAGGCCATGGCTCACGGGACTCCCGTCATGACGGCGGATCTGCCTCCGATGACAGATGTCGCTTCATATGCGGGACTGCGTTATGATCCCGACTCCCCGGATCACTTCGACAAATCAGTCACGACACTGCTCTCCGATCACGAAATGCGAAAGCAAATGGTGGAAGCAGGAAAAAAGCGTGCCGCGGAATTCTCCTGGTCACGTTACACCTCAGGCGTTGTGCGCACTCTTCGCCAGGCTGCGGCGTAGCAGGTGTTCACTGGAAACCGGCCGAATCGCAGGTGGAAGTTGAAATCGGACTCGTTCGAGTCGAGGATAACCAGTGAAGCAGAGAGCATGGTTGTTTTTTTGATGAGGAAACAGGGTCGGCAACGATTGCTCGTTCGTCCGGCGGCAGATCCGCCAGGCGCCTAAACAATCTCGATTCGCACGACGTCTTTGACCCGGGCACACTGATCTGGCACGTCACTCCCGCAGGCCGAAGCCTGTGGGATGTGGATTCTAAACCGCTCGAGGGGACGGCGATCCTTCGAGTAGGCAAGTATTCCCTTATCCAGAATGTCGGTGACAGAGAGGTCAGCAGAGTACGAGTCAGCTCCGGTCAACCGAAGCGTCTGCCCCCCCTCTCTGAAATCATCCGGGATTGCCGCCGAAAGCACAACACCCTCAAAGCCCCCGTCCTCAGCCTTCACGAAAGACGGCATGGCTCTGAGCATTGTCTCATTCAAGCTGATGGCATCGCCATCCCGGCCAATGATTTCGACAGAAGCTTCGGTCATTTCGTCTCTCGTCCGTCCGAAAACCTTGATCGTTCCGGAGAACCGCCCTCCGGCTTTTTCCAATTCTTCTCTTGTCACTGGCTGGCGGGCAACCAACCATTTCACTGGTTAAAAAAGAGGGACTTGGGTATTTTCCCGATGCGAGTTCTGATAGCGGATCCAGATGCGCTTCATGCTGCCGCCCTGATAAGTCGGTCAGATCTGGAGATGCGACATGCCTGTCAGAACAACTTCCTTGAGGAGCAGGCTCGGTTTCGTCCTCATGTTGCTCTCGTCGACCTTTCCCTTTTTGGCAAGAATTTCAGTAACGTACCGCTTGCAGAACAGATTCGTGAAACAGCGCCAGCCTGTATCATTATCGCAATGATTCCCTCCGGCGAGGAATCAAACGCGATGGCGGCTCTCAAGGCGGGTGCGATGAACTACCTCTGCAAACCGGTCAACGTCGAGTTTCTGAAACTGATTATTGAAAAGTACTCAAGACGTGTTCTTGAAATGGAACGGGATGCACTGCTGAGCAAGCTGATTGTTGCGCGCAAGGCCCGGATCGTCATGCCCACCGACGGCAAACTCGTGTCGCCAGTTGTCGACCATATTCTGGCGAGAGTTTCCGAACTCGCGCCAGGAGCGGAAATCGCCGAGATTCGACTTGGACTTGAGGAAATTCTTCGCAACGCGGTCGAGCACGGAAACCTTGAGATTGGATTCAAGGCAAAGGCGGAGGCTCTCGAGAGACAGGAATTGGAAGAGATGATCCGGAAGCGCATGGAGAATCCCAGATACTCTCAGCGCCGGATCAGCATCGATTTCGACATCGACAGGGAGTACTTTCGGTGTGTTGTAGAGGATGAGGGGCCTGGTTTTGACCACTGTTCACTATGGGATCCTCTGTCAGATGCGGGGCTGGAGCGTCTTAACGGACGGGGAATTTTCCTCACCAAGGCCTTTTTCGATGAGGTCGACTATCAGGGGAGGGGAAACAGAGTTCTGCTCGTGAAACAAGTCAGGGCACGCGAAGAGGCTATTTCCCCAGGCAAAACGTAGAGAAAATGGCATCGAGAACGTCTTCGTCCAATTCCGCATGACCTGTAATACGATCGATCGCCGCCACCGCTTCCGTCAAATCAACAACGACGAACTCAGGACTGAGTGAGGAGGCGATTCCTTCCGCGGATCGCTGAAGGGAGGTTTTTGCTTCGTTCAAGGCCTGCAGGTGGCGGCGACTCGTAACGAGCGCCCCCTCCGCCGACTCTCCTGCGTCGATCGCTTTCAGCATCATTTCTTCAAGCTTGCCGATGCCGTCGCGAGTGAGAACGGAAACGGAAAGAAGGCCCTGACATCCCGGAAGCTGTTCGACGCTCCGGTTACTTTCCAAATCAAGATCCGACTTTGTCAGTACCAACAAATGAGGAACGTCTTTCAGCCGGAGGTACTCCCCTGCTGCAGCTTCCGGGGGTGAAGGTGCCAAAAGGAACAGCACGAGATCGGCCCCTTGCAGTTCCTCTCTGGTGCGTCCGATGCCCATTGTCTCTATTTCCTCTGCACCGTCCCGAAGTCCCGCAGTGTCCACGAGTGTTACCGGCACACCGCCAAGATCCACTTCCGCCTCGATGGTGTCGCGGGTGGTCCCGGCGTGTGGAGTTACCAATGCACGCTCACGTTTCAGCAGAAGGTTAAATAGAGACGACTTTCCCGCGTTGGGCGGACCGGCCAGCACGACGCGGGCACCCTCCTGAAGACGTGTACCGCGTGTTGCGGAATCGATGAGTCCGAAAATTCGACGGGAACAACTGTCGACCGCACTTCCAAGACGCTCGCGCGTGGTGGAAGGCAGATTTTCTTCCGGGAAATCGATATGGGCTTCCAGTTCGGCGACGACGGGGACGAGACCTTCGCGAATGGCGGCAAGTTCCTTCGACAAGCCTCCGGACAGTTGTGCCAGAGCAGCCCGGCCCGCTGCGTCCGTTTGAGAGCGAATGAGGTCGCAAACCGCCTCCGCTTGAGCGAGATCCAGTCGGCCGTTCAAATACGCACGGCGGGTGAATTCGCCGGGCCGGGCCACGCGTGCGCCATTCGCCACGCACGCTTCGATCGTTCTGTGAACGATGGCCGTGGAGCCGTGGAGATGGAATTCAATCACGTCTTCGCCCGTAAAGGAACGAGGCGCCTTCCACATGACTGCCAGGGCTTCGTCAATTTCCCCCTCCGTCGACTGTAGCCGACCCAGCGTCAGTTTGCCGGCTTCAGCTCTTCCAGCCCCTGAGGCCGGTCGAAAAAGGAGCTGATAATATTCCGCGAGGTTTGGACCGCTCACCCGGACAATCGCCACAGGCGCCTGACCCGCTGCAGTCGCCCTGGCAACGATAATGTCTTTTGCGGACTCACTGGGAACTGCCCGTGGCATAGCGGATTCTACGAGGTAACGAGACGGTCGAGGGCGACGGCGAGCTTCGACTCGCGTTCTCCCCGATGGCAAATCATGCCGCCATCAAAACGAATTACCCGCTCGGGCCGGGGTTGTGCGGCGTCACTGTTGAACGAACGAACCGTGCATCCCGCTTCCCGGGCGATCATCATTCCCGGCATGTGATCCCATGTTACATCCGTGCCGCCATCGTCGCGCGATTTGCGCAAATAGGCATCGATGGCACCGGCGGCCACACCAAGGTATTTTGCCTGGCTGTCCATCCTGACGGGTGTGAGTGTTTCTTTCAGAGTGTCGGCGACTCCTCCACCATGTTCGAGGGAAACCGCCACTTTCCAGGGTTGTTCACCACTCCCTTTGCCACCTTGCAGTCTCTCGAACTGCAGTTCGCCTTCGCTTGTAATGCCAGCGATCCATGCCCCTCGCCCTCTTACGGCAAAAGCCACTGTATTGTCGATTACAGTCGCTTCCGCGCGAGGTGAATGAGGCACAGCCATGGCGCCAAACACAGGCTCTCCATCAACGAAGAAACCGATGGCAATCGCGTAGTAGCGGCCGGCCAGATAGCCTTTCGTTCCGTCGATGGGATCAAGAATCCACGTCACGCGTCCTGTCTCGGGAACATCAGCAATTTCCGGCCGAAGTTCCTGATGATAAAACTCGCGCGATACCGCGGAGGCCTCTTCGACCACCTGCTCCTGCATGGAGCGAGGTTCTTCGGAAATAAGGCCATCCGCCGGAAAGCGGTCCGCAAGCATCTGCTGCACCTGGGACTGGTGCAAAAGGTCGGCAACAGTCACGGGCGACTTGTCATCCTTCGTCCAGGATTGAACATGGCGGCGGTACTTTTCCGATCCGAGAGCCTGGAGGCTGATCAGGCGCACGGCGGCTTCGACACGTTCGGCGGTTTCGGAATCAAATTCCGTCAAAATCTCTGCAAGTTTCATGAGGTCTGGTTTTATCCTTGGCATCGGGAGAAGGCAGAACGTCCGGCCCGCATCCGTCCCGGGCAAACGGGAAAAATGTATGGAGGGGCGCTTGCATCTTGCCCCTGTCCGTCGATCAGATCAGCCAACCGTACTCCGGAGGCAAACTCAATGCGCAGCATGACAGGTTTCGGCTCGGCTATTCGAGAAACGCCACAGGGGCGTCTCACCCTTGAGCTGCGCTCGGTCAACAATCGCTTCCTGGAACTGAATTTCCGTCTCGGATCGACGTTTATTCACCTTGAGCCGGAGTTGCGCAATCGGCTGCGCCGACATCTGACACGCGGCAAGGTTGACATTACGCTCCGTTTCGATGCCAGCGACGATTTTGCAGCGTCAGTCCGAATCAACAGGGCCTTGCTCACATCGCTGATATCGGAACTTGAGGAGGCAACGGGCCGGAGCGACATTCGACCGGAAAAAATCCTTACGCTTCCCGGAGTCCTTGTCACGGAATCGGATGATACCCGGCTCAAGAGCCTGGAGGAGCCTGTCCGTGAACTCCTGGACGAAGCGGCCTCCAACTTGATAAAGCAGCGGGAGCGCGAAGGTGAAGCCATGCGCACCACCCTCAAGGCTCAACAGGTTGTCATGGCGGAGCTCTCTGAACGGGTTTCATCGGGTCGCAACTCGGTAGTCGTCCGCTACCGGGAACGGCTCACGCAGCGCATCGAGGAGATGCTTGGGCCGAACTCTCCTCCGGTGGATCCCGGGCGGCTCGAACAGGAAGTCGCGGTCTTTTGTGACAAAGCCGATATTGCTGAAGAATGTACCCGACTCGCGGCTCACCTGGAAGAACTGGCCAATCTTATCGCAAAAAATGGTGAGGCTGTCGGCCGCAAGCTGGAATTCCTTTCGCAGGAAATGTTACGGGAAGTGAATACCGTTGGATCCAAATGCCGTGACCTCGACATCGCCCGCGACGTTCTCGCTCTCAAGAACGAACTGGAGTCTCTTCGCGAGCAGTTAGCCAATATCGAATAGGACCATGACAAACCGACTGGACAATATTAAGGCAGTTCTTCTCGATGCCGACGATACACTCTGGGAGAATAACATGTTCTTCCTCCAATGTATCGAATGGCTTTGCAAGACCGGACGTGGCATGGGCTTCTGTGACAAGGCGGTTCTCACGATTCTCGATTCCTGGGAAAAGCATCACATTCGCCTGATGGGCTACGGCTACGGCAGCTTCGAACAGTCACTCCTGGCGACGGTGAAACAGCTTGTCATGACGGGGCGTTACTATTCACCGGGCCACGCGGGTCTGAGGAAGCGCGCGCTCAAGTGGACGGCTTTTCTTCGCACACACCCAATCATTTTCATGCTGGGTGTGGAAGAGACTCTACCCCATATCGCCAGCCACTATCAGACAATTGTCGTCACGAAAGGAAACCATGACGATCAAATGAGCAAGGTGCAACGCTCGGGGCTGCTTCCAATTCTGGACGGTGTGGAAGTCGTTCACCGCAAGAACGTTGGGGACTATATCAGTGTTTTGAAAAAATATAACCTGAAGCCGGAGGAAACCGTGATGATCGGCAACTCTCCCGCCAGCGATGTCAATGCACCAAAGCGGGCGGGAATCAGAACCGTCTTCGTTCCTCATTCAAAAACGTGGCACTTTGAAGTCGAACCCATTCAACCCGGTGGCCCTGAAACGATTCATGTCCCTCATTTCGCGGCACTGCGGGATGTTTTGAAACTGCCAATGTAATTATGGTTTCTTCAGACCTGCGACAACGGCTCGGAGGCAGTCACTGGGAGGGTTCGTGCAGCAGGTGCCTCGATGGTAAGGCGCATGGAACCGGACGTCGCAAAGTCCGGAGCTTTCCATCAATGTCCTCACTCCGGCAGGGGTATAGACGGCCACCATTCCAGATCTGCGAGCCTCTTTTTTTCCTTTTGTAACGGATATCTCGAAGTGCATAACGGTGAAGAGGTCGTTTGATTCCTCAGCGCCCTGGTAGTCGAACTGATATTTGCCACCCTCGAAAGCGAATGTCTCACTGAGACCCTGCAGTTTTCGATGATTGTGACAGACCGGAACTTCCAGCAACAGAACGCCGCCCGTCCGCAGCCTTTCAACCAGGGCGAAAGCGGATCGCCGGGCATCGGCTTCATCACTGAGTTCGGCGAAGCCAAGAAGCGGCACAATTGCGCCATCGAAAGCGGAGCCGGGGAACGGTGGATCAATAAGATTGCCAACCGTGTACCGAGATGCCTGGTCATTCCGCCTCGCGCGTTCCACCATCTCGCTTGAAAGGTCGAACCCCGAGACATTCAGGCCACTTTCGGCAAGAGCCCTGCTGACACGTCCCGCTCCGCAAGCGCTCACCAGAACGGAAGAACGGGCGGCGAAGAACGACATATAAAACGCCGACTCCTCCGCGTCCGCGACGGAGCCAAATGCGGCTTCGTACAGGTCGGGCTGTTCGTAGAGAGACGACTCGTTCGCCGCCACGCCGGGCTTCAGTCCGCGATTCCGGCAGTCTCGCGCTCGCGCGCGGATTCCTTTGCCGTTTCCGATCGCATTCCGAGCCATGCAAAGAGCAGCTCGTCGCGGTCGCCTGGAT
>JANQSL010000186.1 GCA_028284075.1 Candidatus Sumerlaeia bacterium | reverse complement strand
GCGATCCGAAGAGCCTCCGTCAGCCTACGGGAAGCGTCGAGGCCCGCATCACGCCCGGGCCGGCAATGCGGAAAGACACTGTGGAGACTATGGATCTGGGCCGGAAGCCGGAGTCCGGCAGCGAGGATTCAAAGGCAACGGAAGGGTCGAAACCCTGGGGAAAAACGTCCGTGGCAGAATCCGGAATCGAAAGCGAATTCGACCTCGATACCGGAACGGAGGACTACGACAGGCTCGATCGCGTTGTTTCGAGCCATCCGCGGCCCGTCAGCCCGGAGAAATCTCCTCCGTCGGAGAAGCGAAAGCAGCCTCCCGAGCTGGAGAGCTTCGACGAAGACATGGGATTCGCCGATCCGGGCCCCATGGATCATGAGGAAAGTTCGAAACCGCGACCGCGGCACAGTGAACGCGTGGCGGGGTTGTTCGATTCAGAGATCGATCTCGGAGAAAACCTGGAGGAGGATGAAACGGCGCCTGTGGCTGTGGGCGATATCCATTCGGCCATGGGCTCGGATCAGGCTCACGCACCCCTTCCCGGCCGCACCGACATCAACGATCATTCGGTTTTCAAAACAACCCCGCCCTCGTCGACGAGTCAGGATTCACGGGACGATTTCGATCTGGACGAAATCGACTGATCTCCGCCGCTCCTCCAGCCCCTTTCAAGACACGCCGTTGAAAATTGCTTCCTGAATGCAACCGGCCCGTGAATCGCACGAACGCGATTCAACACCGCTTCATTCCCCTGAGGTGATCAGGAATCGGGAAGAGCGAAAACGTCTTCCTGCATTTCCCGGTTCACACGCGTGTTGCGCCGGATAATTTCGCAAAGTGTCTGAGACTCGATGAGCTCAATCATGCCTTCATCGAGATAATTCTCATACCAAAAGCGGTCACCGTCCCGCAGAGCGGCAAACTGCTCCAGCAGGATCACAAAGAAGGTCTCGCCCACCATCGCTCCTGGAACATCGTCCTCGGCAAGACCTCCGACCCAGAGATCAACCTGATCGACAGACGGATAGGCGGCCGCCAGTCCGGCCCGAGTGCTTTCATCACTGGTGATTTGCGCAAACGACTCCCGAGGTTCAAGCCCGTAATCCACACGAACCTGGTTGTAGGAAGGCAGCCCGTGATCGCGACCGCGCTGGATATTGAGGGAACCGAGGTCGAGACCGCCCGCTCCGGGAGGGCCAAAAAGAAAGTTCCGGACATCGTCGATGATCAGAGCGTCCAGTTCCTGAGCCGGTTGTGTTCCAAGACCCCGAAGAAAAGGGGCTATGGACTTCCTTGTAAGATGCTCCGGGGCATTGAAAAACGCGTCGCGGAGAGACAGTTCACCGTCCCGCCATTCGGACCCGTTGCGCTTCAGTTTGAGCAGCCGGGGCGTCAGCAGGCTGTGGCCAAGACGGAATGCCGCGGTCGCGAACGCATTGCTGATACCGGGATTGAGGGTCTTGTCATAGCCCCCGTAATTTGCAAGCGCATCCGGCCCCAGCAGATGGGGAAGCCACTCGTTGTATGTAATGCTTTGAATTTCCGCGGCGACAATCGCACGGCAGAGCTGATAAATGAACTCATCCGTGAGCTCCAGCTCCGGTTCCCCCGCTTTGCGACGCCGTTTGTTTTCCCGCTTCATTTCCCGCCAGACTTTTTTTGTCCAGAAGTTATGCTCGCGCATGAAGAGTGTGTGCACCGCCGCAAGAGCGACCTGTTCGTTGGCTCGTACATCGCCGGCGAGAAAAAGATCCGGGTCAAACCGGTCGTCTTCGTTGGGAAGCGATGTCAGGTTCAAAGGCAGCATCCTGCCCCTGCTGTATTTCATCCGTCCCGTCCCGTCGAGCATTCGAAGCTCAAGGGAACGGACATCGTCCGAACCGTAAACCATCGAAGCATCGAGGAATGCGGTGATAAAGTTGCGTTGCTGACGAATGTCATCGATCAGGACATAGTTTGATCGATCCATCCGGATGATCTGTGCCCCCGTGTGAAAAGGATCAAACCACGGATCACCCGTCGGGACGGGAATGTTAAAAAACTCGCCAGGCCCTGCGATCGGCGTCAGCGTTATATCGTGATCGATAAACTGACCCCATTGCCAGAAAAAATCACTCACGCCGGTCAGGGCTGGAACATCGCGGTCTCCCTGATCAAGAACCGCATTGCTGATGATTCTCGGATTCGGTCTGTCCGCGCCGGAAGGAGTCCCGAACCCGTCTTCATAAGCGATGGATGTGAGCCTCAGGAAAGGGGTTTCAGCCCGCCCCCAATCCGGGTTTGCCAGATTATTGCCGGATCCATCGATGGAACGAAATTCAGTCAGGTCCGCCATTTCGGCAAGATCCTGAAACTTGCCGCCGGCGTCCGAGGATTGAGGAACCGACAGACCAAGGATTACCGTCATCCCTCCCAGGAGAGCGGGGAACCCCCCGTTTTTGTGCATCATTCCTTGTGGGTACTCACAAATGTTGAATTGCAGGAACTACGCACGATCAAACCTGCGACTGCAAGGAAGACTTGCCTGCAACTGGAATCATAAAAGACAGGCGCCTCGTCAGGCATGACGCGAAACGCCTGTCAAGAGATCGTGAACACGCTGAACCAGCACTTCCGGTTTGTAGGGTTTCTGAACAAACGTCACCGGGCTGAGATTTCGAAGGCGGTCGGCAGTCTCTTCCGCGCTATAGCCGCTGCTGACAAGAACAGGAACATCGTGGCGAATCTTCCGGATTTCAGCCAGCGCCTCCACACCACCCATGCGCGGCATCGTCATGTCGAGAATGACTGCATCGATCACGTCCGAATGCATTTTAAAAAGTTCCACGCCCTCAACTCCATCGGACCCCGTCAGAACGGTAAAACCTCCAAGGGACAAAAACCGGGTCACCACGGCGCGGATGACACTGTCGTCGTCGACAAAAAGAAGGGCGCCTCCCTGACTGAGCTTCGTCGTTGTGGCTGATGGAGACCGTTGCTCACGATTGAATTGCCGTTGAGGCTTCTCTGTTTTGAGCGCTGGCAGAAAGACGGTAAAAACAGTACCTGCACCGAGAGAGCTTTTTACTGAAACCGCACCGGAATGTGACCGAACGATTCCAAGAACGGATGCAAGCCCCAACCCCCGGCCCGTGAACTTCGTCGTGAAGAATGGGTCGAAAATCCGATTGAGTGTTGTTTCGTCCATACCTTTTCCCGAGTCGCGCACTTCAAGAAACACATACTCCCCCGCCGGCAGATCATCGTCTATCCACGTCTCCGAAAGCATCGAGTGCGTACAGAATCTCAGGCCCGTGCGAATGGTGATTTCTCCCGGCTGATCGCCGATGGCGTCAGCCCCGTTCAGCACAAGGTTCATCATGATCTGACGTACCTGAGTGACGTCCATCTTCAGATCAGGAACATCCCGGTCAAGTTGCTGCCGAATCCGGATTTGAGGGGAAACATTCACCTCAATAAGGCGGACGGTATCGGATACAATGCCGTTGATGGCCGCCTCTTCCATCGCGAAGGATCCCTGTCCTGCATAGGCGAGCATCTGATTACAGAGATCAGCGGCTCTCTGGCTCGCCTTGATGACATCACGCATGGCGGACCCGGCGGGATTCTCAGTCCTGACGTCGAGCAGAGCCAGCTCTGCGTTGCCGATAATCCCTGTCAGGAGGTTATTGAAGTCATGGGCAATGCCGCCTGCCATGACACCAAGGCTTTCAAGGCGGCGGGCGTTCGAAAGTTGCTCCTCGAGCAGCCTGCGCTCCTGGTCAGTACGATGCCGGCTGAGGGCTCCGCCGCACTGAGCGGCAAAGACCTCAAGGTCCTCCAGATCCGTTTCCGTGAACCTTCCCGGAGTATAGCTCTGAACCGATATGACACCGACGACCTTGTCGGCCCAGCGGATGGGGGCATAAACCATTGATCGGGAAAACCTGTTCTTGTGCCCCATCATGATAAACTTCGAGTCTACCGGTTCGACCTCGCGATTGATCAACTTTCCGGTCCGGCTGAATCGAAGACGTGTTTCGTACTGATTCAGGGAATGTTGAGATATGGCGATCGGTTCCGGCGTGTCGGACCCCAAAGGCGTGTCCTCGTTGTAAACCCCGACAACAACGTTCTGAATTTCGTCGAAGTAATCGATAAAAAACGCATCGTATGTGAAGTATTCATACATTGCGCGGGCAACCATACGGCCGCTCTCATAAAGGCTTCTCGTCTCCGTGAGACTTGCCGCGATCCTGCGAGAGAACTCATTTCGCCGCTCAAGGTGGCGGCGGCGGGTCACATCCTCCGCCACCGTCAGGACGGCGGATGGCTCACCAGGTACCGAGGGAAAAGGTATTTTGATCAGGTCGTAAACACGACCCGCTTTCTCCAGACCACGCGGGCCTTTGGCTGTATAACGGTGCATCTCGCCGGACTCGCTGACTTCACGATCACGCTCTCTGGCCTCTCTCAACGTTCTTTCATCGACACCGATCATGCTGTCATCAAGACCCACAAGCTGGTCGACTGAAAGACTGAGAACGGAAGCCACCGTCTTGTTCGCCAGAATAAACCGTCCGTCCACAGTCCGTGCATATATTCCCTGAGGGAGCAGATCAATCACTTCGCGAAAGCGTTCCCGGCTTGCCTGAAGCTCATCCCGGGCGCTCTTTTCCGCCGTGATGTCCTGAAGAGTGCCTGACAAACCGGCAATCGTTTCCTCGCGCTTGATCGGCTCGCCGATCACACGGACATCGACATGATTGCCTTTGGCGGTAATGATCCGCAGTTCCAGATTCCAGGGCGTTCCCTTTTCAAGACTCTCTGTCAACGCCTCTCGCAGGGTTGAAACATCGTCGGGGTGATAGAATGCAATACTCTCTTCAACGGACGGAGGCTGATCACTGACGGGAAGCTCGTGAATCAGAAAAACTTCATCGGTCCAGAACAGCGTGTTGCTTTTCAGGTCGAGTTCCCACCCTCCAATGCGCGCAATGCGCTGCATTGCTCGGGCAAGTCTGAGATACCGCTCCTGAGTCCTCGCCTCCTCTTCCCGCCGGGTCACGTCTCGAGCAATGGCGATGATCGGCCCGCCCTCGGTTTTCCAGACCGATCTCCACTCGAGCGTGACCCACTGGCCGTCACGTGTCCTGTAGCGATTCCGAAATCCGTCGATACCTTCTCCCCGAAGCTGCCGGGCAAGTACCTCTTTTGTCTTCTCCTGATCTTCGGGATGCACGAATTCGAAGAAAGGGACGGAGACGAGTTCTTCTCGAGTGTGCCCAAGGGTTTTTACGAAGGCCTCGTTGACGTCAATGAACCGCCCCTCCGAACTCGCAAAACATGCAAGATCCTCACAAAGATCGAAGAACAGCCGAAACTCCGGCCCTACAGCAACCGGTTCCCTGAACTTCATGTCGTCGGGCTGAGACATAACGGCTGGTTTCCCAAGGGTCCTCGACACCCCAGTCATTATTTGTGCCACAGGCCCCTTCGGCCTGCAAGCCGTGTTCGCTTGCCCGGAATCCGGCAAGATGATTCCTCAGGGACCGAGGTTATCGATTTTTTATGAATCCCGGCCGCTTTGCTGTCTCTTCACCCGTAAAGGTCACAATGATCTTCGCAGCGATTCTGCTGCTGGGCTTCATTTCTCTCCGGCGCCTGCCCACAAACCTTTTCCCTGATATTCGCGTTCCGCGAGTGACCGCAACGATCCGGACGACGGGCCTTTCGCCCCTGGAAGTCGAGCGCAGAATCAACGAACCTCTCGAGCGTGAGTTGTATACCATCCGCGGCGTAACGGACGTCACGACAATCGCGCGGGCGGACTCATCAGTGGTGGTTGTGGAGTTTACGTGGGACACGCCCCTGGACTTCGCTTTTCTGGACGTCAAGAAAGCCGTCGGCGATCTGCAGCGAAACCGGCCCGATGAAGTTGAGAGCACTTCTGTTCTGCGCTATGATCCAAACGCGGCTCCGATTCTGACGGCGGCCATTGAACCCGGGCCTCAAACGGGCCTGGAGGACCTGCGGCTCCTTGCGGAACGAACCCTCAAACCGCGATTCGAGCGACTGGAAGGAGTCGCAAACGTTGTCATCAGCGGAGGACGTGAACGCGAGGCTCAGGTACTCCTGGATGAGTCTCTTCTGCTGCTTTACAACATCGACGTTCAAACGTTTGTATCCGCACTCGAACGTGAAAACGTCAATGCCACCGGTGGTTCCGTCAGCGAGGCATCCCGTGAATACCTGCTCAAGGCGGTGGGTGAATTCGAATCGTTGCAGGACATCGAGCAGGTTGTTGTCACGCGCGTCGGTGACGCCCCGATTCTTGTTGGCGATATCGCGACGGTTGAATGGTCTCTCAAAGATCCCCGTGACATGGTTGTTTTAAATGGAAAACCCGCGGTCGGCATGTCTTTCTATCGGAGCGCCGAGTCCAACACGGTGGCTGTGGCAAAGGCGATTCGCGGCGAGATCGAAAACATTCAAAGCGATGGTGAGGACTCGCAGGGAACACTTCTCCCGCCGGGCACCTCCATGACCACCGTCTCTGACCTGTCACTCTTTATCACAGGAGCCATCCGTGAAGTTCGCAACAACGCTCTGCTGGGTGGCGTCCTCGCGACCATTGTCCTGCTGCTGTTCCTGAGAGACACGCGAACAACACTGATTATCGCCGTCTCCATTCCCGTATCCGTCATTGCAACATTCAACCTGATGTTCTTTCAGGGACTGACACTCAACCTGATGACACTGGGTGGACTCGCCCTCGGTTGCGGAATGCTTGTCGACAACGCCATTGTGGTGCTGGAAAACATCTTTCGGCTCCGGCAGGAGGGCCGGGACGCGCGAGGAGCCGCTCAGGAAGGCACTCGAGGTGTGGCGGCTGCAATTATCGCATCCACGCTGACCACGATCGTTGTTTTCCTGCCTGTCGTTTACGTAAAGGGCGTTGCCGGTCTCCTGTTCAAGGAGCAGGCGCTGACAGTCGCCTGGTCACTGGTTGCATCCCTGATTGTGGCGCTCCTGCTGATTCCGATGCTCGCCTCGCGGTTTCTTGTCAAACCTCCGTCCTCGCTGCTGTCGTCGAAGGAACTGCAGGTTGTTCCACGGACTCTTTATACACGACTGCTGTCAGGACTGCTGCGCATCCGGCTGCTGGTTGTCGTCGCGGCTGTTGGACTGTTCTTCGCGGCGCTGGCCCTGTTGCGAAACCTTCCTCAGGAATTTCTCCCGGAAACGGAGCAGAAGGCACTTGCGATCCGCCTCGTCATGCCCAGCGGCACTCCGATCGAAAGCACGGAACGCGTTGTCGACTCCCTTGTCAGCCGTATCCAGGGGCTTGGCGAAGAATCGGTTCTGTCCTACGCCCGCATCGGCGAGAGTGAAGGTGAAGTGAATGCTGACACACAGGACCCGGATGGCTCCAACACGGCGGATCTTCTCTTCGCAGTCAGGCTGGAAGACGAGGAATCAACCGCGACACGTTCGGCGGACCCCGAACTGACCTCCGGAAACCTGATCAGCGTACTCAAACCGGCGGTGGAATTCCTGCCGGATGCACGAGCGGATTTTCAGGCTCAACAGGGTTCCGTGATGGAACTCCTGGGAACTTCCGCCGCGCCTTTGGAAATCGAAATCAGCGGCGAAGAGCTCGAGACACTGACAGCGGTGGCCGCACAAACACAGGCTCGCCTGATATCCGTTCCCGGCTTTCTCAACGTGCGCACCAACATCCTCGAGGGAGCTCCGGAAGTTCGCATCGTCCCTGACCGCCGGCAAATGTCCCAGCTCGGTCTCGACGTTCAAAGCATCGCGGAAACTCTTCGCAAACGAATTGAGGGGGATGAAGCGGGACGCATCAAACGCGATGGAGGCGATATCGACATCGTTGTGGAAGTCAATTACGGAGAGGAATCGCTGAAGACACTGAGTGAAATCACTCTTAAGACTCCAACCGGTGCAATCGTGCCACTGCGAACGATCGCGGACTTTGAAATAGAACGCGGACCACGGGAGGTCGTCCGGCGGCACCAGGAACGCACGGCACGAGTGATGGCGGACCTGGAAGAGGGAGTCGAACTCTCCGAAGGTATTGCACGGGCGCGCGAGGCCCTCGCACCCATGCGTCTTCCCACAGGTTATGTTCTGCGTTACACCGGAGCGGAACAGGAACGGGCAGAGGCCTACTCCCGCCTGGGCTTCGCCCTCGCCCTCTCCATCCTGCTGGTTTACATGGTCATGGCATCCATCTTCGAGAGCCTGCTGCAGCCCTTCCTGATCATGCTGACAATCCCCCTGGCGGGCATTGGGGTGGTCGGCGCCTTTTTGCTCACCGATCAGTCCGTCAACGTCATGGCATTGATCGGTGTCGTCATGCTGGGCGGCATTGTGGTCAACAACGCCATCGTGCTTCTCGACTGTGTGAACCAGACACGAACGGCATCGCGCCTGAACGACCGCGAGACCCTGCTGATCGGATGCAATCGGCGCGTCCGCCCTGTCCTCATGACAACCATGACAACGTTGCTGGGAATTCTGCCTCTCGCACTCGGATTCGGAGAGGGGGCGGAATTGCGCAGAGCAATGGCCATTGCCGTTCTCGGAGGACTTGTTTCATCAACCATCCTGACTCTGTTCGTCATCCCCGTTTGCCAGAGCTTTCTCGACTCCGTTCTGAGCGCTGTCCGCGGACTGAGGAGCCGCCGCGAGCTGTTATCCACCCCCGGCGTTGCCCGGCCCGCACAGGACAGCGGTTCGGCGCCTTGACACGTCACGCGAAGCGGGCAACAGATGACGCGTCATGCTCGAATCGGTCGACACGTCCATCAGGACGGAAAAGGAACACTACAAGGAGTGTCTCCCCTGGTTGAAGACGGGGTTGCGCGAGCTGCAACAACACGCCCGCGAAACCCAGGTCCCTGTCATTGTCGTCCTGGAGGGATGGGACACCGCCGGAAAAGGCGATGCCATTCAGCACGTGACGGAGGTCCTCGATCCGCGCGGCTTTGTGGTCCACTACACCACTGTTCCGAATTCGCAGGAGCGCGAAGAGCCCTGGCTGAAACGCTTCTGGGAACGCCTTCCCCATCGGGGACAGATCGCGTTCTTTGAGCGTTCCTGGTACACACGGGTTCTTCAGGAACGGGTCGAACGGCTCACCGCTCCTTCCCGGTGGAAACGCGCATACAAGGAGATCGTTCATTTTGAGCGGCTCCTCGCGGATGACGGCTATCTGATCATCAAGTTCTGGCTCCACATCACCGAAAAGGAACAGCGCAAGCACTTGAAGGCGGCCCGCAAGGACCCCTTCCGCCGCTTTACCGTAACCGACGAGGAATGGGTGCGCCACGGCCACTACAACGAATACCTGCAGGCCGCTGAAGACCTGCTGGTGGAAACGGAATCGCCCCATGCGCCGTGGACTCTTGTCGAAGCCGCGGACAAGCGGCATCGCCGCCTGAAAGTGCTGGAGGAGATCAGTCGTCAACTCAGGGAGGGCATGGAAAAACTCGAACGGGAGCCCGTATCGCCGCCCTCCTCCATTCAAGTTCCTGAAGAGGGACCGCCAGGGGGACCACTGGACAAAGTGGATCTGTCGCACACTCTGGAAGAGGCTGAATACCGGGCTCGCCTCCAGGACGCTCAGCTCCGCCTTCGAATGATTCAGCACGAAGCTCATCGGACGAAAGTCGGCATCGGCATCGTCTATGAGGGCTGGGACGCGGCCGGAAAGGGTGGCAATATCCGGCGGCTGGTGGCGGCACTGGACCCGCGCGGATACACAGTCGTGCCCATCAGCAAACCGACGAAGGAGGAACTGGCACAGAACTACTTGTGGCGGTTCTGGAAAGAGGTGCCGCGCAAGGGCAGCATGACCATCTATGACCGTTCGTGGTACGGGCGAGTGATGGTCGAGCGCATCGAGGGCTTCTGCACGAAAGCGGAAGCGAAACGCGCCTACAGGGAAATCAATGAATTTGAAGCGCAACTGACCGACTCCAGCATCGTCATCCTCAAGTTCTGGATTCACATTTCCAGGGATGAGCAGCTCAGGCGATTCGAGCGCCGCAAAGAGGATCCTCACAAGGCATGGAAACTGACGGATGAGGACTGGCGAAACCGCGAAAAGTGGGACCAGTACCTCATTGCCGTAAACGACATGATCGAGAGAACCTCCACGAAAGTGGCTCCCTGGACTGTCATCGAGGGGAACTGCAAGCGCTGGGCGCGAGTACAGGCTCTGGAGACCGTTTGCGACGCCTGGGAGAAGGCGATCGAAGAGCGCAACGAAGCCTCCTGACCATCCGGACAATGCACTTGCCAGCCCCCAGGACGGACTCATAAGCCTTTGCGCTCCCCGGAATCGGGGACATGTTTTCTCCGAAAGGCGCACCCAATGGCGGAACGGATCTACGACCCCGCACAGATCGAGAAGAAATGGCAGGCGTGGTGGGATACCGAAGGCGTCAATAATGTCGACGTCCACAACGCGAAAAACCCCTACTATGTGTTGATGATGTTCCCCTACCCCAGCGCCGAGGGGCTGCACGTCGGCAACGTTTACGCATTCACCGGAGCCGACATTCACGGCCGGTTCAAGCGCCTGCAGGGTTACGACGTTTTTGAACCCGTCGGATTCGACGCATTCGGCATTCACAGTGAAAACTTTGCGATGAAAATCAACCGTCACCCGGCGGAACTGATTCCATCGAATGTTGCCAACTTCACGCGTCAGCTCAAGATGATGGGACTGATGTACGACTGGCGCTATCAGGTCGATACGACAAGCCCCGAGTACTACAAATGGACGCAGTGGATTTTCCTGCAGCTTTACAAAAACGGTTATGCCTATCGCGACACGAAGGAAGTCAACTTCTGTCCCGCCTGCGGCACCGTGATCGCCGACGAGCAGGTAAACCCCGACGGCACCTGCGAACGCCACAGCGACACAATGGTGGAACGCCGCAAAATGCCGTGCTGGTTTTTTGCAATCACGAAGTTCGCCGACCGGCTCGTCGACAACCACGAATGGCTCGACTGGTCCGACGTCACGAAGACCGCTCAAATTCGCTGGGTCGGACGCAGCAAGGGCGCCGAGGTGGAATTCCCCATCGCCGGCCGCGAGGAAAAGATCATCGTCTTCACGACGCGTCCCGACACATTGTTTGGCGCGACCTTTATGGTTCTGTCACCGGAACACCCGCTGGTGGATACCATTGCCGACCCATCGCTGGCGAAACAAATCGCCGCTTATCGTGAGCGCTCCGCCGCCATGACGGAGCAGGAACGCATCGAAAACAAGGAGAAGACGGGTCTCGACATAGGCGTCAAAGCCGTCAACCCCGTTAACGGCGAAGAAATACCTGTCTTCATTGCCGACTATGTCATGATGGACTATGGGACCGGAGCCATCATGGCCGTTCCGAATGGCGACCATCGCGACTTCGAATTCGCACGGAAGTTCAACCTGCCGGTGCAGTGTATTATTGACCCGGCAATGGACCAGGGAAGCGCCGAAGACCTTTCACTCATCGAGTCCGTTGAGAACGAAATCATGACTTCTCTCCGAAACCATCCGATTATCGGAGGAACTTTTTCGGAGCACTCCCCCACTCCTCCCCCACTGGTCAAGATTATGGCCTCCACGGAAGGAAAAGAGCAGGCGCGCTCCGCAATACACCGTGGACTCGGCGCGTGGTCCGGGCCAGGCCGCATCATCAACTCGTCCAACGACGAGATCAGCCTGGATGGAAAGACAAAGGAGGAATCCATCGCTGCCATTACCGCATGGCTTGAATCAAAGAACCTCGGCAGTGAAAAACGTCAGTTCCGTCTACGGGACTGGGGCATCAGTCGCCAACGCTACTGGGGCCCGCCCATTCCCATTGTTTACGATGAGAATGGTGATCCCCACCCGGTGCCGGAAGACCAGCTGCCCGTGATGCTGCCGGAAATGACGGACTTCCGGCCGAAGGGTGACGGACGCGGCCCCCTTGCAACCAGCGAGGAGTTCGTCAACGCAACCATTGACGGGAAAACGTACCGTCGCGAGACGGACGTGATGGATAACTTCCTGGACAGCGCGTGGTACTTCCTCCGCTACCCGTCGGCGCGCGACGACCAGCAGGCCTACGATCTCGAGCTCATGAAAAAATGGCTGCCGGTGGATATGTATATCGGCGGCAACGAACACGCCGTACTGCACCTGCTCTATACACGCTTCATTTGCATGGCGCTCGCGGAATCAGGCGTCCTGGAAATGGGAGAGTCGTCAAACCGGGACAAAGGCGAGCCTTTCAAGAAGTTCCGCGCCCATGGTCTTTTGATTCGCGAAGGTTCGAAGATGAGCAAGTCGAAGGGTAACGTCGTGAACCCCGATGAATTTGTCGCGGAGCACGGCGCGGACACGCTGCGCACGTACCTCATGTTCCTGGGCCCCTACACACAGGGTGGCGACTTTCGCGACAAGGACATCCAGGGTGTGCGCCGCTTCTTCAATCGCGTGCACGCGTACTATTTCGACGACAAAAAAACAATCGTTCCTGATGAGGACCTGCCAAAGGACGTGCGCGTCAAAACCCATCAGATGATCAGGAAGGCCACGTCAGACCTCGAATCTCTCAGCTACAACACCGCCATTGCCGCGTGCATGGAGCTTCTGAACACACTCAAGGCCTCGGAGCAAACCAGCGACTTCGTGCGCGAGGCGTTCTGCCTGATGCTTGCCCCCTTCGCGCCACACCTGGCGGAGGAAATCTGGCACACCGCTCTCGGCAGAGAAGGCAGCGTATTCGGCGCACGCTGGCCGGAACATGACGAAAAACTGACAATCCTCGATGAAGTCGAGATTCCGGTGCAGGTCAATGGACGGGTCCGTGACCGTATTATCGTAGCCCGTGACGCCCCAAAGGAAACCCTCGAGAGCACGGCGCTGGAATGTGACGGAGTAAAACGCAACATGACAAACGGAGCACAGGTTCGTAAAGTCATCGTTGTACCCGGCCGGCTGGTGAATGTGATTGTGAAGTGAAACGGCCCGCGAAAACCAATACGATAAGCCGACTGTTTTCGCGGATTCTAAAACCCGAATACGTCCATCGACCCTCATCGCTTGTTCAAAGGACGAAAATCAGAGCATTTGCCGGAACCAGGTCACGTGTCGTTGTTCGTCTGCCGTGGGGAACTTCTCTCCGCGTCAACCCACGGGAAAACATTGGTGGATCGATTGTTGACATGGGGGTGTTCGACCTTCTGTTGACTGAAACTGTCTGGCGCCTGTCGGGCCCGGAGGGCATCCACCTGGATATTGGAGCCAATATTGGATACACTGCCGGGATAATGGCCTCCAGATGCAAAACCGGTTCCGTGATCTGCTTCGAACCCTCACCAAAACTTCATTCATGGCTTGCGGGCAATATCGCGTCAATGGCAGCGACCATGCCGAACATCAGTCTTGAGATTAAGAAGTTCGGCCTGTCGGATTGTGCAGGTTCGGCAGTGCTGACTTTCGATCCAATGGAGCGCAACATCGGCAAGGGTTCCATTGTGGAGGCGGAGTCACATAGCGGTAACACCGTGGAAATCCGGCTCCGGAGACTCGACGATGTCTTGTCGGACATTGAAAAAGTGCAACTGGCGAAGATCGACGTGGAGGGGCATGAACTCAAAGTGCTGCGTGGGGCCGACTCCATACTGAGCGAAAAGCGAATCGTTCATATTGTCTTTGAATCTCATGAACCGTTTCCAAATCCACTGACGGATTTTCTGAACGAGAAGGGATATCGGATTTTCGGCATGCGGCGCACACTCGCCCGTCCGGAGCTTGCTCCTCCTGATGAAGACAGACTCGAGAAATGGGAAACCCGCAATCTGATTGCCACCGCGGATGAAGCCGGGCTCGTTGACCGCTTTCGTCAAAAAGGCTGGCTGGCTCTGTCAGGAATCTGACAGAATTGCGGCAGCCGGAAACAGCATGATGATTTTGGCAAATCCGGAGTTTTCATGATTCAGGGAGCCTGGAAGCACCGCTTTTTCCTGTTCGCGATTGCCGTCGCCTGGTTTCTTCCCTCGCTGCCTCACGAGTTCCTCAACTGGGACGACGAAGCCTACGTTGTTGGCAACCCGTGGGTTCAGAACTTCACGGCAGACCGCCTGCTGCTCCCGTTCCGGCATTTCCATCTGTCCGCCTGGACACCACTCCCGCTCCTGATTTACACGCTGGAGTTTCAGCTCTTTGGAAACAATCCGGCTCCCTATCGGCTCATGAACATCCTGCTGCACGGCTTGACATGTGTCGCCGTGATGGAGCTCCTGAAAACAATGGGGACACGCCGGTCTGTGGCGTTCTTTTTCTCACTGTTCTTCGCAATCCATCCATTGCGCCTGGAATCCGTTGTCTGGATCAGCGAGTTGAAAGGCGGACTGTGCAACCTCTTCTTTATATCGGGGCTTCTTCTGTGGAGACGGGCGGGATCCTCCCATCGCCGTTGTGCGGCAACCCTGCTGCTGTTTGTCCTCGCATTGTTGTCGAAGCCGCTGGCCGTCTCCTTTCCCGTCGTCCTCCTGGTTCATGATTTTCTTCTTTGCCGCGGCGACATGAAGAAACGGCTCCCGTGGATAGTTTTTATGGGGCTTCTCGCGGCAGGTGCGTCTCTGGTGAACATGAAAGCGCAGGTACTTGCCATCGGAGGTGAGATGTCCTTCCCGGAACGCATCTTTCTCGCACTCTACTCGCCATTGCATCATGCAATGCGGACACTTGTACCCGTCCGCATTTCACCGGTCTATCCGCGGGAGCTGGTCCCGACACGGAATCCTGCCTGTGTTGTAGCCGGAGTCATGACAGGCATCAGCCTGGGACTCACGGCAGTCGCATTTTATAAACGCCGGCCTCCTCTCTCCTTCGGCCTCCTCGCCGCAGCCATTGTGCTGACGCCGGTATCGGGACTTGTTCCCTTCAGCACGGTCTGGGCTGCGGATCGTTTCAGCTACCTGCCGACAATCATGCTGTTTTGCGGACTCGCACCGCTCGCATCCCGCTGGACGGAACACGCCGGCCCTGTCGCGAGAAAAACCGCACCTGTCCTTGGATGTCTTCTGATCGCTCTTCACGCTCTCGCAACACAAACGCTCATTCCCGTGTGGCAAAACAGCGCCACATTCTGGCAGCGCGTCGTACATCTCTATCCGGAATCGAGTAAATCCTCCGAGCGCCTGTTTGCGACACTGATCGAGTCCGGGCTGCTCGATCCGAACGAAGTCCGTGACACCTCCGTCGCAGGCGAAGCCGCCGCGTTTCTTGCGGCGGAGAAAGGTCACGACGAAGAAGCTGCAAAGACCTACGCATCACTTCGAAATCCATATCGCGCTCTGCCAAGCCTGATGAAAGCCCATCGACGACTCGAAAACAGGGATGAGGCGGTTGAAGCGGCCGGGCGATTGCTCGAACTCAACCCCAAAGCCCCTGCGGCAAGCCTCGGAGACGCTGCGGAGATTCTTGCGTGGGCCGGTGAAGAGAAACGGGCCTTGGCAATCGTTGACAAACTGGGACAACCCACCTGGGGCGGCGCGAGAGCCCTCGGGCTGCTTGCAGCCAATGCATTGACGAGAGACAAAAGAGATACCGCGCGACAACATGCGAGCCGTGCCTTGCGCATGATCCCGACAGACCGGGATGCGCTGCTCACGCTGGGACGTGATGCAATGGCAACGGGCGAAAGAAGTGAAGCAAAGAGGGCATTCAACAAGGCACTCCGCCATCCCTCCGCCGGAACCGATGTTCAGATCCTGTCAGCCGGGTTTCTTGCGCGCTTTGCTCACGAGGACAAACAGGACAGCGCTGCAAACGAATTTCTGAACCAGGCATTTCCCTCAAACCGGATGGAAGGCTGGACAGCTCAGGATTTCGAATACGCCGCGTTCATCGCGGAAGAAATCGGTCAGGGAAAACGAGCCGCGCGGCTCTATCGGCGGGCACTCGATCTGGAACCGGATCGCAAAACTCCTCTGATCAATCTTGCCGGGCTCCATCTGTCCCGGGGAGAAACGGAATCAGCACTGAAACTGCTGCGGCAGGCAGCGGAACTCTGGCCGGAGGATGTCGCGATTCAAGCCAACCTTGAATTGGCGGCCTCAAAATCTGACGCGGAAAAAGACAAGGAAATGCCGGGCGACTCATCGCCCGGCAAAACTCGGAATCCGGCGGAAAACCTCAACGATTTCTAGTGCGCCTCTTCGTGGTGATCGATCCGGACCTCATCGATGACCTTGTCCAGAATCATGGGCGGGACCGGCTCGTAGTGACCGAACTCCGATTCAAACATGGCACGGCCCTGGGTCATGGAACGGAGATCGCGGCTGAAGGTTCCCATCTCCGCCGCCGGAACGTCGGCTGTGATACGCACCTTGTGTCCCTTCTGATCGTTGCCGCCGATACGCCCCCGTTTGCCGCTGACGTACCCCATCACATCTCCCATATACTGATCAGGGACATCGATCACCACCTTGTTGATCGGCTCCAGCAACACGGGATTGCATTTCTGCGCCACATTCTTGAATGCGATCGAGGCCGCCACCTGGAAGGCCATGTCGCTGGAGTCCACGGCATGATACGATCCATCGTAGCATTCCGCCGCAATATCGATCACCGGATACCCGGCGATGATTCCGCGATCGAGCGATTGCCGCAGTCCCTTCTCAACGGAGGACTGAAAGTTGGTTGGAATCACTCCGCCAACAATCTTCCAGGCAAACTTGAACCCCTCGCCGCGAGGCACCGGCTTCAGGCGAACCCAGCAGTCTCCGTATTGGCCGCGGCCGCCGGTCTGCTTCTTGAACTTCCCCTGGCCCTCGCCAGGCTTGCCGATCGTTTCCCGATACTGAATCCGCGGCTCCTGGAAATCGATCTTTGACTTGATTGATCCTTCAAGCCGCGACTGAACGATTTCCAGATGTGTGTCGCCCATCCCCGAAAGAACCGTCTGATGAAGAAGCGGATCGCGCTCAAGGCTCAGCGTCGGGTCGCACTCAAGAATACGGTGCAGGCCCATGCCGACCTTGTCCTCGTCCGCCTTGTTCTTCACATGCACCGCCACATGAACGCTCGGCGAGGGAAGATGGGTCGGCTCGTAAACCACGGCCGGAGCCTTCGGATCCGTGATCGTGTCGCCCGTGTGAACACTTTCCAGCTTCGCAAAGGCGCCAATCCCGCCCGTGGAAATATGTTCGACGGAAATCTGCTGCTTGCCACGTTCCGTGAAAACATGACCCACGCGATCCGTGGAACCGGTGCGGAGATTCTTGATCATGCAGTCGCCCGTCGCCTTGCCCGTTACGACCTTGAAAAAGGAAAGTCGGCCGACATACTCATCATTCACGGTCTTGAACACGTAAGCACTGAACGGAGCATCCGTATCGAGCGGCTTGAGCTCGGTCTCGTCGAGCTTGCCGTTCACGTACGCAAGAAAACCCTTCCGTTCATTGGGAGGAGGACACTCGTCACGGAAAAAGTTTTCGAGAGCCGTCAGGCCGATTTCCTGAATCGCCGACCCACAAAGAACGGGGCAGAAGCGACCCGCCTCCATGTCCTGCCGCAGCCCGAGAATCACCTCTTCATTCGAGAGGTCCTCTTCCATGAGAAACTTCTCCGTCAACTCGTCGTTTCCCTCAGCAGCGGCTTCCACAAGTTTCTTTCGAGCCTCTTTCGCCGTATCCGCCAGGTCCTCCGGAATATCTTCCACGGTGCGCTTGCCGGCGGGATCATAGATGGCCTTCATCTCCAGGAGATCCACGACGCCCTTGAACTCGGTGCCTTCACCAATGGGAAGAACCACCGGAATCGTATGAACGTCCTCAAAGGCCTCATCAATTGAAGCCACAGCTGCCGCAAAATTCGCACGTTCCTTGTCCATCTTGTTCACAAAGAACGCCTGAGGAATGTGGTAGTCGTCGGCAAACGCGTGAGCGAACTCGGTTCCCGTCTCCACTCCGACAGTCGCGTCCACAAGAACCAGTGCCGTTTCCGCACAACGAACGGAATTCTTGATTTCGCCAACGAAATCCCGCGAGCCCGGACAATCGAGAATGTTGATTTTGATGTCTTCGAATTCAATGGGAAGCAGAGAGGAGTTAATCGATATCTGACGCTTTGTCTCCTCCGGATCGTAATCGGACTGAGTGGTTCCTTTCTCAACGGAACCGGGTTTGTCGATGGCACCGGCAATGTGAAGCAACGCTTCGGCAAGCGTCGTTTTGCCGGTGCCGGAGTGGCCTACGAAGGCAATGTTTCGAATCTGGGGTGTTTTGTAGGTTTTCAAGGCCTGAGCCTCCTGGTCTGGGGAAAAAAGCCTGACTCGGGCGGAACTCAAGGCCGCTTCAGAGTGAGGCGGGGGACCACGCAAAGTGAGGTCAGGCCGTCCTGCGGGCAACCCTTTTGGAAATCCATTGATGACTGATCCTACGGGATTTTGCCCTTGCAGGCGGAACAAGTTCCTGACCTTTTCAGGGGAAGAATCTGTTGACACCAGACGAGCGGCAACGCTGTCCTCACCACGTAACGTCAACGATCTCCTAAATCAGGGAATCTCAAGCTTTCGACGATCTAATCCAGGAGGAAATCCGCGTGAAATACCTCATGCGTATCTCGATGGGCCTCGCACTCGTGGCCACGATGTTCATGGCCGGATGCGGCCAGCAGGAGAGCAGCGAATCGGTAGATGCTCTCTCCCAGGCACAGGGCCAGACGGAAGCCCTCGCGAGCGAAGCGGCGGAAAGCTCACAGCGGATGCTGGCAACCCTCCAGGAACTGCGTCAGGAAAACCGTGAACTGCAAAACACGGTTCTCGATACCATCGCAAAGCAGGATCGCGCTCTGACCGCGCTGGAAATGCGCATCAACGAGCTGTCAGAATCCGCGGGAACGGTCAAGCAGCAGGCGGCGGCAGCCAAGCAGAGCGGAGACAAGAAGGCCGCTGAGGGTGGCGGCAGTGCTTTTGGCGTCATTGTTATCATCCTTATCGTCCTCATTATCATCTTCCTTCTCTACAAGCTTCTCAAACCGAAGCCATTCGAGGATGACGACGATGACGATTTCTCCAGCTTTGATGACGACTTCGGATTCGACGACGATGACGACGATTTCGGCGACGATGACGAAGCCGACACAGCCAGAGACGCCGGTGATGAAGATGAGGAAAAGAAGTAGTCACTTCCTCCCGGTGCGTTCTTCAAAGATTGTCTAAACCGGATCGCCCCGGATTCGTTCCGGGGCGATTCTAGTGCCTGACAGAGCGCCTCGCCCTTCGGCGACCGCTTCCCGGAAGGAAAAGAAACGAAATGCCTGCAACAGTCGTTGTCGGTTGCCAGTGGGGAGACGAAGGGAAGGGCAAGGTTGTCGACGTTCTCGCCGCGGAGTCGGATTTGGTGGCGAGATTTCAGGGCGGCAGCAACGCCGGTCATACAGTCATCATTGGCGACAAAAAGTACGTTTTTCACATGTTGCCTTCGGGCGTTTTGCACGAAGGATCCCGCAATCTTCTCGGCAACGGTGTCGTTGTCGACGTCGCATCCCTCGTGGAGGAAATAGAGGGTCTTGAGAAGGAAGGTGTCGATGTCATGGGACGCCTTCTTCTCAGCGATCAGGCCCATGTCATTCTCCCGTTTCACCGTGCCCACGATTCCGCGGGCGAAGAGTCAGGACGGGAAACGAAGATCGGCACAACGAAACGCGGCATTGGCCTGGCCTACGGAGACAAATTCCGCCGCAAAGGCCTTCGACTCTGCGATTTCCGTCATCCCGACCGGTTTGCGGCCAGGTACCGCGAGCTCTCAGAGTATCACGACAGCATCATGAAAACTCTTTACGGCTGTGAGGCTCCCGATCCCGAAGAGGGACTGGAGCAACTCATGGCTCGCCGGGACCGCATCACGGCGCTGCTCTGCGATGGCGTCACACTGGTAAACGATCTTTTGTCAGCCGGAAAAGAAGTGCTCTGCGAAGGCGCCCAGGGTGTCATGCTCGACATCGATCACGGCACCTACCCCTTCGTCACCTCCTCCAGCCCGACCTCCGGGGGGGCCTGCACCGGCCTGGGAATCCCTCCCACGGCAATCAAGCGCGTCATTGGCATCGTCAAAGCCTACACAACCCGCGTGGGCGAGGGACCAATGCCAACCGAACTCCACGGCGACGAGGGTGAACGGCTCCGCAAAGCCGGCGGAGAATTCGGTGCCACGACAGGTCGCCCGCGCAGATGTGGATGGTTCGATGCCCCGGTCGTCCGGCGAGCCGTTCAGATTTGCGGATGCACGGAACTCTGCATCACGAAACTCGACGTTCTCGACGACTACGAAACCATTCCCGTCTGCACAAACTACGATACTCCGGCGGGTCAGACGAACGTAATGCCCTTTGATCTGGAAGTCACGGCGGCAGCGAAACCCGTTCTCGAAGAGCGGAAGGGCTGGCATTCCAGAACCTCCGGCGTTACAAAACGCGATGATCTGCCGGCGGACGCCATCGCCTACCTCTCCCGGCTGGAGACACTGGCTGGCGCACCTGTAACCATCGTGTCGACCGGCCCCGCGAGAGCGGCGACCATTCCTTTTGCAAAGGTCTGACAGGCATGTTTCTGCGAGAAAAGCTTGAAGAGCTGGAACTGGCGAACCTCGCTTCTTACGCGGCAAAGTCCCGCGACTCAAAAGGCCGCGTTCACGAGGTCAAACCCGACCTGCTGCGGCCCGACTTTCAAAGGGATCGTGACCGCGTCATCCACTGCACGGCCTTTCGAAAGCTCGAATTCAAAACCCAGGTTTTCCACACGCACGCCAGCGACTTTAATCGTTCACGCCTGACGCATACCATGGAAGTTGCGCAGATAGCCAGAACTCTCGCAAAGGCACTGAATCTCAACTCGGATCTGGCGGAAGCCATTGCTCTTGCTCACGACCTTGGCCACACGCCCTTCGGTCATGCCGGCGAAGACGCCATGCAACTCTGCATGAAGGAACACGGCGGATTCGAACACAACCTGCAGGGGCTGCGAGTCGTTGAGCTTCTGGAAGAGCGTTATCCCGATTTCCCCGGTCTGAACCTGACCTACGAAGTGCGGGAAGGCATCATCAAGCATCACACGGAATACGACGCCCCCAAACCGCATCTTGGCTACAACCCGGGAAAATCACCGTCTCTGGAAAGCCAGGCTGTGGATCTTGCGGACGAGATCGCTTACAATAACGCGGACCTCGACGACTCACTCGAAATGGGCATGATCACCGTCGACGACCTTCGCGGCGTCGAATGGGTCCGTGAGGTTTTTGACGAAACGCGCGCAATTCTCGGAGAAGGCAAGTCCGACAGAGCACTAAAATATCGCGCTCTCGCAAAACTGTACGACCTCCACGTTCACGACGCGCTGCACGAATCCGCCCGCCGCATTGAAGCAAGTGGCGTCAAATCACCTGAAGACGTCAACAACCACCAGGGACGCCTCGTCTCCTTCTCCGCGGACTTTTCCGAACGGATCGGTGAACTCCAGAAGTTCATGCTGGAGCGGGTTTACCTTCATCCGCGCAACATGGTCTACACAAACAAGGCCCGCAAGTTCCTCCGCGAACTCTTCGAACACTATCTGATGAATCCACGCCAGCTTCCCTGGAAACACCAGGAACGCGCGGAGCGCGAAGGCCTGCACCAGGTGATTTGCGACTATATCCAGGGAATGACGGACCGATTCCTGATGCAGCAGTATCGCGACGCATTTCTGCCGGACGTGGTGCACTGACGGAGAGTTCATGAGCACGGCGCCAACGGCGACGAAACGGCAGTCCCCCATGTCCCTCCGGCAGGCCATGCCGGTTCTCGGTCTCCTGGTGAAGCGCGAATTCCAGACACGCTACGCCGGTTCCATCCTTGGCGTTGTCTGGAACCTCGTTCATCCGGTCGTCATGATTGCCATCTACATCGTCGTGTTTTCCCAGATCATGAAGGGCCGGGCGGGCGCCGGAGGCACAACGCTGGACTATGCCGTTCATCTCACCTCCGGCATGGTTCCCTGGCTGTTCTTCAACGATGTCGTAAGCCGCGGAACCGGCACCCTTGTGGAAAACGCGTCGTTCCTGAAAAAACTCAGCCTTCCGCCGGAAATTCTTCATGCCAGCGTGCTCGTCAACGCATTCATTGTGAACCTCTTCAGCCTCACCGCACTGATCCTCCTTCTCCTGATCGCCGGAGCCGACGTGAGCGCGATGGTTCTCCTGGCCTTTCCCCTCATGATCCTGTTCGGACTCTTTGCGGCTGGACTGGCAATGCTCCTCAGCGTCCTCCATCTCATTCTGCGCGACATGGGACAGCTGGTGACAATCGGTCTCCAGTTTGTATTCTGGCTGACACCCATCGTGTACTACTATTCCGCTGAAATTCTCCCCCAGCCGGTTCTGGACGCCCTTCGATTCAACCCCATTCTCCCCTTCGTCTCCCTCACACAGGATCTCTTCGGCTCCCAGGGCCATGCCTGGAGAGGCGGGTTTTCGACCGCTCTCATCTTCATTCTTCCGTTGGCAACAGTCACGCTGGGGTCTTTCTTCCTCCGTTGGCATCGGACGGAGATTCTGGACGAGCTCTAGATAGCGGCTCCGGAACTCAACGAAGCAGGAACCTGAAAACCGGAGCTGTCATGAAAAACACCTTACAAATGTTGTCAATCGCCGCACTGCTGTTTACGCCGCTGCATGCTGAGCCTGGGGAAAATATTGTCGACCGCATCGCCTTCGGTTCATGCGCTCATGAAGAAAAGCCTCAGGAAATCTGGAACACGATTGTCGCGGAAGAACCCGACATCTTCGTGTTTCTCGGCGACAACATTTACGGCGACACGGAAGACATGTCAGTCATGCGCCACAAGTACAACATGCTTGCGGCCAATCCCAACTTTGCCCGTGCCCGCGAATCCATGTCATTCCTCGCCACATGGGACGATCACGACTACGGCCTGAACGATGCCGGTGCGGAGTACTCAAAACGCAGGGAATCGCAAAACGAGTTTCTCGACTTCTTTGGTGTCGCCGAAGACTCTCCCCGCCGCGAACGGCAGGGCATCTATCACGCCGAGATTCACGGCCCCGAGGGAAAACGCATCCAGTTCATCATGCTCGACACGCGATATCATCGCACCGCACTGACCAAAGACTCAACCCGTCCCCGCAACACCGGTCCCTACGTGTCGGGCAGCACCAAAGAAGGAACCATACTTGGTGAGGACCAGTGGGCGTGGCTTGAGAAACAGTTACACAAGCCTGCGGAGATTCGCATCATCGCATCCAGCATCCAGGTCGTGGCGGAGGATCACGGCTGGGAGAAATGGATGAACATGTCCCACGAAAGAGAAAGATTGTTCAGCCTTCTTCAGACCACAAAAGCCGGTGGAGTGATCTTCATCAGCGGCGACCGTCACCTCGGTGAAATCTCGCTGCACAACGACGCAATCGGCTATCCACTGTTTGATGTCACCTCCAGCGGCCTCACACAGTCGCGGGACAACTTCACGGGCGTGATCGAACCGAACCGGCATCGCATCGGAACAATGTTCTGGGGTGACAATTTCGGTCTGATTACAATCGACTGGGATCGTGAACCGGACCCGTTGATTCGAATGCAGCTGCGCGACGCCGGGGGCGACATCATGTTTCAGCAGAAGGTGACTCTCAACGTCCTCCAGCCCCCTTCTTCCTAGTAGTGGTCTCAGAGGCATTATGCTTCTGACAGTACCTTCGGAACCTTGATTGAGGGTACACTCTTCTCGGGAGCAGTTTGACATGATGACCAGGATTTCCCTGAAGGCGCTTTTGTTTGCTGCCTGTTTCTCTGCGTTCCTGGCGGAGCCTGAATCCGTATCTGCAGAGGGTTTCGACCAGGGTCCTCCTGAGAAGGTTGTCTTCGGCGGGGACGATCGTATTGATGTCTATGAAGAGACTGATCCGGCGCGTTTGTCGATGGCAGCTTCCACCTGTGCGCTGATCAACGGATTCTCCATCCTCGACAACGGAGACAACACGAAGACACTGCGCCCCATTGGATTACTCGGCGAGCGCTTCCGCCTTTGTCCCGATGAAAGATTTTTTGATCAACCGACTTTGGCAGGATGTACCGGATTCCTCGTCGCTCCAGACATTGTTGTCACGGCAGGCCATTGCTTCTATCCCTTTGACCTGAATTCCATGAATTTCGTCTTTGGATATGAGATGCTTGATGAGCAAACTCCGAGTCTCACTCTTCCGGAAGAGAACTTCTATATCGGTGTGGAGATTCTGGATCGGGCGTTTGGGTCGGGACCAGACTATGCGGTGATTCGTCTGGATCGTCCTGTGACCGCCGATGGTGTTGAGGTTCTGAATATTCGTCGATACGGCACCATCAGAGACAGAACTCCTGTGGGAGTAACAGGGCACCCGTCGGGGCTTCCGCTGAAGCTCGCTTTTGGTGATCAAACGCGAGTCTGGGACCACGTAAATACGACAGAGGCTCGATTCGTCACGAACTCGGATATCCTGGGTGGAAATTCCGGTTCACCGGTATTCAATGTTAAAACAGGTATCGTGGAAGGGATCATGGTTGGTGGCCCCTCCGACTACTTCTTCAACGGCACTTGTACGGAAACGAATCAGCTTGTGAATACGGAAGCGGCAGCGAGTGTCTACCGTTCCACGGAGATCGCCCATCTGATCCCATCGCAGGCAACGTCTATGGGAACTATCTATTTGGACGATATCGTCTACGAAGGTAACGACGTTGCAGAGATTGTTGTGTCGGACGCTGACGAGACCTCGTCTGTGACTGTGATGGTAACAACCGACAATGGCGATTCTGAAACGGTCGTTTTGGATGAGCTCATGACGTCTCCAAGTGTGTTTGGAGGCACCATCGCTCTTTCGGATTCGCCAGGTATCTCTTTCGACAATACTCTGAACGTTGCGCACGATGTCACCATCAGCGCGATCTACACTGATGAGAATGATGGTAGTGGCTCTTCGGCTGAGGTTATGGATACTGCCATTGTGGACATGTCTCCCCCGCCGAGTTCGCTGACGGAGATTTTTGGTCATGCTCATGATCTCTCTTTCAAAACGCTGGTCTTCACGCCGACCGATTCGAGAGATCGATACAGTATCTGCGTGCGGGAGGTGACAGAGTTCCCCTCCGCTCCCGAAAGCGGAACGATGCTGGAACTGGAAGACGATGACTCTGTTGAGGTTCCTCTGGAATTGGGCAGGAGAGCGCGCTTCTTTGGAGTCGAATATTCCTCCGTCTTTGTGGGTTCGAACGGAACCCTGAACTTTATCGTGGGAAGCAGAGCGCGGGATTCAAACCCCTATACACATTTCAATCTTCCACAGATCTCAGCAATGCTGGATGACCTTAACCCGGAAATGGGCGGTACCATCTCATGGAAACAGTTCGAGAACCGATTTGTGGTGACCTATGAGGATGTTCCGGAATCAGGGAATATCACGCTGAACAATTTCCAGGTAGAAATCTTCTTTAGCGGGGTCATTACGATCACGCATCTTTCAACGCAGGGGACGGCGTTTATCACGGGCCTTTCGGATGGAACGGGCGACCCTCCTGGATTCGAGTCGATTGACTTAACAGCCTCGCCGGAGTGCGTGGATCCTCTCGCCTGGTATCGCTTCGACGGCGACCTGACGGATTCCGGACCGTTTGAGCTGGATGGCTCCCTGGGCTCGGGACTTATCAATTACGAAGTGAATCGTTATGGTCAGGTATCGCGAGCCCTGGATTCTGAGACGCAACAGACATCCATCGATTTCGGAACCCACTCTTACTTCAATGATATGGCAAATGACTTCGGGCTCACCTGCTGGATCAATCCGACTGATTTCAGCGTAGAGACTCTTCTGCTGTCACATACGAAATCGACTAAGAACGAAAGCGACTGGTCTCTTGGTATCGCATCGGAATCAGACCTGAACCATCCATCACGCCTGTTCTTCGAAGCTGGCACCGAGCGCGTCTTCAGCAGCACCCCCCTGGAAGTAAACACCTGGCAGCACCTCGCTCTTTCTCGCCACCAACCGTCAGGTACTCTCCTCTTCTGGATCGACGGGGAACCTGCAGGGACGTTCTCCGAGATAGACAACGACCTGACAGGTGTCGCTCCACTGATGATGGGTTCCTCCACCGACTCGGCCTTCACAGGCCTCATTGATGATCTTCGGTTCTACGGACAGATTCTCGACAATGATCAGGTCGAAGTCATCTATGAGGACATGCTCGACGGGGTGCCATGTACCTACGTGGCGTCGCCGACAACACTGCCTGAGTTCTCTTTCAGTGGTGGAATGACGAACCTTGATCTCAACGCGACAGAAGATTGTCCCTGGTTGATCGCAGGTCTGCCAGGCTGGCTCGTGGCCTCTGTGGATGACGGCGTCGGAACTACTTCTGTAACGTTCACAGCGGATGCGAACACGGGAGCTTTTCGATCTGAGACGTTCACGGTTGCGAGTGAAATCATTACCGTCACTCAAGAGGCAGCCCCCTGCGATTATGAAGCGCTGCCAGCTTCCTTTTTGAATATTCCCAGTAGCGGATCGACCGATTCTCTGGCCATCACAACGCGCTCCGACTGCCCGTGGAACATTACTGCGCTTCCTGACTGGATTATGGCTTCGCAGGAATCAGGAACGGGTTCATCAACAATCCAGCTGGAGATTTCCGAAAACCTGGGCGGTTCTCGTTCTGCCATGTTTACAGCTGCCGGAGAATCAATCTCCGTATCTCAGGATGCAGCTCCCTGCGAATATGAAGCGCTGCCAGCTTCCTTTCTGAATATTCCCAGTAGCGGATTGACCGATTCTCTGGCCATCACAACACGCGCGGACTGCCCGTGGAACATTACTGCCCTTCCTGACTGGATTATGGCTTCTCAGGAATCAGGAATGGGTTCATCAACAATCCAGCTGGAGATTTCCGAGAACCTGGGCGGTTCGCGTTCCGCCATGTTTACGGCTGCCGGAGAATCAATCTCCGTATCTCAAGAAGCAGCCCCCTGCGGGTACACGGTATTCCCGGCATTCTTCCCGGCTGTTCCCAACACCGGCTCAACAGAAACCCTCACCATTGCGACAGGCGATCATTGCTTCTGGTCCATCAGCGGATTGCCAGACTGGATCATCCCTTCCATTGAATCCGGAACAGGATTCGAAACGACTGAGTTGGCTATTGCCATTAACCAAGGTGGATCGCGCTTTTCCGACTTCTCAGTCGCGGGGAAAACCATCACCGTTTCGCAGGTCGCAGCACCCTGTACCTATACCGTCGATCCACTCGCACCTTCCCCGATAGCATCGATCGGCGGCTCTCAGATATTCACAGTAACGACTTCTGACCATTGTAGCTGGCAGGTCGGCTCGTTGCCGTCATGGCTGTCCGCAACAATCACGAACGCAACAGGCTCGGGAACAACAGAGATCACAGCGGCAGAGAATCAGGGCGCCGAACGATCCGCCATTGTCGAGATCGCCGGAGTGACAATCACGATTCCTCAGCAGGCCGCCCCCTGCGAATATGACGTTTCCCCGATCATCGTGAACGACGTTGTAAGCATGGGTTCGACAACAATGCTCAACATCACCACGCGGGATGATTGTCCCTGGACAATCGCAGACCTGCCAGACTGGATCCTGGCCTCAGAAGAATCAGGAACGGGGTCATCAGCTGTTCAATTAACGATTTCTGAAAACCCGGGTGGTGCTCGAACGGCCCAGTTCACAGTTGCAGGAGAAGTAATCTCCGTTTCACAGGAAGAAGCTCCCTGTGAGTATGAACTCTCATCCATCTCTCTGGAGTTCTCTTCGGAAGGAGGTTCTGAAACAATCACGCTGACCACTCTTCCTCATTGTCCCTGGGAAGCTCAGATCCCCGTCGACTGGATCACCCTCAACGAATCGACGGGCACGGGCAGTTCAACACTCAGTGTTTCTGTTGAAAGGAATATCGGACCCCAGAGGAGTACTTTGCTGATTTTCGAAGACCAGTCTCTTGAGATTAACCAGCAATCGGGAGTTAGAGATTTGTGGTTGATTGACTAGTAGTGGTTTCCAAACCTCCTGATGAGTATCATAATGCATGCGATGGCGAAGAATGCTTTATAGATATCAATGCTGCGTTCGAAGCGCAGAAGCAGTCTTTTGAAGTTTCCGATCCATGCCATCGTGCGTTCCATCATCCAGCGACGCTTGTATCGGCGTAGTGGACGCCCGTCCTGCGTCGGCGGCTTGCGGCGGCCTTTGCGATGAGGACAGATCAATTCGATTCCCTTCTGCCGAAGGCGCTCTCGCAGGGGGTCGCTGTCGGCCGCGCGATCGTAGATGACACGCTGCGGGCGCGGCCATTTCAGCGGGATTGCTTCGATGAGCGTAACTTCCGCAGGGCTCGCGCTCGTGAGACGGGCTCCCAGAGGAAGACCGTGGCCGTCCGCCACCACCATCCACTTCATACCCTTGCCGCGTTTGGTCTTTCCGACACAACCGCCCCCTTTTTTGCCGGGGCGAAGGAGCCGTCGGCAAAGGTCTCTTCCCAATCAATGCGCCCCTCTGCGGTTAGGTTCCGGACGAAGCATCGCCAGATTTCCTCCCACACATCCTGCTCTTCCCAGTCGCGCAGCCGCCGCCAGCAAGTCGACGGACTGGGGAACTCCGGTGGTAAATCCTTCCAGCGTGCACCGCTGCGCGGCACCCACAGGATGCCCTCAAAACAGGCGCGGTCCGGGGCTCTTGGTCTGCCGCCGCGAGGGCTGCTTGTTACCGTCGGAAGATGGCGCTCGATCAGCTTCCATTGTTTGTCAGTCAGTAGTGTTTCGCGCAAAGCCATGGCCGTTACCTCCGGCCAGTAATCAACCTTCAGCGAGGCTCAACATCCAGGATAATCTGCACAAACAGGTTTTGAAA
>JANQSL010000157.1 GCA_028284075.1 Candidatus Sumerlaeia bacterium | reverse complement strand
CGGTGCGACTTCCGTCAGCGCAAAAAAACCGGTGGAGACGTCCGCAAGGGCAACGCCCCAGCCTCCCTTTTGACCCGGAACAAGGCAGACAATGAAGTTGTTCGCCGAATCGTCGAGAATGGTCTCTTCAATGGCTGTACCGGGCGTGACCACCCGCACGACCTCTCTCCGGACAAGGCCCTTCGCTTTTTTCGGATCCTCTGTCTGCTCTGCAATTGCGACGCGCTTTCCAAGCTTCACCAGCTTGGCAAGATAGGCATCGATGGCATGATGAGGCACTCCGGCCATAGCCACAGCCCCATCGGCTCCCGCTCCTTTTCGCGTCACGGCGATATTCAGAAGACGGCCCGCTTCCTCCGCATCGTCGCAGTATGTCTCATAGAAGTCGCCGCAACGAAACAGCAGGATGGCGTCCGGGTTTTCCTCCTTGAGACGCCCGTACTGCTGCATCATCGGTGTTGAGAAGCGGAGTGGCGCCTGAGAATCGATCGTCATTCGAAAGCCAGTGGAAGAAGTATGAGCTTATTCCTGGCTCGCCCGTCGGCGGGGCGCAAGAGGGTGGCAACGTTTCATACGCAATGGGCCGAATTATACTGGTCTAATTTGAGCACGAAGCGCCGTTCTTTCCAGACAACACGGGTCCGACTTCACGGATCAGCTCCTCGTCTTCGAGGGTTTTCCACCCAAGTCCTTTGTTTTCAAACCAATAAACACGCTTGCAAAAAACTCATCGAGGTTGCATGAGAAACCGCTCCGTCGGGCACGAGGGTTTCTAAGGTGAATGCCGGTGAAGAAAAAACTCACTCGCCTGGAGCTCACAAATCATGAACAAACTTGAAAATGCAACCGGACTCACCATCCGCGACGTTGCCCGCATCACGGGCTATAGCCGTTCCACCGTTTCTCTGGCCATCAACGACAGCGACAAAATCAACAAAGAGACAAAGGCTCTGATTCTTTCGACGATTGAAAAAATCGGCTACAAACCCAATCCCGCCGCACGAGCCCTCGGGATGCGCAGCCGCCAGGTTGTTGCCGCCCGCAAGGAAGCGATGCGCACCGTTCAGCAGCCCTTCTAGATCAACGCAGGAATCAATGGGGCCGAAAATCGCCTGAAAGGCGATTCGGCCCTTTCGTCTTTCCCGGGTATGATGCTAGCCGCATGACATGCCCGGGTATCACACACGCCCCCATATCACTTTCCACGTTCCCCCGGAGGATCTTCCGCATCCGGTGGAATCAGAGAGTGATTTGTCTCCCGGCGACTTTGCAAAACTTGCTCATCGAGTCATCTCAGTCTGGTGTCTTCGGACATGGTGGAACCTGAGACGGACCGGTTTTGAGTGCACCCTGTCCCCGGAGTTTCCGGACGAGGGAATCGTCGTCGCTGCGGCGTGCGCCGTGCCCCTGCGGTATCAGACAAACAACAACGTTCTGCATGTTTCGGCCGTGGCTGACTCACCTCCCCGCGTTTATTCTCATCTGAACGTTTTTCAAAACCCCGCCCAGCTCAAGCGTTTCGGTGTCGAGGCCCGGAGAGGCCTCGTGCGTGGCGTCCATATTCCCCACTGGCAACAGCCCCGCCTTGTCGAACGGGACCGGCGCCGTGGCGACACGGTCAGGGTGGCCGCCTATCTCGGTGCGGAGGAAAACGCGGCACCGTTCCTGAAAAGTCCGGAGTGGAAACGGGCACTCGCCAAACGCGGGATTGAATGGCGCATGGCAGCTCGTGATGCATGGGACGATTATTCCGCCGTTGATATTGCCGTGGCGATTCGCGACCCTGGGGGACTGCCCTATGACCACAAACCGGCGTCCAAGCTGACCAATGCGTGGCTTGCGGGTGTCCCCGCGCTTGTCGGTCCGGAGTCCGCATATCTTGCTCTGAAGCAATCGGGCGAAGACATGGTCGTTGCGCAAAGTGAGGGCCAGGCGCTCAACGCTTTGACCGAGTTGACTGAAAGGCCTGAACGGTACGAGGCAATGCGCGAGCGCGCCGGGGAGAGAGCCGTGGAGTTCACCGATGAAACCCTCACCGGGCATTGGAAAAACCTGCTGGAGGAAGTGGCGATTCCGCTTTGGGAGAGATGGATGGACAAATCAGCCGTTGCGAAGAGAATCTGGCAGGCGGAGGCGCTGGCGTTTCGTGCGGCAAAGAGTGTCTCCCGAAAAATCCTGCCGGGTTCCGGTTGAGCCTCGGCGGCCCGGGGCAAAACACTGCGAGGCACGAACCTTGATTCCCTCTCTCGGAGCATTGCGCTTCGGTTGCAATGAGAAGGACATGAGTATGGAACCCGCAGTCATTTCGCCCCTTGTGGGCAACGCCCCCATGACAGCGGAACTGCACGCCCGAATAGCCGGTCTTCGCCGCCAAATCGGTTCCCGCCTCGTGGTCCTTGGACACCACTATCAACGGGATGAGGTGATTGAGTTCGCCGACAGACGCGGCGACAGTCTGGACCTGTCGTTGCACACCGCCACGCTCAAGGACGTCGAATACGTCATCTTCTGCGGCGTGCATTTCATGGCGGAAACCGCCGATATCGTGACACCACGGGACGTAACGGTGCTGCTGCCGGACCTGCGGGCGGGATGCAGCATGGCGGACATGGCGGACATCGATCAGGTCGAGGAATGCTGGGACGTCCTGACCGCGGCAACCAATGAAACCATCGTTCCAATCACATACATCAATTCGACAGCCGCACTCAAAGCCTTCTGTGGACGGCACGGCGGTGCCGTCTGCACGAGCAGCAATGCAAGAAAGGTGGTGGAGTGGGCCTTTGAGCAGGGAAGCAAATTGCTGTTCTTTCCGGATCAGCACCTCGGGCGCAACACGTGTGCGGACCTCGGCATTCCGCTGGACGACATGGTCGTGTACGATCCTCACGAGAATGACGGCGGCCATGATTCCACCACGTATGAACGTGTGCCGGTGATTCTCTGGAAAGGACACTGCAGCGTTCATCAGAATTTCATGCCGAATCATCCTGACGTAATGCGAACCCGCTTTCCCGGCATCAAAGTCATCGTCCACCCGGAATGCCAGCATGAGGTCGTGGAGAAGGCCGATCTTGCCGGTTCGACGAAATTCATCGTGCAGACCGTGGAAAACGCGGAACCCGGCAGCAAGTGGGCCATCGGAACCGAACATCATCTCGTCAACCGGCTGCATCTCGAACATCCGGACAAGACAATCGTGTCGCTGTCACCGTTCGCGTGCCAGTGCTCGACAATGTTCCGGATCTCGGCGGAAGCCCTTGCGGACTGCATGCAGTCGATCGTGGATGGCGTGCCGCGCCATGTCATCAGGGTCGATCCGGAAACGGTCAAGTGGTCGATGGTGGCACTCGAACGCATGATGGCCATGCGCTGACGCGGTTTTTCTTGCTGTTGTGCGGGCCGCTCAAACAGTAATCAACAGGTGGCATGAATCCCTGAAAAGGAGGAGGCAAGGTGGCCCCGACTCGACCGTGTCCGTTCCCTTTTCCTCTGCCGGCCTCAATACTGGCTGTCGTCCTGGCCGTTATTGCCAGCCCCCTCACGACGGCAGACGTCTTTACAAACGATCGCACGACTGAAGCTGACTCGATCACCCTCGCAGCCGGTAACAACCCGAATCCGCCCATGATCTCACAGGCGGACAACTCGCCCCAGGGCATGATTGCACCAAACAGATTTCATGGCCGGCGGTTTACGGAGCTTCTGCTCTACCGGTACGAGGGACGAACGGATGGAGATTTCGCATTTCTCCTGCCCGACGGAAGCTACCACCGGACGGCCCGGCCGGAAGGCGGCATCCCTTTGAACGATCATCAGGCGCATCGGATTGTTCAGGCTCTTACTCCCGAAAACGAACACCTGAGGTTCGGAGGAGCGGCAAGTTGTTACAATCCACGGCACGCGTTTGTTTTCATGGACAACAACGGCCGCGTTGAAATCGTGGAAGTCTGTTTTGAGTGTTATCGATGGCGTTTCACAAAAGGGGAAACGCCAGGGACGGTCGATCTCGTTGCACTTGCCGAGGTCTGCGCGGAACTCGGCACATACGACCCTCAAAAACTGGAGCACCTTCGATTTATGTTCGAAGGTGAGGATGAAGCGAACGGCGATGCTGATTCTGGGGATTGAAAGTTCCTGCGACGAAACCGCCTTTGCCGTTGTCGAGGACGGCCGGCGTGTTTTCTCCAACGAGATCGCCTCTCAAATCGATCTCCATGCGCGATTCGGGGGGGTTGTTCCCGAGATCGCCAGTCGCGCGCACCTTGAATCCTGTGTCTCGCTCTATCGAAAAGCACTGAATGACGCCGGTGTTGCCATCGACGACATCGATGCCATTGCGGTGACGCGCGGTCCGGGACTGGCGGGGTGCCTGCTCGTGGGTGTGGAGTACGCGAAAGGACTCGCGCTGCGTCACGACAAGCCGCTCGCGCCGGTCCACCACATCGCCGGACATTTGTATTCGGTCTTTATCGGGCGTGAGTCGGACGCCTGGGGAGACGCCGTGACAAAGGAAACGCCATTCCAGCCATACCTCGCTCTCGTGGTAAGCGGCGGACACAGCAGCCTTGTGCATGTCAAAGGATGGCTGGATTACGAGGTCCTCGGCGAAACCATGGACGATGCCGTTGGCGAGGCGTATGACAAAGTCGCAAAGCTGCTCGGTCTGGGTTATCCCGGCGGACCGAAGCTGGACCAACTGGCAGTGAAGACATCCTCGACGCGCTTCGAACTGCCGCGTCCGCTGTTGCAGCGCGGCAACTTCAACTTCTCGTTTTCCGGTCTGAAGACCGCCGCTGCCCGCCTGGTGGAAACGGAGTTCCCCGACCGCAG
>JANQSL010000147.1 GCA_028284075.1 Candidatus Sumerlaeia bacterium | reverse complement strand
GGCATTGGCTTCGCTTGTAAGCGGGCGTCTGTGTCGTGACTATGTGTCGATGACGGGAGAGATTTCGTTGCGCGGTAACGTGCTGCCTGTCGGTGGCATCAAGGAAAAGTGCCTCGCGGCGCATCGCGCGGGTATCAGGGAAATTCTTTTACCGAAGCGGAATGAACGCGATATCGACGAAGTTCCTGAAACGATTCGCAAAGTGGTGTCTTTCCGGTTTATTGACCGTGTTGAAGATGTGTTGAAGGCGGCGCTTGAGCCTGCAACAGGCACGAAGAAAAGAAAGAAGACCTCGCGCCGAAAGCGCTGAAGGAAAACGGACTCCGTGGCAAACGACAGACAAAAGCAGGGATGGCGGTCGACAACGATTCTTGCCGTTCGCCGTGACGGCAAAACCGCCGTTGGAGGCGACGGCCAGGTCAGCCTCGACAAGATCGCGATGAAACACGGTGCCCGCAAGGTGCGGCGCATTTACAAGGATCAGGTGATTTGCGGATTTGCCGGTGCGACGGCGGACGCATTTGCCCTGATGGAGAAGTTCGAGGGAAAGCTGCAGGAGCATGGCGGACAGTTGCAGCGGGCGGCGGTGGAACTGGCCAAGCTGTGGCGCACGGATCGCATGTTGCGGCGGCTCGAGGCGATGATGCTTGTCGCTGACAAGGACACGATTCTGCTGCTCAGTGGAACCGGGGATGTGATCGAACCGGACGAGCCGGTGATTGCCATAGGCAGTGGAGGAGCGTTCGCGCAGTCGGCGGCACTGGCTCTCTATCGAAAGACGGACCTGGCTGCATCAGAGATTGTGCAGGAGGGGATGCGCATCGCCGCCGAAACGTGCGTGTTCACAAACGACACACTGACGATGGAAGAAATCTGATAACAATTCAGCTTCCGGGAAGCGGATCATGGCGAAAAAGGCTGCGAAGAAAGCGAATCGCGAGGTCTTGTCGGACACCACAGGTCTGACGCAGTTGGGATCAGGTGATATCGGAACACCTGAACGCAGCCTGGAAGCATTTCCTTTCAAACAGCGTGGACGCGATACCGTCGTGACGTTTCATTGCACGGAATTTTCCTGCTTTTGTCCACTAACGGGTCAGCCGGACTACGCGGAGCTGGAGATTTCCTACATTCCGGCAAAGAAGGCTCTGGAGAGCAAGTCGCTGAAGAACTATCTATGGTCTTTCAGAGACACGGGCGCTTTTCACGAGGACCTGGTGAACGTGATTCTTGATGATCTGCACCGTTTTTTGAAACCGAAATGGATTAAAGTGACAGGGCGTTTCAACGTGCGTGGCGGAATCGCCATCGATGTGGAAACGGAAAAGGGAACGAAGAGAAAGAGGGAATAATGTCTCGGTTTTTGCATTTTTTCGGAGTCGTCATTCTTCTCTGTGGATGTGCGGGAAAGAAGACTTCCTCTGATCATGCCAATGCCATTCAGCGGGGTTTCAGCAGAGCTGCTGCGTTGCAGCCAATGGATCTCGATCAAACATACATTCTGCCTGTTCGCGATGGCGATCTCGAAGGGCGAAACGACGACTATCTCCGGCGTCGAAGCCCGGAGCAGATCGCGGCGAGTGGATTAAGTTCCGGCTGTGGCGACTACATGTTTGTGTTTGCTGACAGCTTGATGGAAGAGGGGTACGATGTGTTGCTTGTCGATGGGCCGGAAGTCTCCCTTTCATCCCTGATGGGGGCTTTCAGCGGCCATGCCATAGCCGCCGTCCGGAACCCTGGCGCCAGAACCTGGACGCTGACCGATCCCACCTCCCGGACAGTCGTCTCTGATTCATGGCTGCCAGAAGAACGTTTCTTTATGGACCGTTACCACGCGGGTTATATTGGCACTGTGAATGACTACCCGGCGGCAACGCCGGATGAACTGAGGGATTACTATGACAAATGGCGTCAGGAGATTCCGAGAGAGATTCTGAACGAACATGTCATGGTGCTCAACTTCGTGGATGATCCGTCTTTTCGAAATGCGGACGGAACACTCTTCAATCCGCGGGCGGACGAGTTGCGCGAAAACATTGCGGCGGCGCTGGAAAAGTACAATGTCATGCCGCGTGAGACCGTCACCATCACGTTAAAGCCAGGCGGGCACGAATACCTCGGGCGTCTGGAGCATGAACCGGAGCAGGGCTGGGTTTGCTATCTTGACAGCAGATCCGGTGTGTCGCCGGGTTTTATCCGGTACTGCGAGGGGAAAATTCGTTACGAACGCAATCGCTGAGATTCAGGCGATTCCCCACACTTTGTGCATCTGACGGCTGATTTGCCAGAGCGGATGTCCATTGCAGTACTCTTCAGCCGCCCGAGCGTTTGCTTCGGAGTCGGGATCGTCCATCGGCTGCAGGTAGTAGTGGTCGAATGCCAGCGACTCGAATTCGGCAGGGTCGAGGTCGGGTTGTGGGTATACGAGCTTCAGTTCATGTCCGGACATCAGGTTCAGCTCCGCCCCGGCTTTGGGACTGACACAGATCCAGTCGATACCGTCGGGAGCACGGCGGGTTCCATTGGTTTCGACAGCGATCTCGAAGCCTTCATCATGTAACGCATCGATGAGTCGCGGGTTGAGCTGTAGAAGCGGCTCACCTCCGGTACAGACAACGAACGGCTTCTGCTCGCCTTCGAAGTATTCCGGTGTCAATAAACGGGTGGACGACGAAAGTGGCATTGCTTCCTCATCGTCCCAGACTTCCCGTGCAACGCGCGCAAGCTCAACAGCGCAGCGATAAAAATCGCCGTTCAATCCGTCCGTCCCGAGAAAATCCGTGTCACAGAAGGTGCAAATGGCGCGGGCACGGTCCTGCTCACGGCCCGTCCACAGGTTGCAGCCACTGAAGCGCAGAAACACCGAGCGGCGTCCTGTGTGGAAGCCTTCGCCCTGGCGCGTGAGTTGAATTTCTTTGACGGCGTAGCTCATGGTTCCTGGCTTGTTTTAACGCGGAGGCGCAGAGGCGCGGAGAGAAGGGGCTCTGAAACAGAATATCATACGGATTTCACGTCTTCGATAAACTCTCTGTCTCTCCGGTTCTGTATTGTGGAATCACTCATTCTTGATACTGCCCCGGATCGTCTATCCCGTTCTCTTTGAATCCTCTCAATCTCAACAAACACGCATCGCAGCGGCCGCAGGCTCGTCCCTGCTCATCGGGATCGTAACAAGATGTCGTCATGCCGTAGTCCACACCAAGATCGAGACCTCGACGAACGATCTGCGCCTTGGTGAGATCGATGAGCGGCGTATGAATCCGCACCGGTGCCTCACCGGTGACACCGGCTTTCGTTGCAAGATTTGCCATCCTCGTGAATGCATCGATATATTCCGGGCGACAGTCCGGATAACCGCTATAATCGAGCGCATTAACACCGATGAAGATGTCCTGCGCGCCAAGGACCTCGGCCCAGGCCAGTGCATAAGACAGAAAAACCGTGTTTCGAGCGGGTACGTAAGTGACAGGTATCTCAGTGCCGATGTCCGTGACATTGTCGTGTTTAGGCACGTCGATGTCGCTGGTCAGGGCTGACCCGCCGAATTGCCGAAGGTCGATCTCGACAGTAAGATGTTTCTTCACATCAAAGGACTTTGCGACACGATCCGCCGCTTCAATTTCGCACGTGTGGCGCTGACCATAGGCCATCGTCAGTGCATAAACATCAAACCCATCTGACTTTGCGATGGCCGCGCAGGTTGTTGAATCGAGTCCGCCACTCAGAAGGACGACCGCTTTCTTGCCGCCGGACATGGACACCTCCGTTCGTCAATCCCGGAGAGTGCGGCGGCGGTGTGGCGCTCGGCAACGAAAGAGTGTCAGCCAACCCCGCGAGCATTCGAGTCGCTTTCCGGCGTGAAGGGCTTGTCAGCGAGCGTCCGGTTTGTCTTGAGCAGGAGTGTCTGTACGGGGAGATCATAGTCGCAGGCCGTCTGGCAGGGTGCATCGCAGTCGGTGCATTTGGCGGCACGGTCCTTCGCAATCAGTGCGGCATAGGCTTCGACGGCGCGGTTTTGCTGACCGTAGTTGTCATGATACATGCCGAAACGGAGCACATCAGCGATTCGAACGTCCTCGGGGCAGGCATCGTGGCATGACTCGCAGTAACGGCAGTATTCGCGGGTGAATTTTTCCTCGTAATCATGAAGCATCGCGCGATCCCTGTCCGTCAGACTGACGTTGGATGCGGGTGCGTATTCGTTCACGTGACTGTTGCTGCTCATGGACACGACAAGGTTGGAAATTTTCTCGTTCGACAGAACCCACTTCAGCGCCGCGCGCTTGAAGGTGGAATCCGCCTCGCGATAGCGGCGCAGATCGACGCCTTTGGCTCCGGCGAGTGTTTTCATGGCAACAAAACCGACGTTTTTTTCGTGGGCCTTCTCAATCAGCTTCTGTTGTTCAGGATAGTCCAGGAAACTGTAACGGCAAAGAATCACGTCGAAATTGCCGGAGTCGACAGCGTAGTGCATGATTTCCATCAGGTCTCCACCATGCCCGCTGGCGCCGAGAAAGCGAACTTTCCCGGCTTCCCTGGCTTCCGCGAAGGCTTCCAGCATTTCCGGATTCTTCAGCCGCTCGATTCCCATCCCGTCGCTCGGCTTCGAGACTTCATGATTTAGCACGATATCGACATGATCGAGGCTCATGCGCATCAGGCTCTCGTCCAGTTGCGCAAGATAATCCGCCCTGGTGTGCTTGCGGCCGATATGATGAGGGCACCACTTTGTGGTGACGATGCATTGATCGCGAATACCTTTCAGTCCGCGTCCAAGGGCTTCTTCACTTCGTCCGCGGCGATAACAATGGGCTGTGTCAAAGTAGTTAATGCCCTTGTCGAAGGCATATCGGACGACATCGGGTTCGTCGACGGGATAACCGCCAAATCCGACTTCAGACACTTTCAGGCCGGTCCGTCCGAGAGTTCGATAGGCCATCTTCCAGCCATCGTTCACGGCCCACTTGATTTCCGGGCCGCTCGCAATGCCGGCCTCGTGACGATTCCTGATAACCGACGCTCCCGCAACAATGCCCGCACCGGCTGCTACTGATCCCCAGAGCACGGCACGCCGTGAAACCTTACCCGGCGCTTGATCGTTTTCAGACTTGTTCGTCATGACTCGCTCCTGCTCTTGGCATCCTGTTGAGGCTCGACCTGTGGTGCCGATTTGTCAAACCGAAGCCGGTTCTTAACCCCCGGTGTGAAGAGAAGAACAGCCATCGACGCAAAAAACGCGAGCACATAGACTTTGTTGGTAAACCACATCAGCCGCCAAAAGGTTGTGTCGGGGTTCGGAAGATACATGACGAACTTGATGACCACGATTGCCGTTTCGATGACGGCAACGGCAACGGCTCCGGCCCAGGCAAGACGGCTTCGTGTCCACAAAGCCCATGCGAGCCACAGGTGAGCGACCCACCAGAAGTCCCATAGAAC
>JANQSL010000146.1 GCA_028284075.1 Candidatus Sumerlaeia bacterium | reverse complement strand
GAGCAGGCCAGAGGGGAGACGTGCACGCGGGCGGGAGATGTGTACGGTCTGGCGGCGACGCTCTATTACGCGCTGGCAAAGGTGACGCCCTATGGGCCGATGAACAGTGCGGCCAAGCTGCTGATGAAGAACCAGGAGGGCGATTACAAGCCTCTCGACTGGGTGCGGCCGGGTCTGAGGCCGGAACTCTATTCTCTGGTTTCGCGGTGCCTGGAGCCTGATCCTCTTCGCCGTATCGCCGATGCGGCCACCATGCGCCGGGAAATTGAGCGCATCATGCTCATCCTTCATGAGGCCCCGCCAAAGGTGAAACTTTCGGAGCGCATGAAGCTGCCGCCGTGGCTGAATCTGCCTTGCCTGGCGTTCGGCTTCGGTCTTGGCGTCCTGGTGGGGGCACTGGTGGTCTGGGGATTCATTAATTTTGTCTGATGGGCTACGGAGTGGTGGCCCGGTTTCCGCTTGTGAAAAAAGTCACAAGGCCCCGGCGGGTTTCGGATTGGCCTGAGAGCCTCCGATCCGAAAAGTCCCGCCCCAAGACTGAGCTGACGGACTGTTCGTGGACGCCCTTTACGATTATCTCAAAGATGACCTCGGCCGTGTGACGGAGATTCTCGACTCGGTGTATCATGTCGAGGGCTCGCTCATGCAGGAGGTGGCCGATTATGTGGGTTCCCGCCGGGGCAAAATGCTGCGTCCGGCGCTGGTCTGTCTCTCCGCACGGGCTCACGGTCTGAACCCGGCGGTGACGGACCATCATGTCAGCCTGGGTGCCGCGATTGAGCTTTTTCATGTCGCGACGCTGCTGCACGATGATGTGATCGACAAGGCTGCGGAACGGCGCGGCCGCCCCACCGTGAATGCGAAGTGGGGAGACGATACGGCGATTCTCTTTGCGGACTATTTGTACGCGACATCCTTCGATCTCGCTCTCTCAACGCTGAACGCCGCAACTCTGCGGGTGCTGACTCAAACCACACAGCGGATGACGGAGGGAGAGTTTCTTCAAATCGAGCGCCGTGGCGACTGGCTCAGTGTGGATGACTACAATGAGATCATCCGCCGCAAGACGGCCTATTTGTTTTCGGCGGCGGCAAGTCTCGGAGCCCTGATCGCGGAGGCTCCGGCGGATGCGGTGCAGCGCATGACGGAGTTTGGTCTGGAATTCGGAATGGCGTTTCAGATCACGGACGACACGCTGGATTATGAAGCGCAGGATGCAAAGTGGGGAAAGAGGGTCGGTGCCGATCTGGCGGAGGGAAAACAAACGCTGCCGCTGTTGTACACACTGAGGTCGGCATCGGAGGCGGACCGTGGAGCGCTCGTGCAGGAGCTGAACAACGGCCGCGATTTCGAAACCGTTCACCGTTACGTCTCAAAGTACAACGCCATCACGTACTCTCTCGACGTGGCGGCGGACCATCTGCGCAAAGCCGTTGAGCTTGTTTCGATTTTTGATTCCGGCAACCGGCCTGCCGAACTGATGCGCGAACTTGCCGAGAGCGTTGTTGTCAGGCAATACTAGGTCGTCTCCAGCAACGGTGCGAATCGCACCGCCTCTCAATAAAAGAAGTTCCAGTCAGCATTCGCATTGCTTCTCCCATCGAAAGCGGTCATAAAGTCTTTTCATAATTGGTGCAGGGAGTGATTTGGAATGCGGTCTTCGCTTGTCGGCATTCTGTTGGTGGCCGGGTTGTGGAAGGGAACGGTGACGGCCGATAACGGTCTCCGGTTCTTTTTACCCACGGAAATCACCGCCAGTGATGGAGAGGTAATCCACGCGTGTCCCGATCCGGACGGTTTTGTGTTTGCCTTTGTCCGGCCGGACGGAAAGCCCCTGGAAATTCGCCGCATTTCGCGAGATGGCACTGAGTCGTTTGTGGCAAATGCTTCAACCTTCGACCGGATCGTGCATGCATGGCCGGTTGGAGATACGATCTTTGTGGAGGGGTTCAGACAATTCACGGACGAATTCATGGGAATGGGTCAGCATTGGATCCGGCAAGAGGTGGATCAGAGGATGACTGCCGTTCCGGGGGATGGCACGGAGGCGATTCTCAGTTTTCAGTCGTACACGGACTACTTCACAACCTCGAGCGGCTTCCCTCCAATAACAACATCCAGGCGGAGTTGGTCAGAAGACCGGCGCGGCAGTGTCTTCTTTGGTCCGGATGAAACGGCAACGGTGCTTTGGAGAAACGTTCTGTCCGATGCAAGCGATGACTACGGAGCGACAACCGTAGCGACACTGGCTGCTTCCGACATGACAACGTTGGCGGTGGAATGGGAGTCAGCGGCCCTCGGTCCCGTGGAAGGAGAATCAGACCCACTGGCCGTTGTCTACCGTGAGGGGCAGCTGCTCGAAATCGATCTGACCGGGGAAACTCAAGATGTTCTTCTTCACGCCTTTCCCGATGACGGACCTCGTCTGCTTGCGGCATGCGGCCGCCGGAATAACGTGACATGGGTCGTTCTGTTCGCGGAGGATGGAATTTATGGCATTCACATCGACGAAGAAGCGATGTCGACGCGACTTGTGGAACATCAATACGGTATCGATTCTCCCGAAGACAGGCCTGCCATGGTCTCTCGCGGAGCAGGTTTCGACATAACCGGCGACTTCAATACGGCCTTCGCTCTCGAATCGCGAAACGCAATTAACCTCTCACGCAGCTTTCCCGTCCCCGTCGCGGTGAGATGTGACAATGACGGTTTGTGGCACACGGATATCCTGGGTGAAAGCGCATCAGAAAACCGATGGGACTGGGGTTTGAATCCGAGGAGCTTCTCCAGCCGGCCACATGCCGTTGTCCTGCATTTGCGCGATCTGCAATACTGGTGGTTCACGGGAACGCGATGGATTTCGAAATCCGTGACCGCCGTTGAGGGATCCCTCGAAGGACTTCGGCCGTCCGTGGACATTGGAAACGCAGGTCGTCCGATTGTCACCTGGTCGGAGGGAGCTGTTCCATTTAAATGGTACGCGTCGGAGGCAATCGATGTCCCGCTCCAGGAAGAGCCGGAGTTTCAGGGTTTCAGCATTCGATAACAATCAGAAGCAATACGAAGAGCGGACTTTCGTGGCCGCTAACGCAGCAGTTCAGCACGCGTTTCATGAACAAGCAATGCGATATCCGCAACGGCCTGTTTTGCCCCGTCGTCGCCCGGTTCATCCTCTCCCGCACCGTCATACTCCGCCACCATCACTGTCAGGAAATAAGTGCCGTCGGGGGAGTAAACAATTGCCGTGTCATGACGATGGCCGGTGATGGACCCGGTCTTGTGACCGACTTCGATACCGTCGGGAAGATGACGCGGAATCATGTCATTGTATTCCTGGTCGAGAAGAATACGTTTCATTTCGCCGGTTGAAGCGGCACCAGCCACCTCGCCGTTCTCGATGGCCTCCATCATTCGGGTCAGCCCGCCGGGTGTCATGCGGTTTGAAAAGCCGTTGCGAAAGGCGGGAATGTCCTGGACGCACCGCAACACGTAGCCATCCTCGACGCCCAGCTTCCGCATTGTTTCGGTGATGTTGGCCGCGCCGCACATGGTGATCAGGATGTTTGTGGCAAGGTTGTCACTGACGACAATCATCTGTTCCGTGATCTTGAGAAGTGTTTCCTCTTTCCCGATCATGGTTTCCATGTGTCCGCGCGCATCGACAACGTAGGGAGTGTTGTCCAGGAAACTTTTGAAGTTGGGATCGACGACAACTCTGTCGCTCATTGCCCATTCTCCCGCTTCCGCACGGCGGAAGACCTCGATCATCACGGGAACCTTCATGGTGCTGGCGGCATGAAAGAGTTCATTGCCTCGATGGGAAACGGCGAGCCCGTTGACGGGGTCGGTGAAGGACACGCCAATCAGACAATTCAGTTCCCGCTCTCTGGCGGCGATGTAGTCCGCGATACGCTGCATGGCGGCACTTCCGGCTTCGGTCCGGGCGGTCAGTTCAGGCATGGGGCCGGAGTCCTCCAGGAAGGCGGGAGACTTGTTTGTGGTGCAGGCACACAGCAGAAGTGTACAAAACACCACGGTTGTAAACTGCAGGTGGAAATTGATTTTCATGGGTCCCACGAACTCCGGGTTTCAGAGTGCGTTTGCAAGGCCTATGTTGGCCGGCCGTGTTCGGGCGGCAATCAGACGTCCGTTCAGGATCACTCAGTCTGATCAAGGTCGATTTGCAGACGTTCAATTTCATCGATCACTCCGACGAATTTTTCACCAAACGACGTCAGCCGATACTCAACGTGGGGCGGTGTGACCGGGAAGACGGTTTTCTCGGCAATACCAAAGCGTATCAATTTGGCGAGCCGCTCATTGAGCACTTTCGCCGTTAATCCGTCGACTTCACGGACCATCGCGCCGGGACGATTTGTGCCACTGCGAATCATTGCAAGGACGGTCATTGACCATTTGCAGCCAACGATGTTTTCGACCATGTGGGAAACGGAGGGATTGCCGGATGTTTGTGGTTTTTTTTCCACTGAAGCCTCCGATTTTACACCGTTTTGTCAGTAGCTCACCAAATTGTGCCTACTGGACAGGCCGGAGAGTGTGGCGCAATGTGTTCGGGCCTTTCAACGAAGGCATCCATCACACTGTAAGGAGAATACAAAATGAAAGCAACCGCCACCTTCTATCATGCCGGATGTCCCGTCTGCATCAGCGCGGAGGAAACCGTCGCTCGCGCGCTGGACCCCTCGAAGTACAATGTTCAGATCGTCCACCTTGGTGAATCACCGGACCAAATCGGCAATGCGGAACAGGCCGGGGTCAAATCCGTACCCGCTCTCGTCATGAACGGCGAACCTTTCCACATCAACTTCGGTGCCGCGCTGGCCGATCTCAAGAGCTGACGGACTCATACGTGAAGTGCCGCGTCTCCGGCGATGACCGGACACGGCACTTCACGTCTTTCCATACCGGCATCTCTCCGGAGGTGAAAGTGAGTGTGGAGGCGTTCTTCGCAAGCTTTCCGATGAGTCTCATGGCTTCGAGGTGGGCGCCGCTGTTGCGAAACAACCGCATTGAGGCTTCGTCTTTCCATGCCGTCATTGTCCAGAAGTGATGAGGAAACTCAAAGTGAAAACCGGAATCCAGAAGGCCCTGTGACGACTCCATCTGGGCGTTAACAGCCCGGGTGGAGCGTACAAACGCGGGAAACCGCAGCCATGAGCGAAGTCCGAGACGGGTGACGACAATCAGCATAACCGGACCGGAAAGCAAAAGGGACGCCCGCCAGGACGTCCCTTTCAGAATAACCCGGGGCGAATGTCACTTCAGATTGTAGAATGCGGCGAGACCGGGATATTGCGCCATCGCGTCGAGTTCGTCTTCGATGCGAAGAAGCTGGTTGTATTTGGCAATCCGGTCGCTGCGGCTGGCGCTGCCGGTCTTGATTTGTCCGGCGTTGGTTGCGACGGCGATGTCGGCGATGGTGCTGTCTTCGCTTTCGCCGCTGCGGTGAGAGATCACCGCGGTGTAGCCGGCACGCTTGGCCATTTCAACGGCTTCGAAGGTTTCCGTCAGCGAACCGATCTGGTTCACTTTTACCAGGATTGAATTGGCACAGCCGGACTCAATGCCCTTCTGCAGAAACTTTGTATTGGTCACGAACAGGTCGTCACCGACGAGCTGCACCTTGTTTCCGATGCGATCCGTCAGAATCTTCCAGCCGTCCCAGTCGTTTTCGTCGCAACCGTCCTCAATACTGACGATCGGATAGGCGGAGCAAAGCTTCTCGTACAAGTCGACCATCTGCTCGCTGGTCAGTTCTTCCTTCGTCGATTTCTTGAAGACATACTTTTTCTTTTCCCTGTCGTAAAACTCCGACGACGCGACGTCCAGGGCGATGCGGATTTGCTCACCCGCCTTGTAGCCGGCTTTTTCAATGGCCGCCATGATTGTATCGAGAGTTTCCTCGACGGTGGTCAGGTTCGGAGCAAAACCGCCTTCGTCGCCAACCGCGGTGTTGAGCCCCTTGCCTTTCAAGACGCTCTTCAGCGCATGAAAGGTTTCGGCTCCCATGCGCAGTGCCTCGCGGAAGGATGGAGCGCCAACCGGCATAATCATGAATTCCTGAAAATCCACGGTGTTGTCGGCGTGGGCGCCGCCGTTGAGGATGTTCATCATCGGCACGGGCAGCGTACCGGCGGAGAAACCTCCGAGATACTGGTACAAAGGAAGGCCAACGGCTTCGGCGGCGGCACGCGCAGTGGCCATGGACACGCCAAGAATGGAGTTCGCACCCAACTTGCTTTTGGTCGGGGTGCCGTCGAGTTCCATCATCACTTTGTCGATGGCGATCTGTTCCGTCGCATCCATGTCGAGCAGTTCCGGTGCGATGATTGTGTTCACGTTTTCAACGGCTTTGAGAACGCCTTTGCCGAGGTAGCGGCCCTTGTCGCCGTCCCGCAGTTCGAGGGCCTCGTTTTCGCCGGTGGAAGCGCCGCTGGGGACAATGGCACGGCCAAGAGCACCGCTGGCGAGGAGAACCTCCACCTCGATGGTGGGGTTGCCGCGGGAATCGAGAACTTCACGTGCAAGGATGGATTCAATGGTGGTCATGAGAAAGACTCCGTGAGTCGGGATTGAAATCAGGTTGGGGGGCGGACGGGCCGGAATCGGTCGCCGTCCTCGAGGCCGCGCCATGGAAGGGAGGCTGCCCGGCCGTGGGCAAGGGGCTTTGGTCCAGCGGTCTCCGGAAGCCGGTTAGGCGTTTTCCCTCCGCAGAACAATCCAGCCGCGGTTCCTGGCGCTGATGTCGTCCACACAGGCCATGGCGTGCCACATGTCCTTCAGAGCATACCAGCCGCTCTTGCGTCCGTTGCAAACTTCGAGAATCAAAACGCGGTCATGGCGGGCGTTGAAATCCCAGACGGGAGTAAAATGGCCACCGCCGATACCAGCCCCCCGGAGCGACCGGGCGGAGAAGTTCAGGATGATCCGGGCACTCCGATCTTGCCGGTGTTGCGCCAGGGCCACACGAAACTGATCCGATGAATATTCACCGTTTTCATCGCCGGCCCGGAAGGCCGAAGCGGACAGGGAGGGAAATCGATTAAGGGCATCCGCCAGTTGGTCAAGGGTGTAGCCGACAACGAAGACCTCGGTTTGGGGAACCACGCCCGCAACGCCTTCGTGCCGAAAGAATGAGTCCTGAGTCAGCCTTTTCTCCGGAAACAGGGTATTGAGAACCACCACGGAGGAGGCGCAGCCACAGTGCGCTTTGCGCTGGGGAATCCAGTTGGCGTGAAGGAGGGCCCGGCTTTCGGCGGAATCGCTGCACAGGAGAGCCTGGCCTTCCGCGGAATCGACTTCGGTTACGGGCTTTGCCCTGAAATGAACACCGGCTTGGGCCATGTCAGTTGAGTTCTTCCGGCAAACGAATGTCTTCGGCTTCGATGGATTCAGCGGCGGGACTCTCACCAAGAGGAAAGGCTTCGAGGGTGGCAGCGTGTTGCGGATCAATCATTCCCATTAGCATCGTGTTGATGCGACCCGCGAGTCTTCTGCCCTCCGTGTGTTGGGGCGGGCCGAGCACCTGCAACTCGCGCAGAACGTCGAGGTCGGCGGCGCATTCCATCGTTCTTCCCCGCGCCACTTCGAACCACTTTCTTCGATCCGAGAAGGTCCGCCGTGCGTTGCCATGGGCGATACACGCGGCAAGAGATTCGATGCGCTCAATCAGCCGATCGCGGACACTCCGGTGAGCGGTGAGATCGAGGCCTGCAACGAACCGGAGAAACTCCATCGTTGCCTGCCATGCTTCCAGGTGTTCGTGCTCAAAGCGCATGTCACACGACGCGATCAGGCCCCGAGGGATGACTGCACGTCACGCAGGGCGTCAACGATTTCAGCCGCCTGCGCAAAGCGCGCCTCCTTGTCCTTCTCAAGGCATTTTTTGAGAACCGTCCAGACTTCGTCAGGGCAGGTCTCCGGCGGATCCGGCTCGCGGTTCACATGCTGGTAGGCAAGGTCGCCTTCAGTAAAGGGAGGCCGGCCGTTAATCAGTTCGTAAAGCATGATACCGAACGCGTAAATATCCGCGCGATTGTCGACGGGAATTCCCTGCACCTGTTCCGGTGACATATAGAGGGGAGTTCCGATCACTGCGCCGACCATGGTTCCTTCGGCGTCCCCAAAACCTGTCGAATCCAGCATTTTCGCAATACCGAAGTCCGTGATCTTCACCTCGTTCGTGCTGGTCAACATGATGTTCGCGGGTTTGATATCGCGATGCACGATGCCAAGCCTGTGGGCGTAGTTCATCGCGTCCGCGATTTGCGCGGCGTAGTGGAAAAAATCCTCCAGGGTCAGCTTCCCGTGTTCGCGGATTCTCTTTTTCAGATCGGTCCCGTCCACGTATTCCATGGAGATGTATTTCCGGCCCATCTCCTCTCCAATATCGTGGATACGAACAATATTGGGATGCGAGAGACGGCGGGCATTGCGAGCCTCGATCTTGAAACGCCGAACGGCCTCCGGATTGTTGGACATGGAATCCGGGAGGATCTTCAGCGCAACAACCTCATCGAGTTCCTTGTCTTTCGCGCGATAAACGATACCCATGGCTCCGCGTCCGAGTTCGTCCAGCAGTTCGTAGCGGCGCTTGGCATCCTCGCTCATTGCCTGAACAATGCTGGTCTTCTCGAAAGCCTGTGGATCACTTGTCGACCCCGCCAGCATCTCGAAACGGGTTTTGACATCCTTGTAGTCAATGTCCGCGGCAAACAACTGTCGATATACGGTCTTCGCACCAACAAGATCCTTCTTTGCCTCGTAGCGCTGCGCGAGATCGTAAAGAAGTTCCTTCGTTTCTTCGTCAACCACGAGTTTCTTGTATTCCTGCAGGGCAAGATCCAGCATGCCTTTTGCCGTGAAGCACTTGCCGAGCATCTTTGTGGACTCGCCCTCCCAGCGATAGTCCTGAGCCGTTTTCTGAAAGTTCCCGATGGCCTTGTCGTGCTCCTGGTTCATGTACTGCTGACGAGCGAGGCGGAACCGAATCTCGGCATCTTCCTTTTTCTTCAGAGTCGCTTCGTAGACCTTCTCGAGCACCCGGCTGATCTCCGGATTGGAGGGCTGCAGCTTGTAGGCCTTTTCGAGTGTCTCCCGGGCGGAATCCAGCTCGCCGAGTGAGGAGAGAATCCGGCCTTTCGCACCAAGTGCGGAGATATTCCGGGAATCCTTCACGAGAATTCGATCCAGAGCGTTGAGAATGTTTCGTCCCTGATTCGGATTCGTTTCGTAAACGGTGTTAAGCTGTTCCATGGCCTCGCGAAGATGGCCGTGAGCCACGAGCACTTCGCAAAGATACCAGCGAACACGAATGGCATCCGGATGCTCAGCCATGACGTTGTTGAGATTCCGGATCAGCAAATCCTCGCTGCCGGGTTTGACCTTCGGCACTTCCTTGTAGTATTCAACAGCCTTGACTGAATCGCCTCTGACAAGATGCACGCGTGCCATCGCAAGGTAGAGGTCCGGATTCCCGGAATCGAGCTTCAGCGCCTTTTCGTAAAGAGCCGCACTCTCTTCGTCCGTCCGTCCCTTTTGTGCGTGGGCCATCGCGAGATGAATGCGGGCCTGCGCATCGTCCGGGTTCCGCTCGAGGATCTGTGTGTACTCGGCGACAGCTTCGTCAATCTTGTTGCTGTAAAGACTTGAAAGAGCGACGAGACTTTTGAGGCCGGGATCGTCCGGATGAGACTTCAACAGACGCTGACAAAGCTCCAGTGAATCCTGATAACGATGATTTTTCTGATACGCACGGGCGAGCTGCGCGCCAATCTCGCGGTCACCCGGAGAGCTGTTCATGTGCGCTTCATAGACGGGGATGGCGTCGGCGTCTTCCGCCGCCTGAAGCATGAGAACCCTGGCCAGACCGTGGCGAAGCGAAGGGTCTTCCGGATCGGTTCGGATGGCATCCCGGAACACTTTTTCAGTGCGGGGCTCAAAGATGTTCTTCGCAAGATAAGCCTTGGCGAGCTGCACAAGGTGCACGGGTTCGTTCTGACCGAGATGAACAAGGGCTTCCACGGTTCGGACTGTGAGATCGTGATTCGCGGAAAGCTGCGACGATTGAGCGAGAGCCTTCAACGTCGGCACGTCGTTCGGATTCATTTCAAACGATTTCTTGTAAATGGTAACCGCGTCGGAGTCGTAACGCTCCTGGGTATAGTAAATCTGAGTCAGCGCCTTCAGGAAATCGCCGTTGTCGGTGGTGGCATTGATGGCACGTGTGAAGGCTCCGACAGCGGTGTCGTCAGAGCGACCCTCAATCAGATAACACTGGGCAAGCATCCTGATCGCGGTCTCATTCTGCGGGTCCGTTTCCAGCGCGCGCCTGACTTCGTCAATGGCGCTGCCGGTCTGATTCTTCTGCAGGTAGACGGAGGCGAGGTGGCAATAGGCGGGAACAAAGGCGGAGTTGCCTTCCAGCACGGCGTGGCAGAGTGTCTCGACACTTGAATCCGTCTGCCGTGCATCGATGCAGCAAAGCAGGTAGCCCTCAAGAAACTTCTGATCCTGCTGGCGATGAGAGTACTCGTGTTGAAAAGCAGGCAGTGCCTTGGCGCTGAATGTTTGCGTGGCGAGATAAACATCCACGAGAGACGAATAGACTTCGGGTTCCTCGTAACCGCCTCGAACAGCCGCGCGAAAGCGTTTCCCCGCTTCGGTCATTTCCCCCGCGGCTTTGTGGCAAAGGCCGAGACCGAACTCGAGCCGGGCCGGTTCGGGATAGGAACCGAGTGCCTTTTCGTACACTTCGCGCGCTCCCGAATCGGTTTTCTTCGCTTTCAGAAGGGCGGTTGCGTAGGCGTGAAGCAGATTCTGTTTATCCGGTTCCTGACCGTATGCCGAGCTGTAGACCGGGATGGTCTTTTCCCGGTCGTTTTGTGTGGCGACATAAACCATGGCAAGGGTCGCCTGGATCCGTGCGTTACCCGGCCGTTTCGAGAGGAGTTTTTCGTAGAGAGGTTCGGCTTTGGCGAAGTCGCCTCCGGAAACCGCCGCACGCCCCTTGTTTTCAATACCACGCAGCCAAAAGGCCCGGCCAATGACGAATCCAAGAAGGGCGGTCACGGCAAGTCCCGCGATTGCCGCAATGACAATCAGAATGAGGTTTTTCCGGATCCGAATGCTGCGCAGGTCCTTCTGATATTGCTGATTCAGGGGATCAAAACGCGCCCGCCATTCAGCCGCCTCGATGGCCGCATTCCAGTCACCGGCTTCCATCGCAGCTTCCATTTCCGCGGTCCTGGCATCAACGTGCTCACGAAGCCGGGTCTTCCGAGCGCTCTCCGTCTCGTGATACTCAACGTCGTAAAGCGGATTGCGGCGAGGCGTGCCGCCTCGCGTCATCCAGGGACTGTCTGTCAGTGAGAGAGTGGGACGCCGTGTCGAAACACCAACGATCCTTCCGCTTGCAGTCAGACCAAGCAGTGCGAGCGAAGGCGACTGAGACTCATCGCTCCGGACGGAAATAACGGCGACTGTGTTGGTCAGGTCCTCATTCACGCTGTAGCTGTCGGTTTTCACCGTGCTGACACTGCCGGGATTGCCAAACCATGCCTGTGTGTCCAGGAGGCGGAGAACCTTGTTCACACCAACGGCCACGTAGGGAAATCCTCCGCGCGGAGTGGGCAACAGCGACAACTGGGTGTTGATTCCGGAAAACTCCTGATAGTTTCCCTGAATCAGGGTCCAGTCACGGGCCGGATTCACGGCAACGAGGTTATTGCGGGTCGGAAGAAAAATGAGCGACTGCAATGGTCCGGCATCCGATGTGCCGGCAAGAATCGGATCGCCTGCGGCGGGCGCTCCAATTTGTATGGGTGAAATGACTTCGCCAAGCCGGGTCTCCCGATCGTCGAGGTATTCGCGGACGTGTAACTTCCCGTCAGAGGCGAATATCATTTCATCAAACGGGTCGTTGTCGAAATCAGCCAACAGAACAGCGGTCTCGATTGCCTTGTTTTCGTTGATGACATACGTGCGATTGCTTCCGTCAACGGATCGGATGATGACAACGTTTCCATTGTTCGTTGGAACAACGATGTCGGGAACGCGCAAATCTCTCAGGTAACCAACGGTGACCGGGTTGGTCGTCCGTGCACCGGTTCGTACAGGCTGCCAATATTCACTAAAGCCCCCCTCTCCGGCATAACACGCGTAAAGTACTCCGCTGTCATCGATTGCAAGAATAACGGAAACCTCGCCGGTCCCGTTGCGTTCCGGGAAGCGTGCAACAGTGGGCGGAACACTGAAGGGATGAGTTGCAATCTTCTGATCGATCAGGATTTCGAGAGTGCTGCCATCAAACAGAAGCAGCCGACCGTCCTCGGTTCCGGCAGCGATTTCCAGGCGGGGGCCACCGAGAAAATTGCCGACAACGGGACCCGTCAGAGCACCCTCCTCGGGGTCCGTCCACTCGACGAGCTTTCTGCCGGTGGTTGAGTCGAAAATCGCGATCCCGCCTCGAACACCGGTGGCAATGATCTCGGGAACCGGGGTGTTGAACAGGTCGACGGCAAGGAGCGTGTTGGGCTGCTCGAGCCCCCCCTTCTGCGGTTCAAAGAGGGCTGACATACTGCCCTGGGCGACAGCTGAGTGTCCCGTGGCCGCAAACAACGCGAGAAGCAGGAGAGATGAAAAAGCGGAAAAACGATGAGTGAGAGGAATTCTCATGGGTGAGCGGTTGGGCAGAGCATGGCGTTAGATATACTCTCCGTCGAAAAAGCCAATGACCAACGGCGAGACATCAGCGTAGGAAAGGGCTTGAGAGCGGAGCAAGTCTGGTCATGGCCGAGAGGGGCTCGCAATCTGATTTCAAGCTCGAACCAAGTGTTCACAGTTCCGTCCCAAAAACCTTCCAGCCAGAGTCTTCATTTAACCAATTCCGCTCCAGGAGTCCAAACAAAAACCTTGAACGACCGGATCTGGCGCCCGCGGGGCCGGTTTCGTTTCGCCACGACCACAGTCCAAGGTTGAATTCACGCCGAATGGCGCCCTCCACGTCCCGGTCATAGGCTGAAACCCTGCCGAACAGTCTGACGCGGCTCTCACCGCTGAAGAAATTCCGGTGGCGGGTCCAGACCATCCAGAGGGGGGCCCAGTTGCGGTCCAGAGGCACCGCCTTTGTGTAGGGGAACAAGTGCGGGACGCTCTCAAAGCGTGTCCCTTCCCGCATTGTGACCTTGCGATAAAACGGAAACACGAAAAGACCACCGCGCTTTCCGCCCTGCCGGTCGTGAGTTTTTGTCTCTCCGTAGAAGGGCAGCAGAAAGCGGCGCTCGAAACGACGATCATCGAATCGGTCGATACGGTGACTGTAGAAGGGCCAAAGAATCCACTGACGAAAGGATCGGGCGTTGCTCTTCCGAATGTAGAACGGAAAGAGACCTCCGCCCTCCATCGGACCCGGATCGTTGCGCAACTCCTCGGGGGAAGGTGGGAAACCCGGTTCCACCTCCACGGGTATCCGACTTGTCCACCGAACGATGAACCACAACAGACGATGGTTCCGCACGCCCTCTCTCAGGTTGTCGTCTTCGTTGTACAGAGCAAGCAGCCACCCCCGGCTGCGGCGGCCTTTCATGCGTAATTCGCCGTAGATCGGAAAGTACATGTCGTATTCCAGCTTCGGATCCCGCGCCCGACCGAAAAAGGGGAGAAACAGCGTCATGCTCTTCGGGCGACGTGCGGAATCCTCCTTCTCATGTCGATCATGGCCGAATGGCCACAACCAATAGGATCGCCGGAACTCTCCGGGCTTCGTCACCGTTGCGAACAACGGCCAGATACGAAAGCCTCGAATTGTTTCTCCGCGATGCCACCCCAGGACCGGCCACAGAAGACTTGTCGATTTCATCTTCTCGTCGCCCGCCTGTTTTTCGCTTCCAACGAAAAGCGGCCAGAACAGGAAGGCGATTCTCTCGCGATTCCACCAGCCTTCGAAGAATCCCGCAATCGGCCAAAGTGCATGAAAAGTCTGGGGCCGTTTGGGAAACAGAGGGATCACGACCTCTGCGTTGCTCGCTCTCCAGTAAAAGGGAAACAGGACGAAATACTTTCCACCAATTCCATCACGCTGTTTTCCGTCGGGCCACTGCTGCCCTCCGCCCCAATAAAAGGGAATCAGATAACGGTGCGTCTCTTGATAGCCTTCGGGCCTCTGCATTACAACGCTGTGCCAAAGAGGGAATACACTCAGCGCGCGACGGTCTGTCGCGTTCCATGTTTCCGGTTTGTGCTCACGCCGGACGAGGGGCCACAGGGCATGGGAGGAACTTGCGCCACTTTCCCGCTCTTCCTGCCAGGTATAGAACGGGTGAACTCCCACATATCGGCCCGATGTGCGTTCTCCCCAGGTAATGAAGGGCCAAAGCACCCAATGCTCATCAGAGGAAACGGCTTGCCTGGCGGTGGAACGAACCGTCGAGGCCGCCTCCGCCACGCTTCCGGCCAGATGCAAAAGCATTACCATGAATGCCGCCAAGAACGCCCGCGGCAGTGAAATCCCAAATATCATCGGGATATCAGTCCTCCGACATCGTGTCCGGCTGACCCGCCTCTTTGATGTGAGGAATAATCATGGTGAACGTTGTCCCCGCGTTGACTTCCGAATCGACCTTCATGGAGCCGCCCATATCCTCGATAACTTTCTTGCACATCGGTAATCCCAGTCCCGTTCCACTCGAGCCCTTTGTCGTGAAGAACGGCAGAAACACTTTCTCCAGCTTGTCCGGTTCAATTCCCGACCCATTGTCCTGCACACGAATCATCAGGGTGTCGTCTTCCAACAGCTCGGTGGACAGCGTAACAGAACCGTCGCCGTGGGAGATGGCTTCGAGAGCGTTCACAATCAGGTTCATCAAGGTGCGCTGCAAACCCGTTTCGTCAACGTGGCGGGGGGCCAGGTCCTCTTCGAGGTCCAGCTCAAGCGTCACGCCCTTGTTGATCAACTCGTCCTCCACTTCTTCGGCCGTCCTGCAAATCAGATCGGTGACATCGATCTGCTCAAGATGCGGCTGCTTGTTGGTGGAGTATTCCAGCATGTCCTGAACGAGACGCGCGATCTTGTCAATTCCCCTGCTGACGACTCCCCAGGATTCTGTGGCGCTTTCCACGTCTTCGCGGTCGATGGCCCGGTCCAGGAGATCCCGCCCGCCCTTCATCAGCAGCAGAATGTTCTTCACATTGTGACTGATGCCGGCGACGGTCTCCCCGACTGCCGCCAGGCGTGCGCGATGGGCGGCTTCGCGGCGCATTCTCTGGTTTTCGATAAAGGCACTCAGCTCGTTCGCCACCACCGTCACGAACTCGAGATCCTCCCGCCCGAAGGACTTTCCTTCAGCGGACATCTCGATATGGAAGATCCCCATGACATGGTCGCCTTGAACCATGGGCACACAAATGGCCGAGCGAATCCGATTCATAATGATGGATTCACTTTGTACGAAACGGTCGTCGGCCTGAGCATCCTGGGTCAGAACCGCCACTTTGCGGGTCATGACTTCCTGCATGATGGCTCGTGAAATCGTAACAGGCTGGGACGTGATCGGGGTGTCGGCGTATCGCACCGCCGCCAGGTCCAACTCCGTTGTCTCCTGGCTGAATCGCGTCATGATCACGCCGCGATCAGGTCCTATGATCCTGAAGACAAGATCGAGAACGCGTTCGCAGATTGTTTGTTCGTTCTCTTCGTCGGATTCGCGAAGCAGCTCTGAAAGTTTGTAGAGAGTCCCGAGGCGTTTGTAGAGACGAGCCAGTTCCTGATCGGAGTCCTTCTTTCCCGGTACGTAGTCGAAGAAGGAGGACTTGTCGTTGAGCTTGCTGATTTCCTCCTGCTCGAGGACCGCCTTGGACGAAGCGGATCCGGAGTCCTCATCGTCGTCCGTGAACTCGACGATGCTCATGCCTCCGCCGGTGATTGAGTCGCCGGCTGTGGGCGACTGACTCGGCGATTCGTTGCGGAACTCGAATTCGACGTTTCCGAAGGTAATCTGATCCCGGTGGTGCAGCGTCATCTGGGTGACACGCTCACCGTTGACCTGCGTTCCGTTGGAGGAATTCAAGTCCTGCAGGATGTAAAACGACCCGCGCTTGTCGATTCGCGCATGGAAGCGCGAAATGGAATCCAGACCCACGACGATACTGTTGGACGGATGGCGACCAACGGTCACGGAGTCCGTTAATTCGTAGAGCTCCAGCAGTCCATCCGCCCGTGATCGAGGAACGAGCCGTGCCGTAAGTTTGTCGTCTTTCGTGAGCGCCATGGCGAAGATATCCGTCCCTGTTGCCGGATTCAGGAACCGGCAAATTCCGGTGCCGGGAGGTCGGAAACCGGAGCCAGGTCGAAATGCACGCGCTTTGTGTCGTGCACGTGGAACGGCATGGCTTCCATCACGAGATCCATCGGCGGCCACAACCAGACGGGCGCACGAAACCGCTCGCGGGTTACCGAGGTCTCGTGGCCGTCGAGTTCGGCCTGAAAATCATAGTACCAATACCATGTGAACGGCATCTCGACGGGTGTCCGCCCAAGATGCACGTCGTTCATATGGACATCCGCTCCCGGTGGATCGGACGTGACAACGACCTTGCTTCGAACACAACCGGTGGCCGACAGGCAGGCGAGAAGGCCCGCAACAAGGGTCAGATGGGCTGCGCGGTTCCGCCGTTCCATGGTTTCAGTCCGTTCCAGAAGTCACGTAGCGACAGGTTGCCGCACTTCCTCCAGGTGTCAAGGAGTGCTACCGCGAGGTGTTCCC
>JANQSL010000142.1 GCA_028284075.1 Candidatus Sumerlaeia bacterium | reverse complement strand
GAAATGCCAGTGGTGATGCGGCGAGAGTCGCTCTCGTCCTCTGTGTCACGGTTCTTCTTTGTTCGTGGTCCGTTTCACGTTATCATCAATACGGTTTGTTTGAAACCGAGACCTCTGAGCTTGCCGGCACATCAGCGGAAGAGGACACGCTTCTTCTTTCCCAGCACCTCGAATTGGCCGATTTCCATGCCTTTCGCCGGCTTCCTCCCTCCTCCGGAACCGCCGAGACACATCTCAAGGAAGCCCTTCGCTTCGGGCCCCTTAAATCCGAGACCTGGATCACTCTCTCGCGATTGAGATTGTTCCAGGGAGACGTCGACGCCTCGGCGGAAGCGCTGCGATTTGCCGATTCCCTCGACCCCGGTTACCCTGCTCAGCGGCTTGCCGCCTCCCGCCAGTGGTATTTGCTGGGAGAAAATGAACGCGCCGCCGAGCTGGCTCGCGGTGTTGCCTCCTGGGGAGGCGGATCCATTGCCGCCGCCGCCGGCAGCCTTCGCCAGTCGGGCCTTTCGCCAGCCGAATCATGGTCTGTTGTCGAGCAAAGCATCGAGACCGACGACGAGCTGATCGCCACTCTCACGGAACTTCAATCCACATCGCCTGAGGCCATGGCAGAGCTTTGGGTGGAAGTTTCATCTCGCATGAGGATGGAAAACGCCTCCTTGCGAAAAGCGCTGTCCGACATCTTTTCCCGTCCAGTGGTATGGCCCGCCATCGAATCGCTTTGGCGAGCTCAAGCCTCACGGGAGATCCGGAGTATTGCCATTGGTGAGCAGGAATTGCTGATTCAAAACCCTCGCCTTCAGCACCCTGTTTCCGCGGAAGAACTTCCTTTTGGATGGCAAAGACTCCGCAAGTCGAACCTCAGTCTGCAACAGCATGGCGACATTCTCGAAATGCGCCTGCTTTCCGACGGAAGGAATACTCCTTCCGCCGTCGCATGGAACTTCTATCGGCTGCCGGTTCCGCCTCTTGATGTTCCCGTCAAGATCACCGTCAGAGTGCGCTCCGAATCCGCAAACAGCTGCCGCCTCACTCTGATCGCTTACTCGGAGAGCGGAACAGTCCGGTCCAGTCCCGTCGACGGAAAGACCTTCGAATGGACAACGCTCTCCATCGAGCTCCCTTCCTCACCCTTCTCCCGCCTTGTCAGCCTTCAGCTTTATCGGCAACGCCAGGCCGGCACATCGCCGGGTTCCGCCAGCGTGGCGTTGCGAGATCTGCGGATCCTGGAGACCCGTGCGCCATGAAGAGCAAAGCACAAAAGATCTGGTGGTTTTCCGGATCACTGGTCCTGGCTCTTGTGTACGCCGGAGGGTTTGTCGGTGCCGCCTACGTCCCTCTGGATCGTTTTCGGGCATTTGCCTGGATTGGGTGTGGATGGCTTCTTTTCTGGTCTCTTGCAACCGTCCTGTTTACGGAAGACAGGCATCCTTCCTTGCCGTCCCGATGGTTGATTGCCGTCATGACGTTCTGGACGCTCATTGCCGGAGTTCAGATTCTCCCTCTTCCCGCATCACTGGTTACCCTGCTTTCCCCTCCCTGGAAGCTCTTTGTACAAACAGCTTCCAGCGCCCGAATTGCTCCGCCCTCTTCACTCACACTTTCGACCGCAGCGGAAGCCACCCGCCTCTCCTTCGATCAGTTACTCGCCGCCACAGGCTTTTTATTTGCCGCTTCCGTCTTGTGCACCGAGCGCGGCGGCCGCGGCTTTGTGCTGCGTTTACTCATCGGAGGCACCCTCGCAGCCGGAGTCTTCGGCCTGTTCGGTCTTGGAATTCGCGAGGGAGACCGGCTTTCCGGAATTTTCGGCAATCCGAATCACTTCGCCGCGTTTCTGGCCACCGGCCTGCCTTTGGCCGCTTCCATTGCCTGGCGCATGAAACCCCAGCGCATTGTACAGGTGCAGTCCGACAAGTTCATGTTCCTGGCTTCCCTCGTTGTTCTTTGCTTCACCTCCTGGCTTCTCACACTCTCAAGAGCATCGATCATTTTCGGACTCGCTGCGTTCAGTGTCTGGCTTGTGATCGAGAACCGTCAGCGGAGGGAATCCTCTCCGTCTTTTCGTCAGTCTCGTCAGTCGCGCATTGAGCTTGTCTTGATGGTGGTCGCCCTGCTCGTGCTGATCGCGTTTTCCGGAGTGTCCTCGACCCTCATGGAGCGACTCGACGGGACAGGGCCCGGAATCGATCTGCGGCCCCGCATGTGGATTGCCGGTTTTCAAACCTTTCTCGATGCTCCTCTCCTGGGTGTCGGTTTCGGTGGATCGGAATACGGTCTGAATCGCCATCTGACCGGCATTGCACTCCCACGAGCACCCGTCGAAGTCCACAGCGACTGGATACAGCTGCTGGCGGACACGGGCCTTACCGGTTTCCTCGGGACAGTTCTGTTGACTGTGGGGCTATTGAGATCTCTACACTTGCAACGACTGGCGAGGTCCGGAAATCAGCCTCCCTGGCTCACTCTTGAGCGACGCGCTCTTGCAACCGGGTTGGTTGCGGTCCTCGCCCATTCCGCAGTGGACTTTCCCCTTCGTATCCCGCTTGCCGGGCTTCAGTTTCTTATGGCAACCTCCCTTTTTCTATCCACCGGCAGACTCACCCTGAAGTCTGAGTCTCACCGGACACATTTGGAATCAGCAAGAAGGCGGCAGTCGTGACCGGTCCCGGCAATGGCGAAAAACCAACCGGTCTTCCCCGTGATCCCGAGTCCGGAGACGATACGCGAGCGTGGTATCTTGTTCCCACGGGTGAACAGGATCAGCAGCCGGATTCCGTCCGTGACGACGACCAGCCTCTCCTCTCGGTCTTCCACTACCTTCGGGCTCTTTGGTTCCGGCGGTGGACGATCGTCGGTTTCGTCGTTGTGTTTTTTGCCCTCGCGGTCATCGAGCTTCGCCGCACCGATCCCATTTACACCTCCACCGCCACCGTTTATTACGAGCCTGTTGCACAGCAGTACGTCGATTTCGGGCCCGTTACCGGAACGAGCTGGCGTGCCCGTCAGGACGCTCTTACCACCGCCGTGCGCCTCATCGACAGTCCCGTCATAGCCGACGCGGTTTTGAAAACCCGCAGCGCTCCCGTCGAACCCGATCCGGAGCCGGACCAGGAACGATCCGGAACACGCACGTCACCGATTGTCAAAATGCGCAATATGATCAACGAAGCGCGTTCCGGCGTGATGGATCTGATCGTCACCTACAAGCCTTCACCCGTCGATAGAGAGGAACTGGACTACCAGACGCAAATCAATCAGCTCCTTCGTTACGTCAATGCTCAACAAATTGAAGAGACCAACCTGATTCGTATCAGTGCCTACAGCCGCGATCGCGGAGAGGCGGTTCGCCTGGCGAACGAGTTCGCCTCCACGTTCGTGGACTACATCCAGGAGGAGAACACGGGAAAGCTTGGATCGTCCCGCCAGTTCCTCATGGATGCCATCGCGGAAACCCAGTCCAAGTTGACACTGGCGGAGCGGAGTCTCTTTGACAGCAGCCAGCGCACCGATATGCGCATCATGGACGAGTCTCGTGAAACGGCTCTCACTTTGCTCCAGGATCTCACTCGGGAACTCGACTCGAAGAGCAAGGAACTCGCTCTGCTCCAGGCGGAACTGGCCAACACGACCCGGGAAGATCTTGAGGCGAGAGTTCTCATCGACAGTGACCTTTATGTTTCTCTCATCGCACGCCGCAGTGATCTGTTGGGGGAAAAAGCCCAGCGCGAAGCGGTCGACGAACCGGGAACCCAGTTCATAACGAACATACAGCTCCAGATCGATGCCGTAAACGACCAGATCAAACAGGAGATTGAGCGCTACGTAAGCAGCTATCAGCGCAAGCTGGAGTCCGACGTTCGTATCGCCGAAGCTCAAATTGCCAGACTTCAGGATCTTCTCCGGGAGAAGGAAGAGTTTGTGGATGCCATCGAGAAGGAGCGAATCGATTTCGGAGTCATGCAGCGCCACGTCGACGCTCAACGGCAACTCTACAACAAGCTGCTCTCCGACTTTGAGCAACTCGACGCCTCCCAGGGTGTTGAAACCAGTCGTGTCGAGATCGTGAGCCGGGCCGGAATTCCCGGTTCCCCGTCTTCTCCCAACGTCGAAAGAACCGTCTTCAAGTTCTGCTTCCTCGGACTTTTCCTCGGAACAGCCTTTGTCCTGGGCATGTCGCTGCTCGACAGATCCGTCAAAGACCCCTTCATGGTCGAGAACCGCCTCCGTATACCGACCCTTGGGTTCATTCCTCCCCTCGTTCAGAGCGGAAAGCCACGTGTGCGGAAAGGGCGTCGCACACCCGTTCAGATTCTTGAACCGAACTCAAAGAGCGCGGAAGCGGAGGCGTTCCGTTACCTGCGTGCCTCTCTTCAATATTCCAGTGCGCGACACTCCCCTCAGGTCATACTGGTCACAAGCTGCTATCCGAAAGAAGGCAAATCCACGGTTGCCAGTAACCTGGCGGTATTCATTGCCGAGCAGGGACGCCGTACCATTCTTATCGACGGTGACCTCAAGCGTCCCAGCATTCACCGGATTTTCTCACGCCTGTCGCGCATACCAGGTCTGACCGACGTGCTCACAGGGCAAATGATGATTGCCGACGCCATCACCATCCTTCCGGAGAATCCCAATTTGCACATTCTTCCCGCGGGACGCATCAGTCCGTCCCCGGTAACTCTGCTCGAGAGCGGGGCGATGAGCGAACTCATCAGCTCACTCCGGGAGTCTTACGACACTGTGGTGATCGATTCCGCGCCGGCGTTTGGAATGGCCGACGCCATTGTCATGTCCGGCAAGGTCGATGGTGTGATGCTTGTCGTGAAACAGGGTGCCACCCCGTTTGAGATTCTCAAGAAAACATCGGAAAAACTCACGAGTGTCGGCGCACGCATTTTGGGGGCGGTGTACAACGCTCCGGAACGCGCGCAGCGCGGACGTGGTTACGGAGATCACTACGGCAGCTACTACGGCTACGGTCACTACGGCTATGGCGGCCGTTACGGTTATTCCTATGGCAGTGACGTCGACGACGACACATCCGAGTCCATGGTTGAACTGACCGCTTCCGAATCCAACAAAGACTAAGGCCAACTCCTGGTGCGACTCTTTCTTCAGATCACAACCATCGCGGCTGTCCTTCTCCTTGCCGGGTGCTCAACACGCGGGCCTCGGAGCGAACCCGCTTTGCCTCCGGTGGATTTCGAAGGCATCGAATGGGAGAACGACTTTCAACGCCTCAAGACACAGGAGTACCTGTTCCCCGGACGGTCCGAGTACGTAATTGGCCCGGGCGATATTCTCAGCCTGACCCTTGTCGGCCGCCAGGACATGCTGGGTTTGTCCGACGAAAACACTGACGGCGGACTGAAGATCCAGGTGTCCGAAAGCCCCTTTATCGTTCTTCCCCATATCGGAGCCATTCGAGCCCATGGAAAGACACAGCTCGAACTTGAGCGCGACTTGCGCGACGCCTACGACGCCGTCATTCGCAACCCCGTCGTGGTCTTGACCATCGAAAACTATCACTACAACCAGGTGACCGTGCTGGGCAGCGTCAACAAAGCGGGGCGGTACATTCTCGAGCCCGGCGGAACGTTGGTGGATGCCATTTTCAAAGCCGAGGGATTCTCCCTGGGCGGAATCCAGAGAGGTCTTCCACCTGGTCGCGTCATCAAGATCTACCGTGAAAAGCTTCCCCGTCGCGAGCGCATCGAGCGCCCCATCGACGAACTCATGAAAATTCTTTCGGAAGAAAGCGAACTCTCCACCCGCGAGGAAATCCTCGTTCCCTTCGACGATTTTATCATCCGCGGCCGACTCAAACACAACCTCCCGCTTCTTCCCAACGATATCGTTTACGTTCCACCTGCCGGAACCGTCTCGGTTCAGGGCTATTTTGGTAACCCTCGAGTCGTCTTTTTGGGTCCCGGATTGAGACTACTGAGCGAAGTTGCCACCGAAACCGGAGGCCTTAAGTTCAAGGCCGCCTCGCGAGTCGAAATTATCCGAACCGACGATGATGGGTCAGTGGAGTCAATATTCGTTGATTTGAGACGGGTTATGAAGCGCAAGGACCCCGATATCTATATGGAGGATAACGACAAGATTGTTTCCTATCTTCATCCCCGCCGAGCAGTCCTCGATTCCTTCTACAGTATTTTCCGGGCATCTGCAACCACTGGAGTTAGCGCCACCTATTCACCAGGGCCCTGACGCACAAAACGCTCTCCGGCTCACAATGCGGCTCAGCAATGTGGTCCCTGTTGCCGTGAGGCCCGAATCGTGCCTTACTTCCTTATCATGAGAACTCGGCGACCCTCGAAACCTCTCATTCGTGGCCTCCTCGCGGCCGGAGGCTGCCTTGCTGTGGCGGGGGTTTTCGCTCAGCCGCAGGACCGGGCCATGGCGAGACTTGAAAACCAGCGTCAACTCAGCGCCGCCAGCGCCGCCCGCAAGTCCGGCGCTCAGCAAAAAGCCCTCAGCCGCGGCTGGGTACTTGAGGCAACCGGCAAAGACGGTCAGCGGTTCGAGCTTGTGGACATCGGGCCGACCGGGCTTCCCCTCTACAATGAAACACTCACGACCAATGCGAACATTGGAGTCAACGGTCTCGAACTTCACTCTGATACACCCAGTGTCACCGGCGCCTCCGTCACCGTGGGAGTCTGGGACGCGGGATCGGTTCGCAACACCCATATCGAATTCGACGGCGGAGCGCGCTGCACCAACGAGGATGCAGCCCCGGCGATCAGTAATCATGCAACCGCCGTGACCGGAGTCATTATCTCCGCCGGTCTGAACACTGGCGTGATTGGTGTGGCGAAGGGTGCCACTGCGGAATGCTACGACTGGAACAACAACATCGCCGAGATGCTGTCGAGAGTTCCGCTCTCTCCAGTGGACACGGATGCCGTTCCCATCTCCAACCACTCTTACGGATTTCTTCATGGATGGAACTGGGGCACTCAGTCCGGCAACCTCGGGTGGCATTGGTTCGGAGAGACCTGGAAGCCCGATGGCACCGGCGACCGCGAAGATCCCAAATTCGGACTCTACACAACTTTCTCGGCGCAGCTTGATCAGCTTTCCCACGACAATCCCTGGCACCTTGTCTTCTGGGCTGCCGGAAACGACCGCGACGATACCTACACCCATCCGCGCGACGGAACCGGTACGCTCTATTACTACGATACCGACATCGACGATTGGGCGGAAGCATTCTGGGAAGTCGCGACCGCACCTTTTGACGAAACAACCGGCGAAGGCGGGTACGACACGACAATTACCCGTGCCTGTGCGAAAAACGTGATCGCTGTCGGTGCTCTGACGGATGCGGTCACCGCCGAAGTGCGTGATCCTTCCGCTGCAACTCCCACAGCGTTCTCCGGATGGGGACCCGCCGACGACGGGCGTGTGAAGCCCGACCTTGTTGCCAACGGCCATCAGCTTCTGCTGACGGTGGCCGGAAGCGATGACATGACCTACGGTACCGGGCTTGGCAGCGGCACGTCGTTTTCCTCTCCGAACGCGGCCGGTGCCGGAGCATTGATTGTCGACTACGCCCAAACCCACCTTCCGGGCTGGTTGCCGAGGGCTTCCACCGTGAAGTGCCTTCTTATTCATGGCGCCACCGACATGGGCAACGCGGGCCCTGACTACATCTATGGCTGGGGGCTTCCGGACACTGTGGCTTCCGTTGAGCCCATCAAGCGTCAGGCCGACCCCGGCACCGCTTCCGCCCACTGTGTTGTCGAAGGACTGCTCGATGGAGACACGCCGATTGGCGGAGATACCTACAACATCTCCTGGGATGGCGCGGAGGATTTGAAGGTCACGCTTTCATGGACAGACCCGCCGGCAACATCGCCGGGCATTGTTCTGGATGACCGTACACCGTTACTTGTGAACGATCTGGATTTGAGAGTCACCGGTCCCGACGGCACATCTCTTCCATCCGTTTTGGATCCCGCCAATCCCACCGCACTTGCAACGGCGGGCGACAACATTGTCGACACAGTTGAACAGATCATCGTTTCCCCCGGAGCCACTTCGGGAGCCTTTACCGTCACCGTTTCAATGAAGGGTGCGGTTCCCTCTGAGGGACAGTGGTACTCCCTCGCAATCTCCGGACATCAACCCGCCGCTCCTGGCCCTTCTCCGTTGTCGGCGTCCTCCGCGTCCCCCGATTGGGCTCTCGTCGCCTCAACAAACGATCTGGACATCGAGGGATTCGGTTTTCATCCCGGGACACAGATTCATCTGCAGAAATCCGGCGAGCCCGATGCTCAGCTGGCGGGGGAGTACGGCAGTCCGACAAAACTCCGTGCCATACTCGACACAACCGGTCTCGCGCTTGGTGTCTGGGACATCATTGTGACCCGTCCCGATGGTGAAAGCGTAACGATGGCCGGGGCCCTGACCATTGGCGATGGCAGTTCAATCAAAGACTGGAGAGTCCTTGAATGACAGGGGCAGGCCGGCTTTGGACTCTTGCGGCACTCACGGCCCTTCCCTTGTGGACGGCCGCATCAGACTTTCATATTCTTGAAACAAAGTCCGCCGGCAACGGCTGGGCGATTGAGTGGTCCGGGACACCGGGACCCGCCCTTGAGTATCAGGCTGTCCCCTTTGTGCCCGCAGACGAAAAAGTTTTCGATCCCCTTGCACTGGACGTGGAGCCGGACAGAGAGGCGCTCGACCGCAGCGACCGGGAACTTGTGCGGAAATCCGCGGCGACTTCCTGCCTGATTGCGGTGACGGATCCCTTTGGATCGTATTCCGTATCCGCTTTCTCCGGAAACGGAACCGACGTTTCTTCAGCGGTTACCGTTCAACCGGTTGGTGTTGGTACGGTGGACGCCATTCAGGTCGTACTTGATACGGGCGCGCTTTCCTCGGATGCCCACACCATCCGTATTGAAGTGCGTCCCGACACAAAGGCGGCACAATCCGTGAGCGGCAGTGGCGTCAGAATCACGGACCAACGGTTTCTGCGAGGTCTGTTTCTCAACGGCGCCGACATGACCGACACACTTGCGGACTCAAAAGGCGCACCCGTTCTTCCACAGCCTCCTGGCGAGTGGCGGCTGGAGTACGATGCCGTTCAGAATACCAGACCTCTCGAAGGAGAGATCCTTGAACTTCTCCTCACCGACATCGGCTACAACGCCTCAAACCTTGACGACCTGAGATTCGTTTACAACGGCACGGCCATTCCTTTCCGTCAGATCAACGGAAATCGTATCTCCTTTTACGCCCCGCGAACACACACGATCTACAACCACAGCGACTCTGTTTTCGCCACCCTTTCCGTTTCCAGCCCTTCTCCCCGGATTGCCACGCGCGAAGCTTTCTCCACTCTCTCCCCGCAAGGTGCGGAGATCTCCATTCCACGGTCCTATACCGTCACAGACAACTCGCGCTACGAACGCGACGCCATCAACGCTCCTGGCGAGCGCTTCGTTTTTTGGCGAGCTTCCGCCGGGCAGATAAAAAACGACGCCGTAACAGTACATGACCGGCTGACAACGACCGCCGTTCGTCTGGAAGCCCACCTGCTCGGGCTGAACCAGGTGATCGATGTCGCTCCGGATCACTATGTGGATCTGTCCGTAAACGGAATGGCGCTGCCCCGGGACAGCTGGAACGACCGGACCGACCATATCACTTCCGGTACTCTGCACCTCTCCGCAATTCCAACGCCTCCGGCGGCTCTGACTTTCAGCCATGCGGTTCCTTCCGACTCACCCGTGGTTCTGCCTCCCATTAGTCAGGCCGATTTGCAGAATCTTGAGTCCTATACGGTAGAGTACGAAGCAAAGCCTCGTGCTGACGGCAGCGGCGTATGCCGTGTTCGCCTTGAAGATGGCGGAGGAACTCCGCGCATCGTGACAGTGGGCGGGTTCGCTGGCGGGACCTCCGTATCCGACGTTCTGATTCTCGATATCACTGATCCGCTTCTCCCGGTTGAGGTCATAAACGCCTCATCGTTTACCGACGAAGACGGCGGAGTCGCCATTGAGTTCGAGGACAGTGGAACCGCCTCCGTCTACCACCTCCAGCTGGAGTCCTCTCTTCAGTCACCGATGCCCGTCATCGCAGAGACTCTTCCCGCGGTTCCGGCTGCGGGAACACCGCTTCGTGGTATTTACGTACGCCCTTCAGAATTTGCCTCAACCCTTGCTCCACTCGTTTCATTGAGAGGACCGGGCATCATCGAGCTCGAGCCTCGAGCGGCCTACAATGCTTACTCTGACGGCCGCACATCGCCCGAAGCCATTCGCCTCGCGCTTGCGGATCTGATTGCCGCGGCGCCGGAAAAACTGGCACTGCCTGAAGTTCTCATCGTCGCTCACGGAACGTTTGATTCACGCGACTACGCCGATGCGTGGGTCGGACCCAAAGTTCCCGTCTGGTACGAACTCGGCACCGTTGAGTACAACGGTTCGAATCGCGAGTATCCATCCGACCTGCCCTACTCGCTTCTCTTCGGAAGCGACCTCCTGCCGGATGTGATGATCGGGCGGCTGACGGTTCGAACCACTGCTCAACTCCAGAACGCCATTGATCGCTACCTGGCGTATGAAGCGGCGCTTCCCACACTCAAGGCTCAGCAGCGCCTTGGTTACATCTTAACTGACAATACCGCTCCTGAAAACTTCATCTTTGGTTTCGATGCGCCTCTCTGGATCTCTTACTGGCAGGGCACTCAGCTTCCTCACACCCACTTCGATTTCGAAAACAACGCTGCCGCGCGGGATACGGTTCGTGCCGCGCTTGAAGGACCCAACGGCGGTGTCGCTTTTTGCCTCTACGTCGGTCATGGCTTGTTCAAGGAATGGTCTGATGCCGAGGTTTTGACCACCGACGACATTTTGAACGTTGTCGATACGGATGGACAGTGGCCCTTTGCCGCACCAATGACATGCCAGAATGGCATCTTCGCCGTACCTCCCGTGCAGGAGACGCTCCTCTGCATGTCCGATGCATGGCTCGTTGCCGATCCCGTTCGAGGTGGAATCGGCAGTATCAGCACCACCACGGAAGAATCCTACCTGGCATTGAGACCCATCGTCGAGGAAGTCATGCGGGGGTTTCAGGGCCATGACGGTGTTGTTGCTCGCACCACCGGCGAGCTGTTCGCCATGGGCATGATCAGCTACATGACGAAGTTCCCCTTCCTCGCCGACAATGCCAGAGGCTACCTGCTGTTCGGCGACCCGGGCGCTGACATTGGCTTTGAATACCCTCCCAACGCCGGCATTGGCGATTGGCGGAGTTTTGACGAGACCTGGCGTTGACTAGGCTGCTCCGAATGCGCATTCGCGGCCAAAGCATGGCCCCGCTGCTGCGTGACGGCCAGCGAGTGTTGGTCGCACCCCTCAAGCCCCATCGGAAGTTGCGTGTTGGGGACATTGTCGCTGTCCGCGACGGCGGCACCGGCACCCCGGTACTGCATCGGGTTATCAAGCTTCGTGAAAAGCGAATCTGGACACTTGGTGATGGCAACGCCCGGCCCGAGGGCCCGTGGGCTCGTCAGGACGTAATGGGCACCCTTGTTGGTCTGCAGAACGGGTCCGGCCAATGGTGCCGCCCCGATTCCAAAGCGATTTTCTGGTCCGCCCGGACGATCCGGTTGCCGCTCCCGATCCGCCGCCGTATCAATCGATTCATAGCTCCCTTGATGGAAGGTCCCTTGATGACCCGGCCCAAACCAGCTCCCGAAATGACCGCTGGCGCTCCAAAACCCGATCTCGACCTCCCGGAGCATCTTGAGACTCAGGAGGTTGGCCGGGAGCTTTTCGTTCATGATCGCCGCACCGGTGATGTTGTTATCCTGAACGCCACCGCCAGAGTTATTTGGAGCCTCTCCCGCCGTGGCTTGGAGACAGGCGCCATCATCGAGGCCCTTGAGGAGAAATACCGCCTTCCCGATCCGTCAGCCGTCCGGAAGGACGTGGAGGAAGTTCTTGCACGGGTTGGCAGCCTGACCGCTCCCATCTGAATTCCGTCGTTTTTCCGGTGGACAGCCCCCGCGTTTTGCCCTGAAACTGCACCTGTTTGGGAGACAAAGAGGCGAAGAGCACTCACAAGGAGTCGCGAGCCCGTTCACATGATGAGACTGGACGATACCAACCCGGAGTGGGAACGGCCCCAAGTCACTGTTCTCCACGCTGAGGAACTTGATCGAGACTATTTGCGTGTTCTTGCCTCCGGCAGCGACGATCCCCTGAAGTCCTCGGGTCCAGGCAAAGCCGACGACGGCGAGGAAAACTACTAGTCCTCTTGCGCTCCTCCGGCGGACTTGTTGTTCGCCATGTCGATTCCTCTGACGCCTCTGCAGCTTTTTCGTCAGCCCCTCTTTACATCTTCGCAGAAACATGCCTTCTGCCGTCTGGCGGATCTTGCTCTTGTGCCTTCCGCGGGCCGGGACCGCGCCGCACGTCTTCGGCGCCTGGTGGCTTCCCCCTCGTGGCAACCGCTTCCACTCATTCCGGTTTTGAGCAGGGCGGCGGAGCCCATTATACACAATGCCGCACTGGCGGATATTGATCCGGCGCGACTCTTTGTTTCCGGCTCATTCCTCGACGTTCCCAATCAGCAGACTCTGTCAGGGTTTGCCGTCGACTATCACCGCCGCCGTCGAATTCTTTTCGATCTCCTCCAGCGAATGGAGTCCCACGGCATTGAATTCCTGCTTCTCATCAAGGGAGCCAGCATCGCCTCCCGGTTCGATTCACCGGCATTGCGGTTCATGCTCGATTCCGACCTCGTGCTTGCCGGTGATCACAACACGCGCGAGAGAACCCACACCGCTCTGCGCGAGGGCGGTTTCGAGCCGGCCCCGGCAAACGCTCCCGGGGTTTGGTATCAACCGTCGAGCGGTGCCTCCATCGATCTTCTCGAGCCTGCGCATCAGCTCGGACGGCAGATTCTGAATCACCCGCAATCGTTTCCGAGTCCCGATTGGCCTGACATCGCGGCCGAGCCGCGTGTACCCGATCATCTCGTCATTGTCGCTCTGCATGCCGCCCGCCACCACGGCGGCCGCCTCTGGCGTGACGTGTTGGACGTGCGGGCGCTGGTTCGTGACCGCAGTTCCCGAAAGGATTTTACCGATGCGCTGAGAATAGCCGGGCGTGTTGGCCTTTCGCCCGCAGTCGAGGCGCTCCTCGCGTTTGCAGGTGAGGTTTGCAGCGAACTTCCCCGTTCGCACCCACGCACCCGCCAGGGCCGCAACATACTTGCGCTCTATCGAGAGACGGCCTGGCTTCCTTATCCACCCCACGCGTTGAAACTGCTGCGCCGTGTTCTTGCCGAAGGGATTTCTCCCCGGGAACTCGTTGAGCGTTTTGGGCGCCGACAACCGGCGCACGACAGCGGGGAAGGCTGGTCCGAACCCGACTTTGGAGTCGGACGCGTTCCGGCACGCTTTGCCGATCGCCAGAGGTTTAAACTGAAACTGGCCGCAGGATTACTCCTCTCCGGCCGTGCTCCGGAAACGATCCGGTTGCTCAGGGGCCAGACTCTTGCGCAGTCCTGCGCCCCCAAGCTGTTCAAGCCCGTAAAGTCCGCGCCCTAGTCGGCTCCCGGAACGAAGATCTCAACGGTCGGGCGATTGATCTGTGACAACAACTGACGGGCATCGGCAAGCTTGCTGTTCACATCCATGCCACCCACAAGCGGACCGAGCGACGGATCGATTTCCAAAGCCGCCTCGAACGCTTGAATTGCCCGGCGGCAGTACTTCTCCGCCTCGCGCTTGTACACGATGATGGAACTGCGATTGACGTCTTCCGCGGACTTGTGCAGCTCCAGATTGCGCCGTGCCAGAGCCAGGTACTCATCACCCTGTGCAACGACCTCGCGAGCCTGTTCACGCAACGCCTTCGCCTGGCGTTCCGCTTCCAGATCCGCTCTCGCGTAGATATCCGACGCGCGCTGTACCAGATCCGGGAAACGCGTGTTCTCCTCTGCAAAGGACTCCGACATTCCCTTTGCCAGAGCGAACTGACCCCGGTTGAAGACTTCCATAATATCGGTAATATCCGCTTCCGCCTTGGCGCGCAGCAGATTCGTTGCCGTTTCATTCTCCGGATCGTTGCGCAGAATCACTTCCGCTTCCTGGGCCGCGAGAGCCGTCATTCCGTTTTCCGTCAGGTAACTCAGCAGAGCCGCCCGTCCCGCCCAGTCGTCCGGTTCCAGCTCATTCAGGCGAAGCTGATACTTCCAGTAAGCGACGGGAGATGTATCCAGATCATCGAACTTGCCTTTTGCCGATTCAAACATGTCGATGGCGCCCTGCAGGTTTCCCTCGCCCGCACGAGCGTGAGCCACCTCCACCATCGCCTGTTTGTGACGGCTGGCGTAGTTATTCACACGGTATGCGCTTGTGTCCTCAAAACGCGACAGAGGCTCCAGCGCCTCTTCCGGGCGATTCAACGCCAGCAACGCATCCGCCAGCTTGCGATTGAGTTCAATGTCATCCGGGTTCGAGCGCAGCTTGTTCCGATACGCCTCGACGACCTTTTCGCGTTTTGAGGGATCCTGTTCCCAAACGGTCAGCAACGCATCGTTGGCCGCCTCATTGTCCGGATCGATCTTCAACGCTCTTTCCAGATACACTTCCGCGGTTTCCGGATCCAGACGGTCCAGGCGCGAAAGCCCCCATGCCACGTACAAGTCCCGCTGAAGCAGGCTCGCGGCGGTTTTCTGTTCCTCTGTTGGTGACTGAGTCAGAACCGTTTGAATATTGCGTTCGACTTCCTCGAAACGCTCCTGCTGCAGCAGATCACGCGATTCCACCAGCAGGTCTGAATTCATCGCCACCCGGGCGCGTCGCGCCTCAACCTTTTGCGCTTCAATCAGCTCCCGTGCCCGATCCATCCCCGCCCTTGCCTGAGCGTTGGTTGTATCGATTTCCAGTGACTTCTGAAAGCTCTGAACCGCACGGTCATACGAGCGGATATCAAGGAACTGCTCGCCAATCACCGCATAATCCGTGGCATCGTCCGTTTCCTCGATGCGTGTCACCAGATCCCGGCTGACCTGAATACTGCCGAGAGAATTCACGAGCAGGATCGACGTTGGATCCCCCGGAACGGACTCCACGCGGCCTTCGCGGGTATCGCCGGACTTGAAGTAAACCTTGTCGGCGTGAACCGAACTGGCGAGCGCTGCCGCCAGAATGCATGGAATAAACCGGCTGGCTGACTTCATGAGAGGGTCCTTTCCTCGGTAACGGCGGGTTTCCCGCCTGTGCTCTCCGTAGGGCCAGACCACCCGGCGGGCGCCTCATGGGTCAACCGCATAAGAAGACCCGGAGAAGGTCCGGCGATCTTTCTGACAACTGAAACAAGTGGGGTTGTTCCCCGTCTCTGCATCTCCCGAGAGGATAATGCCGTTGTCTCGGGTTTTTTCACATAACCCCTCACCGGATTCCCAATGATCCGGATATCGTGCTCGATTTGACGGCCGAAACTCGTCCACCTGGAAGAGACACCGTGGAATCATCCGATCCCGGATTTTCACCCGGTTGCTGATTTCCGATTCTGACCGCCCGGTCATATACCGATTCCATTGATCCAGGTAACTTCGGGATCGACCGCGACCGGGCGACACGTCAAGAAATCCACCTCCTCGAAACAGTGAAACAGCGGGAGAGGGCTGATGAGGAACCGATGGAGAAAGAGTCATCGATGCTCATGTTGCGGCACGCTTCCTGACGTGTTGTTGGTGGCGGGTCTGTTCGCATGTTCATTGGCGAACGCACAACCGTCAATGATCGACTTGGCGGAACTGGGAACGACACATCCAGGCTTTCGGATTGTGGGAATCGACAAAGGCGATGAATCCGGCTGGAGTGTATCGGGTGCGGGGGATGTGAATGGCGACGGCTTCGCAGATGTTCTGGTGGGTTCACCGGAGGCTGCCGGTCCGGTTGGATTCTACACGGGCAGCGTACACCTGATCTTCGGAAAACCCGGTGGCTTCGACACAATCGATGTTGGTGACCTTCCCTCGGATCAGGGACTGGCAATTTACGGGGCGAAGCAGGGCGATCACCTTGGTTCCAGTGTTTCGGGAGTGGGTGACTTGAATAATGATGGCTTCGCCGATATTCTGATGGGCGCTCCCGATACGCAGGGTCTGCGTGACTCGCGGCCCCACGCCGGTACATCATACGTGGTTTTCGGCAAGGCGGAGGGCTTCGGCACTATCAATCTCCACCGCCTTTCGCACACAAAAGGTTTTGAGATCTTTGGCGCCGTCGAAGGAACAGGTTGCGGTTGGAGTCTTTCCGGTGCCGGAGACTTCAATGGCGATGGATATGCCGACGTTGTTATTGGCACGAAAAACAGTCCTCGCAAATCGAGCGCGTTTGTTGTTTTTGGCAAGCCACTCGGATTCGGTTCAATCGATCTTGCCAGTCTCTCATCGGCGGAAGGGTTTCAAATTCACGGAGCGAAACTCTTTGACGGAACCGGCCAAAGCGTATCGGGGGTGGGCGATATAAACGGTGACGGGTTTGCAGATGTTGCCCTTGGTCTCTACGTGGGCCACGGACCGGAGAGCACTCGTCGATACGCAGGAGGGGCATGCGTTCTCTTTGGCCGGGAGTCGGATTTCGATACAGTCGACCTTGCCAGCCTCTCGCCAGCCGAAGGTTTCAGGATCCACGGAGCCGAATCCAGGGATTTTGCAGGGTGGAGCGTTTCAGGAGCCGGAGATGTGAATGGAGATGGATTTGCCGACATGCTCATCGGTGCAAGGGCGGCTGACGGTCCCGGCAATACCCGGAGCGGAGCCGGCGAGTCCTACCTCATTTTCGGAAAAGCGCATGGACTCGAAACTCTGGACCTCGCCGATCTCACGATTAATGACGGCATCACCATCCATGGTGCAGAGCGATATGATTCATCCGGATGGGGTGTCAGTGGTGCTGGCGATGTGAATGCTGATGGATTCGCCGATATAATCATTGGATGCCCGGGTGGTGATCTGAGAGAGATGGACTTGAACCGGATCGGGACTTCGTATGTTTTGTTTGGCAGGGCGGGAGGCTTCACCGACTTGGATCTTGGAAGTCTTTCAGCGACAGAAGCTCTTTTTCTCTCCGGTGTAATGGATGACGACCAGTCAGGCCTTTGTGTCTCTGGTGCCGGAGATGTGAACGGAGACGGCGCAACCGATTTTATCGTGGGGGCCGCGTATGCTGACAGCAACGGATTTGCTGACTCCGGTGCCTCCTATGTTGTTTTTGGTTCTGTTGAAAGTGATTCCGCCACCTATCGGTCTTTTGCACGGAGTGGTGACGCGCCGGCGGCCGCAATAGGCGTGTCCGGTGACGGCAGCAACGATTCGACGCCCGATTCACGTTGTTGGATCGATTTCGACGAGGGAAACGGACCGGGGAATAGCGGATCGTCGTTGCAAACGGTAACGCTGACAAGAAACGACTGGCGAACCGCCGAGTTGGATACAGGAGAAAAGATTGCCACAAGTGTTGTATGGGAAGTCGAAACGGATCGGACAGGATGGTCGAGTGTGACGGTTTCTTTCAGATATGTTGCGAAGGAATTGGCTGGAATTGACGAGACAACCCTGGAGTTGTGGCACAGCGCCGGCGGTCCTGACGGGCCATGGTCAACGGTGATGGATGGGTTTGAGCTGGACATCAGTCGCAACCGTATCTGTGGGCGAACAAATGCATTAGGTGCCTTTACGATTGTCGGGAAACAGTCGGGCGTTAGAGACGTATGGATCGTCAGATAGCTCCATCGAACAACAGAGATTGCATGAACAAAAACAGAATCGGGAAGTCGTAAAGGTGAAAGTCCGCGGAGCTTTGGTCTTTACGGTCATTCACTGCGCGACGACCGGTTGCCCGCTTCGATCATCCGCCAGTCATTGTTGTCCATGACGACAAAATGGTTGGTACGAGTGGTGAAGTGCGATGCGTTGGATTTGATCAATGCAGACTTCACAATTCCACGAACTTGCAGCTAAGCCCATACTGTGGTGTTCCACAGCTGCGGACTAATCATTCATCAGGCTCCGATAAGCCAGCTGATCCTCATACAGCCGTTTGAAGACCTGATATTTTCGCTCGTGATAGCTTCTTTCCACGGCTGCGGGCTCAATTGTGCGCCCCGCTTTTGACATGGCTGCCATCGCGCCTTCGATGGACTTGAAATCCCCGGAGGCAACGGCTCCCAGGATTGCGGAGCCCAGAAGGACTGCTTCCGGTTCCCTGCTGAGAACAATGTCGCAACCGGCGGCATCGGCGTGCTGTTGCAGGAAAACGGAATTCTTCGTTCCACCCCCGCAGGCGCAAATCGTTCTGATATCATAGCCGTTCGTGTTCAACTCTTCGATGATATGGCGAGTTCCGTAAGCGACAGCCTGCACAGCGGAAAGATAGAGCCGTGCCAGATCGGAAACCTCTGCACCGAGTTTCAAACCACTCACTGTTCCTCGCAGCGAGGGATCCGCGCGGGGCGACCGGTTTCCGTGGAAGTAGGGGAGCGTATGAAGCTCGCGCGTTAGTTCCGCCATCGGGCACTTCGCTTCCGCTGCCATCCGGGCAAGTTCATCATTCAGCAACTCATAGACCGACCTGCCCGTTCGCTTGCCTTCGTCAATCAGCTTTACCGATGCGGCATGCGAGAAAATCACATGATCAATCAAAGCCCCCGTCGCGCTTTGTCCGCCTTCGTTCAACCAGTAGCCGGGAACCATTGCCGAATAATACGGTCCCCAGATTCCATCGACGAAGCGTGCCTCCGGCGAAACGGCCATGTGACAGGACGACGTGCCGCCGATGAGCGCCAGCCGCGTTGACGCATTGTCATGCGTTAATGGACCGTCATGCAACTCTGCGCCGATAACGCCGAGTCCTCCCGCGTGCGCATCGATGATCGAAACACCG
>JANQSL010000128.1 GCA_028284075.1 Candidatus Sumerlaeia bacterium | reverse complement strand
TGGTCCGAGCCTGGCAATCATGCGTCGCCGTTGTCGCGAGTCACGAACGTATCTGTCGCCTTGCGCTCCGCATCGCGGCACACCTCTGCCAGCGGCCGGCCTGTTGCGTTCGCAATGGAACGGCAGTCTTCAAACTCCGGCTTTGCCCGCACGGCGACTCCGTTCCAGAGCGCGATTTTCACGCGAACATTCCGGCCTTCAAGATCGATTCGTTCCATCCGCCGTGCGAGCGCCGTACGCTCCACCGTGATGCGCCGTACGCCCAGCGTTGTTGTTTCTTTCAGTATGCGCGCTGTGAATTCCTGGGAACGTTCCGGCGGAACGAGTATTTCGATTCGTGTTCCCAGGCGACCCTTTTTCATGGTGACCGGAAGTTGTGTGCAGTCCAGCGCTCCCGCGGCCATAACGGATTCCGCGAACGCTCCCAGGCGTTCCGGCGTCTCATCATCGATGTCCGCCTGCAACATGATGAGCCGCGTGACTTCCGCATCGTTGGGAACATGTTCGCCACTCATGTGAAGTGCTCAAACCCTTCCGCGGCCACTGCTGTCTGTCGGCCCTTCTCATCCTCGATTCTCACACCGTTCCCCTCTTCAACCCGGCCAATTCGAGTCACAGTCAGTCCGTGCCGCTTGCCCAGCAAAACAACATCCGTCTCCGTCTCGGAGCAAGCAAACAGAAGCTCGAAATCCTCGCCACCATGCAGGAACAGGCTTTCAGCCTTCCACCCGCGATCACCACAGACTGTCTGCATGTCCGTTGCGAAGGGAAAAGAGGCCTTCTCAAGAATGAGACGGACGCCGGAGGCCGCCGCCATTCGGCAGGCATCCCGTGCAACGCCATCGCTAAGGTCCATTGCGGCGCTGCCTGGACATTTCTCGGCGAACTCTGCGGCGAAAGCGACCGTTTCGCACACAGCGCTCAGATAGTCCCGCACAAGCGGCGATTTCGTAACGCCTGCCTCCAGCAACCTGAGCCCCGTACCGTTTCGTCCGGGAAAACCCGTGACGTAGATTCCGTTTCCCGGCTTTGCCGCGGACCTCAGTAAGGGCTTTGTCCCTTCACACAATGTGCCCGCCAGTGTGAGGGTCAGTGTCCACTGCGGTGCGCGCACCAGATCGCCTCCGATCAGTTTCGCACCGGACAACGAAAGCGCCTCCTCCAGGCCCTCGAAGAAGGCCTCCATATCGCTCGCGAGGGTGCTGCCTGGCGCGCCGACGGACAACAGGCCGAACAGCGGTCGTGCGCCCATTGCCGCAATGTCGCTGACGTTGCTTCGCACCAGCATGTTGCCCAGCCACCGGGGTTCCGAAAGGCCTTTCCAAAAACGGAAATGCGTATTTTCGACCATTGTGTCGGTCGTCCATACGATGCGCCCCGGATGACTCTCCGGTGACGTGACCGCCGCATCGTCGCCCGTTCCGACAATCAATCCCTCGCCAGAGCGTCGAAGCATCTCCTGCAGTCTTGACAGCAGGCCGTCCTCGCCGATTTCAGCGAGTGTGATGTTATTCCGAACGGTCACGTTTCCCTCAAAGTCATTTGCCGAGTTTGAGCCCTTTGATATCGCTGAAGGTTACCGGGCCGATCGTTCGACTGTCGAGAGCATTACACCGGTTATCCCCGAGAACATACACGCACCCATCCGGCACCACGACGCTCAACGACTGCATGTTGCAGTTCTTCGGATATGACACGGAATACCTCGCGTTACCGTTCGTCTCTGCATAAACCGGCTGATTGTTACCTGTCGTTACGATTCTCAGGCGAAGCTTCTCTGAATTGATCGTGACGGTTTGGCCCGCCAGAGTGATTCGGTCGCCCGGCAGGCCCACGACGCGGCTGACAAGATCTCCCGGAGCGAGATTGCCTCGATAGTCGATGATGACGATATCGCCGCGGCGAACTTCCTCGATGCCGTTGTAAGGCGACCGGCGTGTCAGGAACAGTTCGCCGTAGTCGAGTATCGGAAACATCCCGGTGCTCGCCGCGCGATGGAGGTCGAAGAAGAACAGCCTCAATATGATGAATGTGAAGAGCGAAAGCAAAACGAGTCCGCCGATCCCGCACAAGATCAGAATCCGGACAACTCGCCGATCGGGCCGTTTCACACTACGCCACGGCGGGCGAACGCCGATACAAATCCAGAATCGCGCTCGCCAGGCCATCCACGGGTATCGCTGTTTGTGTGCCTTCTGCAAAATCCTTCAGCAGGACTTCGCCGCGTTCCCATTCGTCTCCGCCAATGATTGCCACAAGACGCACTCCGGCCTTGTTGGCCGCCTGAAGCATTTTCGTCAGGCTTCGCGACCGGTAGGGAAACTCCACCTCAATGCTTTCCTCGCGCAGACCGCGCGCGAGTTTGAATGCCGCAAGCTTTGTTGCGTCGTCGAAGAATGCCATGCGAACTTTGGGGCGGTTCGGTTGCGGAAGCATGATGTTCTGACTCTCAAGGGCCAGCAACACGCGTTCGATACTTGATCCAAATCCGACGGCATCCGTTGGCGGTCCGCCGATTTGTTCGATCAGGCCGTCAAAGCGTCCGCCGCCGCCAATTACCTTGATCGCGCCTTCCAGAGTTCCACATGTTACCTCGAAGGCGGTCTTCGTGTAGTAATCGAGCCCTCGCACCAGCCGGGGGTTCAGTTCGCAGGGAACTTCAATCGCGCTGAGTGCAGCCTTCAGCCCTTCGAAGTGTTCGCGGCACTCATCGTCCAGCCAGTCCACCATGACGGGTGCGTTCGCGATGATGTCCTGGTCCTGCCCGGCTTTTGAATCGAGAATACGCATGGGGTTCGTTTCCATGCGCCGTTGCGAGTCTGCCGAGAGCTTTCCGGAGTGCTCGCGGAGATACTCCACCAGTTTCTCGCGGTACGCCGGACGGCACGCGGGAGAACCCACGCTGTTGATTTGTACGGTGATTTCCTTCAGTCCAAGGCGTCGAAGGAAGTGATACAGAACACCGATCGCTTCCGCGTCCGCCGTTGGATCCGATTCCTTGAAAATTTCCAGGCCGAGCTGGGTGTGCTGGCGATAGCGACCCTTTTGCGGGCGCTCCGCGCGGAACATCTGGGCAACGTAGTAAAATCGCAGGTCGCCACCGGATGCCGCGAGACCATGCTGCACGACCGCCCGGCAAACCGATGCGGAACCCTCCGGCCGCATCGAGAGGCTTCGTCCGCCGGCGTCCTCGAAAGTGTACATCTCTTTCGAGACGATGTCGCTCGTTTCGCCGGCGGTGCGTTTGAACAACTCCGTCGGTTCCAGTACGGGTGTCTCCACATAGCGGAAGCCGTGCAGTTCCGCCCAGTCGCTGTAGAGCCGCCGCAAAGCGGTCCACGACGCGGAGTTGTAAACCTCGCCGGAATATCCCTGCGGAAGGACGTCGTCCATTCCGCGGATCGCCTGAAGAGTCGTCTTTTTTGCCATGTTCGCCCAGCCTTGTGTCAAAGGGCGGGCAAAGTCCGTGAGGCGGGGGGGACCTGTCCAGCCGAAACCTGTGACCTGCGGTGGTTGTTCTGTCGGGCTTTTCGATCTGCATGGGTTCAGTTTCCGGGATTCGAGGGTTGAGGGGGTGTCCGGCCGGTTTCCGTTTCGGGTTCTTCGGGTGCGGATTCTCTTTTGTGTCTTTGTCTGCGCCTTCGCCGATGTTCAGGTCTTGCTGTAGGGGGTCTGTCTTAAAAACTCCGGCCTGATCGTTGCACGATGTGGCGGGCTCGGTGGTGTACGGAAGTACACTTCCGCCGCTCAGCCTGTGCGCTTCGATCCCCGGAGTCTGGGGGTGTGTTGTGATGGTGTGTCTTGGTGTTTGTCTTGTGAGTCTTGCCGGTTTCATTGTCTTGCATGGATGATGTTGTTCTTGCCGTGATCGGCGAAGGCGCAGGCAGAGACCCTCGATCGCTGAGGTCGTGGCGGCTGAATGATGTGACGGTCGTTGACGCGGCATGGTGGTGGATTCCCTTCCGGTCAGATCTGATGGGAGTATTGAACCACAGGCCGTTTCAGATTTCAGGAATCCGTGGGAGATATGGAAGGAATGGGAAATTCTAACGAGAAATGCTATTTTGGGAGATTTGGGAGATTTGGGAAATATGGAAAGAGGAAAAGTGGGGAAGGGGAGAGGCTGAGAAGAGGAGAGGAAGGGATTGAAGGTCAGGTCGCGAAGACGCGAGACTCGGGAATTTCACGGATTTAAGGTCAACTCATGCCATCACACTCCGGGGAGTGCGTCTGGCTGAAATCGCTCTTCCAGCGACCGGACTGGTACGCGGTCATCCAGCATGCGCTGATCATAGACAAAGTCTTCGTTAGGCTGAACTGTCCATTGATTTCCATGAACCCTGTTCAACGCGCAAACAATGTCATGAAAGTTCCAGCGTTGGTTTGAATTCACAAGATACACTCCTCCGGGCAGAGAGGCGATGGCGATCAGTGCATCGGCTGTGTCATCAACATGGGACGTTGCAGGGAGCCATTTCGTACTTGCCTGAATGACTCCATTCTCGCGCATTTGATTTTCCAGATTGTCGACCATGTTATTGGAGCCGGGACCGTCCGCGATTTGCCAGCCCAGACGTGCGATGTGTGCATCGGGATTGGCACGCATGGCGTCTCTCTCCGCCAGCAGTTTTCCGTGACCGTAGCCTTCCGCCGCATCCGGCACCGTTTCGGGTGTGAACGGCCCTTTTGCATCATCGGTGTAAACCATGACGGTGCTGGTAAAGACGAATGAAACACGGTTCTCCCTGCACAGACGTGCGAGATTTTCCGTCCACTTCTGATTCACAATCCAGCCTTCATTTTCCAAACCGGTTGGGTTCGATGCCACCGCCAGATGGAACAGCCAGTCGGCGCCCGATTCGGCGATGAATCGCTCCGCCGCAGCGTCATCATCGACTGGAACAGCGCTTCGATCCCATTGCAGTACGGAGTGACCTGAGTTTCTCAAACGCCGGCAAAGTGCCGTGCCGACCGTTCCACTTGAACCCGTGACAATTGTTTTCACCGTTTGTTGACCTTCAGAGGAGTGTGATGCCGTTTCCGGAAATTCATCTCTCTTATGATCCAGTCGTCCCTGACGTTGGAGGGGTCGACAGGAGTGCATTCCACAGTGAGCCCGACATCGTGAGGAGGAACAGTCAGAGTCGCAACAGGAGCGTTTGGATCGGGCAGGAGCGGATGGTCACCATGTGAAGAGCAATGCCGCTTCGGTTGTCAGAAGATGACAATTTTTACCCTTCGCGGCTCAATCATCGATACCATGCCTCTGTGCTCAAGCCAGCCCTCTCCTCCAGTATTCTTATATCACGCTCATACAATGCCATGATTCGTTGGCTGAGTGCCACTGGTATTTCCGGAGGAGCGGTTCTGTTTTTTTTCTGGAGATCGTACAACACGCTTTTGACTGCGGAAGGCAGAACTCTTGCGGCGGTGCTTCGCAGTGCTCCCCGGGATCTCATGGCACCCGCGAAGGCACGGCTGGCCGGTACTTCGGTCACGTTCCGTCTGCCTCTTACATCGATCTGTCTGTCTGCGTTCAGGCCAAGAAACCGGAACGTCTCCCGCACCACTTCGAGTGGTTTGTTTTTCAGTTCTTCAAACAGAACGAAGTGAAATCTCTCTCGCGGAAACAGCTCCAGCCACGGCCGGAGGTGATATGCATACCGACCCACATGAAGGTAGTAGGAACCGATGGGTTCACCCGCGTTGCGCCTTGTTTTTTCAAGGCCCAGCGCCTCTTTGAATGACCGTGCCCGCTCGCGGCCGAGTGCCACGCGGAACTGGTAATGGGACCAGGCCCGCTCCGCAGGCTGGCGAAGGATCATGATGAATCGCGCTTGCGGGGTCAGTTGGCGGATTCGTTTCGCCGCCTCCGGAAAGCAGAAAGTCATCGTTGAGCCTTCGCCGATGGCGGCTCGCCCCCTGCCTTGTGCGAACTGCCCCTTGTAGGCGTCCAGTGTCCGAATATGGACGAGTTCGCTGTCGACCCGTCGTTGGCCGGTGTACTGAAGGTAATGTGGCTCCTTCAGATTCGGGAGGAAAATGTCCGGGTGTTGAGCGAGCCACGAATACAGGGTGGTTGTTCCCGCTTTTGGAGCGCCAATCAGGTAGAAGTTCGGCAGAGTCATAGGGCACCGGTTCCCGCAGCGGGGGAGAGGCGCAACGGGATTGAGTCCGGTGATGATGTCCGGTCTCTCCCGGACAGTCCTCCGTCCGTCAAACTCTCTCTTGCTGTCCGCCTGTTTTCATGAAACGAAACCTCATCAGTTTCCATTGGAGCCATGCCATGTCCCTTGCTGAACAAATCACAGCCGATATGAAAGAGGCCATGAAGGCGAAGGATAAAACGCGATTGGGAACGCTGCGAATGGTCCGCGCTGAAATTCTAAAGAAAGAAAAGGAGAAAGCGGGAACGGGACTCGACGATGCCACTGTCACCGCGCTTCTGAACACGATGGTCAAGCAGCGGCGCGATTCCATCGAACAGTTCGATGCCGCAGGCCGCGGGGAACTCGCTGAAACTGAGAGAGCGGAGTTGGCGATTATTGAGAATTACCTTCCGGAAGCTCTGTCGGAAGGGGAAATTTGCAGGATTATCGATGAGGTGATTGAAGCCACCGGCGCCATTGGCGGAACAGATCTCGGGAAAGTCATGGGTCCGGTTATGGGAAAACTCAAGGCGACGGGAAAGAGTTTTGATGGCAAGGCCGTGAACGGACAGGTGAAGACCAGACTGGGAGGCTGAGGATGTCTTTTGAGGGAGAGTGGAAGCTGGTTCAGGAAAGCGGGCATCCGGTCCGCTCCGAAAAGGTTGAGGTTTGGTCGAGGGTCTCGAGCCGTGGCAGGTTTCTCGGCCTTTTGCTTTTGCCACTCTCCTTTGCGGTCACTTTCCTGTGGTTGCTTTTCTGGATTGTGGTTCAAGTCCTTCTGTACGTTCCTCGCCGATGTGTGCGGAGGTTTCCGAATCCTCTGCTTCCCATGGAGGAGGCCTGGCGGGGTGGCGCGGGCTGGTTTCTGGCCAGCCTGACAGCCTGTGGTGGCAACCTTGTCAGAGTACACCGGGATGGACGGTTTGTGGCCGAACTGGAGACACAATACGGTATTCTGAGCGGTCAGAATCCAAACCGGGTGGAGGCTCTGTGGCATCCGGAGCTTCCGGTCCTCGTGGTTGGCCTGAAGGACGACATCTATTTCGATCGAATTGTTCTCGATCTCAAAGGAGAAAAAAAGGGGGCCACCGGAGGACTGGAAAACCGGTACCGATGGAGGGGTGCACGTTTTATCGGGGTGGGTTTTACATTGGGCCATTTCATTCCGAGACCGGAAGACCAGGATCTCGTCGAGTGGGCAAAATCGGCTGTAAAGTCTTCCGGGAGAGGACGCTTCAAAAGAGCAGTCTGTTGATGGTCCGGGCCGGGAAAATCGGCCTCATCGAAGTGCAATCCCGTGCTTGACACCGGGCCACCGATTCCCCAACTCTCTCAGCCCCTTCGCGAGAAGGGTCATGTCGCGGGGTGGAGCAGCTGGTAGCTCGTTGGGCTCATAACCCAAAGGTCGTCGGTTCGAATCCGGCCCCCGCTACCAACAAAATCAACCGGCCCCCGTTCCCACCGGGGGCCGTTTTCAAGTCTGGCAGGGTAGCTCAGTTGGTTAGAGCGTGGGACTCATAACCCCAAGGTCGAGGGTTCAAATCCCTCCCCTGCCACCATTACTCTCTTCAACCGATAACGCTCCGGGTCCCTGGCACAGCCATCGACCCAGGCGGACTCTCAGGCTTATCTTCGCAACAGGCCCGGATTCCCGGTCTTCCGCATTGCCAACGAAGATCGAACAGCCCATAATTACCTATTGATGAGATAGCATAACGGGTTGGAGAGTCTTTGCCGTGGATCAGCAAGCCAGAGCCAGCGCCCCCGCAATGACGCCCAAGGCCGGGAAAACGGAGGAGACTGCAAGTTCTCCACCTCAGTCTCCCGAGTATCCACCACCTCGCGACCACCTGGTGGCCGGTTCCCCCTACAATCCGATCCGCCAGATTGCAGGTGGGGGTGAGGGGGAAATCTGGGAAGCAGAGCAGACACGCCTTGGCAGACTTGTCGCGCTGAAGCGGCTTCGCCAGGGAGAGGACTCAACGACGGATTCAGCCGAGCCGGCGCGTGAGTTGCAGATTGTGCTGGAGGCACGCCTGTCCGCCGCTCTTGAGCACCCGAATATTCTGCCTGTTCATGATCTGGTGGAAGATCCCGCTACGCGTTCACCCATGATTGCAATGAAGCGGGTCTTCGGCAAGTCGTGGAGTGACCTGCTGCTCAAGGAATTCGGGGTGGTTTCCCGGGAAGAGTATCTTTCGCGGCATCTCGATATCCTGGTGGAGGTTGCCCAGGCTGTTGCCTTTGCTCATTCCCGCGGCATTGTGCATCGGGATATCAAGCCGTCCCAGGTCATGCTGGGGGAATTCGGCGAAGTTCTTCTCGTGGATTGGGGACTTGCCGTCAGCGTCGACCCGGCCCGGCTGCCGGAGGAATGGGCTCCGGCTCACACGCCTGTTCCGCCGACAATCGACACTGCTCTGAATCCCTGCGGGACGCCTGCCTTTATGGCACCGGAGCAGAGCTTTGAATCACCGGATCGTCTTGGGCCGTGGACGGATGTTTACCTGCTGGGAGCCACGCTTTACTGTGTGGTGACGGGCCATCCGCCTCACCGTGCTTCCACCCCGGAGCAGAGTGTGGTACTTGCTTCCCGCAATGAGGTGGTTGAGTGGCAGCCTTCGTCCGACGACCCGCTTCCGGAGGGGCTCGTGGAGCTCATGTGGGAGTGTCTCAACACGGAGCCTGAGGAAAGACCGCCCGCCACTCAGTTTCTGAGCCGGCTTTGTTCTGTTCGGTCCGGCTATGCAGGCCGAACCCGGTCCGTTGAGCTGATAGAGAAAATTGAGCCCGATCTGGCATCCGGAAACTTCGACTACGAGAAGTTTGCCGCCATCCAGAAACGGCTGGACGAGGCACGGACTCTTTGGCCGGGAAACCCGGCGCTTTCCAATCTCGACGAGAAACTCAACTCCCTCAGTGCCGAGTATGCCCTTGGAGAGGGCGACCTTCGCCACGCAAGAGTTTACGCGGTGGCACTCAGTGACTCTCCGTTGCGGGCTTCGCTGCTGGTGCGAATCGAGGAGGAGGAAAAAAGGCAGGCGGCATCCGCCCGGCAGAAGCGCATCGCCTTTGCCGCCGCCACTTTTCTCTTTGTGATCTCGATCGCCGCCGCACTGATCGCCCATTCCCAGAAACTCCGGGCCGATGACCAGTTGAAAGAGACGCGTGATGCGATTGAACTCGCCCTGAAGAATGAACAACGGGCGAAGGAAAGCGAGGATGCGGCAAACATTGCACGGGAAGCGGCTGTGCTTCAACAGTACTATGCGAACGTTGCTCTTGTCGATACGGTGCTGGACGATGCTCGTCCGGATATTGCCCGCAACATGCTTGTCAATGAGATGCCCGAGGGGCTGAGAAACTGGGAATGGGGTGCTCTTGTCGCACGCCTGGCTCAGGATGACATGACACTGACGACCGGCGAACGTGCCGCGGGAGGGGGCGTGTCCCATGGAGAATGGTCGTATGATGGCCAGAAGATCCTGACGGGCCACTACCTGGGTGACATTCGAATCTGGGACGCGGAGAGTGGGCGCCTGCTCGCCTCCTATCACTACGGTGGCTACAAGGATTTCAGAACAGTGCGGCTTTCGCCCGACGGCTCCCGAATACTTGGAGTCTCAACAAACGGCAAAGCGTTGATTGCGGATTTTGAGACCGGCGTCGTTCAGGTTGAAGTTGAACTTCCGCGGGGCGATCATGAGCAGGTGATGTGGTCCGGTGATTTTATTTCAGAAGGGGCGTTATTTGTAACAACAGGCGAGGACGGGAATCTCCATGTCTGGGATTCCGAAACCGGCGACCTGGTCCGCTCGGTTGAGTTTGGAGAACCGACCTATGCCGTGAGGAACAGCCCGGGCGGAGGGTGGATTGCGGTCGGTCTTCGCAACAGGGGGCAGGCACACATCGTTGATGTTAACAGCTTCAACGTCCTTGAGGCTTACACGGGCCACGAGGGTGATGTGTTGAGTGTCTGTTTTTCTCCTGACAAGACAAGACTTGCAACAACCTGCGAAGACGGGCGTGTCCGTATCTACAAAGCGGGCGGAGGGGGATGGCTGCTCCAGTACTTTGAGACAGACGAAGCGGCGTATCACAGCGCGGCCTTTAATCATGACAGCTCACGCATTGCCGTTTCCGGGAGCGATGGAACCTGCCACATCTGGGACACTGAAACCGGTGCCCTGTTGATGAAACTCACTGGCACGAAGGAGGTGGAGAAAGTGGCACTCCACCCGACTCGCGATGTCCTGCTTACAATCTCCTCTGATGAAATTCGTAAATGGGACCTCGACAGATTGTTCGCGAAGACGCAGGTGGTTGGCCTCGATACGGAGTTCAACCAGACCGGAGTCACCGGCAATCGCCTCAGGCTTCCCGTTCGCACGGAATCGGCCATAAGCCCCTTCAGCGATTATGGCCGATTTGTCCTGGCACCGGCGGGACGGACCGTACTCGTTCGTGACGGAGGGGTCTACTTTGTCGATTCTCCCTATTCAGCCTTCGCTCCCGATTCCAGTATAAGAGCCGAGATCGGCCGTGTCGATTCTTCGCTTCGCGTCTATCAGGGATCGGAAACCAGTCCGCTGAAAACGCTGCTCTCCGGCGGAGTTTCCTGTGCGGCTTTCAATTCCGACGGTACCCGGCTTGGCGTTGGTCTGAAGGTTTCCAGGCTTCTGGTCTACGATACAAGGACATGGGAACCCATTGTTGACTGGAACCATCCGAATCTCGAGACCTTTGCGCTCACCGCGCTGGAGTTCGACAAAGACAGCAGTGGCATCGCGTGCGGCTGGCAGAACGGCGGGGTTTCGCTGTTTGACCTGAGTACGAAGAAGCCACGCTGGATTGCTTCTCAGAAAGATGCGCATGTCCATGGCAAGCCCGTTGGTGATATCGCCTTCTCACCGAACGGTGAGAGGATCGTCAGCGCATCGTCCGATGAAAGAGGCCTCGTTTGGGATGCCCGCAGCGGCCGGCGCATCTCGGAACTCAAAGGTCACGGTCTGCGCATTCTGACAGCTGAGTTCACCTCTGACGGGTCTCGCGTTCTGACCACCAGCAAGGACAACAAAGCCAAAATCTGGGATGTGCTGACCGGTCGTGAGGTTATGACGGTGATCGATATTCCGAGCGACCAAAGCCTGATGGCCGGAGGCTTCACCGCCGACGAGCGCCGTGCCTGGTTCGTCACCGTGGAGGGGGAAATCCACGAGGTTGAAGCCGTTCCCTGGAGGCAGGAGGCATGGGAGTGTGCCTTTAACGACTTCTCACGCTGTCTTGAGCAGTGGAAACGCTCTGTTCGTCTTGGTCCCTGGACCAGCCCTGACGATATCGGCTGGCAATAATCTCCTGAAAATAACTCTGGCGTTTCCCGCGGCCTCTCCCTTTACTGTACCGTTCATACAGGGAGAAGAATGCATATGCCTCTAACGCGCAACGTTATCCATGAAATGCCCAAGTGCGAACTGCACTGCCACCTGGATGGCTCCATGAGGGTGGCCACCATCCTTGAACTCGCGGAGCAGCAGGGGGTCAGTCTGCCCTCACACGATCCGGCGGAGTTGTACGACATTCTTGTTCAGGATGAAGCGGCCAGTCTGGTGAACTACCTGAAGGCGTTCGACATCACTCTGAGCGTTCTCCAGGACGCGGAGTCTCTTCGCCGCACGGCCTATGAGCTGATCGAGGACTGCGCAAAGGAGAATGTGATCTATATTGAGGTGAGGTTCGCACCCATTCTCCATCAGCGCCAGGGTCTCAAGCTGACACAGGTCGTCGAGTCCGTTCTTCGCGGCCTGGGCGACGGCGAGCGGGATTTCAACGTTCGCTGGGGACTGATTATTTGCGGAATGCGCAGCAGTCATCCCCGGTACACGCTGCAGATGGCGGAACTTTGCCTCGCCTACCGGCACCGTGGTGTGGTCGCCTTCGACCTCGCCGGCGCCGAGGGTGGCAACCCCGCCGCGGATCACGCGGGAGCCTTCAAGCTCATCCTTCAGAACAATATCAATGTCACGATTCACGCCGGTGAAGCCTATGGACCGGAATCAATCTCCCAGGCTCTTCATCGCTGCGGTGCCCATCGTCTGGGTCATGCCGTGCGCCTGAAGGAAGACGGCGATCTTCTTAATTACTGCTGCGATCACCGCATTCCACTGGAGATTTGTCCGACATCCAATGTGCAGACGGGTGCCGTTGAAGACATCAAGTCACATCCTCTCCGCTTCTACTACGACTACGGGATGCGGGTGACAATCAATACGGATAACCGGCTCATGTCCGGTGTCAGCATGACAGACGAATACTGGAAGCTTCACGAAGTTCTGGGATTCACACTGCCGGAAATCCAGGACCTCATCGTGTACGGATTCAAAAGCTCTTTCCTGCACCACCGTTCCAAGGTGGAACTGATTCAGCAGGTCTTGTCGGATCTGAAGAGGTTCCGGGAAGAGGATGATGACGATTGCACACGAAATGCTGTCGCGGATGTGCCCACGGAAGCCTTTACCGACAGCAAGCCCGGTGAAGCCATCCGTACGTAGCCGTTACATTCTCCATGCGTTTCCGCCCGGTACCAGGGGCAGGCCGGGTTCCGCATTCAGGCCAAGGTCGACTGTGTTGTCCTTTCTTGCGAGATGATACCCCGCCCCTGCGATCATTGCCGCGTTGTCCGTACAGAATTCAGGAGTGGGCAGCGCGACCACCGCGCGGGGAAGCCGCTCCGGCACCGCGGCTCGCAGGCCGCTGTTACAGGCCACTCCGCCGGTGATGGCGAGCCGTTCGAGATTCAATTCCTCCAGGGCGCGTGCGGCCTTTGTGAGCAGAACGTCCACGCAGGCGTTCTGAAACGCCTTTGCCACCTCGGCAACGAAATCCTGTGGCAGGGGAGTGTTACTGCGGTCGGGGA
>JANQSL010000041.1 GCA_028284075.1 Candidatus Sumerlaeia bacterium | reverse complement strand
CCGACTTCGCCTCCTCGATCAGAATCCGCGCCTTTTCCGCAGACACAAGCTGGTCATGGGGAACGCGCAGCGCCGCGATTGCGTTCTTGTAAGTGACTTCTTTGATTTCGCTGAATCTGAGGCCAAAGAGATCGCCAAGCGCCATTGCCGCAAACTCAATGTATGCGGGCTCATTGCGACGACCCCGCCGGTGTTTCGGAGGGAGATAGGGACTGTCCGTTTCGACAACAATATGCTCCATCCCCACTTTGGCCAGTGTGGCTCTCAAATCGCTGTTGTCCGGAAAGGTTACCGTCCCGCCAACGCCCAGAAAGAAGCCCATGTCGATGAGAGCTTTCGCGTCATCCAGAGAACCGGAAAAACAGTGTGCGATTCCGCGAATTTCCTCGCCACGTTCAGACTTCAGATCTTCCAGGAGATGCGTGTAGGCTTCCCGACAGTGAAGGCAGACAGGCAATCCCCGCTCGCGAGCAATGCCCAACTGGTAACGGAAGCCGGAACGCTGACGTTTTTCGTCGTACGGCTTGTGATAATAGTCCAGGCCGATTTCGCCCCAGGCGACGACCTCCGGAGAATCCGCGAGTTTCACAAGCGCGTCCGTTGTTTTCTCCGACCAGGTTTCGATGTCGGACGGATGAATCCCGACAGCCGCCAGGCAGCCTGGATAACGACGGGCAATTTCAACGACCTGCTTCGAATCGGTCGGATTTGTGCCGAGATTCAATATATGGACGATGGTTCCGCGCTGGGCGCGGGAAATCACAGCCGCGAGGTCATGGTTGAAACGGCTGCTTTGCAGATGAGCATGGGTATCGAACAGATTCGCCATGGCGCGTCAGGTGCGGCGAGAGAGGGCTCCGGGCAATGAAAAAGCCGCCTCCTGAAGAAGACGGCAGGTATCACGCTTACTTGATTAAGGACTCATTCACCGTCTTCGCCAATTGCCTCGACGGGACAGCCCTCCAAGGCTTCCATGCAGAGTTGTTCTTCCGTCTCGTTCCGAGGCTGTACGGAAACATAGGAATAACCTTTTTCATCGTCGCGCGCAAAGTTATCAGGCGCCGTGGCACGGCAGGCGTCGCAATCGATACACTGGTCGTCCACATAGAATTTACCCCCGGCGTTCTCGGGGAGTTTTGCCGAAGCATCAGCCATTTTCGTCAGCCTCCGGTGGATACAGGAGCAGATAAACCGCCCATTACGAGTCTGGCGCAGGAGAAACACCGTCTCCGGGCGCCGGGCAAGGACTCTCTTGCCCCGTAAGGGAGCGAGTCTCATGCCACCAACAGGTGGCGCAAACCGCAAAGTCCTGTTCCCATGTCCACGGAAATCAATACATCCGATGCAGAGAACTCCCGCGAATGGCCCTCGTGGCGGGAATGGCTCGTGTACGTTCTGCTGGCTCTCCTGCCACAGGCAATTCTTTGGCTTAACCTGTTCGAGTTTGCATGGGTTTATCCCAGCGGAGATCTCGCGCAAACCTACTGGAACCACTGGTGGTTCGATCAGGCGATTTCAGAGTTTCGGAACCCCTACTACTGCCCTCTTCTTTTCCATCCCTACGGCGCGTACCTGTACATGACCACATTTGAAGTCATCGACGCGGCCGTAACATGGCCGATTCGTGCCATCGCGGGTCCGGTAGTCAGTATCAAGGCTGCGGTTCTCCTCCACGCACTCTGGACAAGCGCAACAACTCATGCGCTGATGCGAAGGCTGGGGCTTGGCCGGTTTGCCGCCATGCTTTGTGCCATCGTTTTCACCCATTGCTCATATCGCTATATTAATGTCAAAGCAGTCAGTCTTCTCTCCACGGGTCATCCGATCTTTCTGCTGTGGGCGTTAGCGGGTGTTGTAAAGAGACCAGGGCGTCCTCAGGATGCAGTCGCTCTTGGAGCGGGTGTGATTCTTTGCGTCTTCAGCATGCTGTATTATCTTATGTTCATGACCCTGCTGATTCCTGCAGCGGCAGCCTTCGCATGGTTCTTTGGAGGATGGAGACCTTCCCGCGAGTGGATGCTCGGTTTTGGGAAGAGCTGTGGAATCGCAGCGCTTGTTTTTCTGGGACCGCTTGCGTTTTTCTACCTGGGAACCGGAAAGGCACACGGTCATCTGCAAATGATGGATGAGTTTCCGACCTCCACCCGAATTCGCGGATCAGCGGATCTGATTCAACTGATCCTTCCCGTCAAACTGCGGGCGCTGCTGACCGGGCATCCGTATCCGCTCGACGCCTATCAGCTTATCGCCCTCCCGGCACGTTCGTTCAGCTACGCGCTCCCGGCCACAGTCATTGTGGGAGCGTTTGCGGGATGGCTTCTTCGCAAGCGTAACGGTCTTGACAACAATGGGAACAGTTTCCTGAAAAAACCACTCGTTGCCGCCGCGCTTGGAATGGCTGTTATGGGGTTCCTGATTGCACTGGGTCCGGAGCTCAAGGTCTGGACCACACGTGACCCCGCGGAAGTTGTGGGCTGGGACAAGCCTCACCCTCCGGAATGGCAGGGTGTCTCTGTCACATCGCCGGGAGCATTGATCTTTCACCTGCCCCTCTGGCGGCACGTGCGGGCACCCGGCCGTGCGGGATTGTTCTGGATGCTTCCGCTTCTTGCACTGACAGCACCCCTGTTTGTCACTGCCGTCAGGGCTTTGACGAACCGCGTTGGGAAATTATTGCCAGGCTACACGCCCCTGGTGCCTGCGGCTGCAATTTTAATGGTGTTCCTCGAATTGTTCCAGGGTTTCTACCTCACGGAGCCGGCAACCGCTCATCCAATCTACGAAGAACTGGCAGAAAAGTCCGGAGAGGGTGCGGTTCGCGAGTTTCCCGACATCGGCTTCTTCCTGAACGGCATGATGATGTACGGTCAGACGATTCATGAAAAACCGCTCGCCGCCGGATATCTCTCACGGGATCTTGAAGGCTACGAGTTCTGGCTCAACGAGCGGCCCTGGGTCGCCGCTTTCCGGGGTTTTATGTTCCAGGGCTCAACACTTCGGCTGCCTGAGAACGAGCGGCAGGCAATCTTGCGGTCGGCCGCGGAAGATGGAGTTCAGTACATTCTCTGGAACCCTGAGATCATTTCACGGGCCACCTGGGAGGACGTAAGGGTCTTCATGGAAAACAACCAATTCGGAAGAATGATTCAGGGAAGTGACGAACAAACGCTGGGGTGGGAATTGTTCACGCCGAACCCATCGCCGGAAGAACCATGAAAGGCCCCTTGCGGCGGGTCCGGAGCCGCGGAGACGTTTCCGGCTGACGCTGACCTCAATGTGTACACTCACGGTATTCCGTCAAAACCACCAGCTGCTGGTCACCATGAATCGCGACGAGCGCCGTGATCGCGCATCGGAATATCCACCCGTGTGGAAAAGCTCGTGGGGAGGGCCCCTCGACGGATCATCCGAAGGAACATGGTTCGGCGTGAACCGCGAGGGCGTGGTGGCGGGAATTCTGAATCTTTATGAAACACGGGCGGGTGCGCACGCCTCTCACGGCACAAGCCGCGGGACAATTATTCCCAAACTGCTACAGCTCGGTTCGCTGGAGCGGATCGAGACCTTTCTTGAAAAGCAATTCGATGGCAGGGAGTTCAACGGGTTTCGTCTGATCGTGGCTGACCGGCAGCGAACATCCATCGCAATCTGGAATCCTTCCAGCGGCTTTTCAATAAAAGGCAACCATGACAACTGGTACCTGATCTCTTCCTCGTCGTGGAACCAGGAGGAGGTTCTTGCATGGCGCAGAGCGAAATTCGAAACATGGATAGAGGACGGTCAGCGTTTCGAGCATAACATTCCTTCCATACACCTTCTTCGCCCGGCTCAAAAAGAATCGTGGGCACCGCTTATGTCACGCGAGTACAGTGCAACCCGCAGCATCACTCAAGCTCGTGTCTGTCATGACAGCGTGAGAGTCCGCTGGGTTCCCGTGAGTGATGGCAGCGTCCTGTATGAGAGTGAGCAAACGCTGGAGCCTTCCTTGTGAGCACGATGGCATGGCTTTCGGATTCACTCACGCATCTTGAGAATCCCGTCCTGCAGGGAATTCTTGCGGCGCTGGGAACATTTATTCTCGAGGACGCAACAACCGTTACCTGCGGACTGCTGGTGGCGGACAACCGCATGACTCTCGCCGCGGCATACGTCGGGCTCGCTTCCGGAATCGCCCTTGGCGACCTTGGTCTCTACATTATCGGCCGGCTCTGCGGGGCACGCATTGTGGCCTGGGGCTGGGTTTCGAAAGTCAAGATGGAACGGGCGCGGTTATGGTTCGACCGGAACCTTGTCATGGCCGTTGTGCTGTCCCGCTTCATTCCTGGAATGCGGACGTCCACCTACTCCGCTGCCGGAATCTTTTCCGCTCATCCATGGAAGTTTCTGACGGCAGCGATCTGTGCATCGCTTGTCTGGACGGCACTGTTGCTGTTCCTCGTCATTCAGCTGGGAGAAACCGTGCTTCCCTTACTCGGAGAGATGAAACTTCCCCTGGCACTTCTTGCGATCTGTGCCTTCGTTTCGTGGCAAGTGTATCTCTTTCAGCGCGGCAAAGCACTGTCGGAAGACAACTCCCCTGCCACACCCGTTGTCTCTTTCTTCGAGTTCTGGCCGCCCTGGCTCTTCTATTTTCCACTCGCATGCTACTACGCATTACTGGCGCTGCGTTACCGCGGACTCATGCTCCCGATGAACACAAACCCTCACATTTACTCATCCGGTGTACTGATGGAATCGAAGTCCGAAATCCTCTCGCTGATTCCCGGTCCGAAAGCCGGTAGAGTTGCAAGGTGGGTGGCGATCGAGTGCAGTGACACTCCCGTCGATGATGAACTGTTGAATGAAGTGGAAAAGCAAATGAGCGCGTCCGGTATCCAATATCCCATCGTGGCCAAACCGGATATAGGTGAACGTGGCAGAGGTGTTCGCCCTGTCAAAAACCGCCGCCAGTTGCAATGGTATCTCCAACGCTTTCCAGGGGGGAAGAAACTCATTCTTCAGGAGCTCGTGCCCTGGGAAGGTGAAGCGGGTATTCTGTACTATCGACTTCCCGGGTCAAAGCATGGACGTATTTCATCGATCACGCTAAAATCCTTTCCTCGCGTCGTCGGCGACGGCGTTTTGACTCTGAGGGAGCTCATTGAAGCTGATCCGAGAGCCAAACGGATTTCAAACGTCTACCTCACTCGACACCGTGCACATCTTGATCGCGTTCTTTCGCGCGGAAAGAAATACCGTCTGGTGTTTGCGGGAAACCACTGCCAGGGGACGGTTTTCCAGGATGGCACAAAGCATGTGACTCGCGAAATGACCGCCGCCTTCGAACAAATCGCCAGGTCGATTCCCGAGTTCCACTATGGCCGGTTTGATGTACGATACGAGAGCCTCGATGCTCTCCGTCGCGGAGAGGGTTTCCGCATCATCGAGGTCAACGGAGCGGCTGGGGAGGCTACTCATATCTGGGACGCGGAAATGACTCTGACGGATGCCTGGAAGGACCTGTTTCATCACTTGCAGGTACTCTTTGAGATTGGCAGCCGCAATCGCCGCCGCGGGTTTCGCCCGATCGGACCATGGCAGTTCGGGAAGGACCTTATGGCCTGGCGCCGCGCGTCCACTGAGTACCCGCCAACACTTTGAAAGAGCCCTTGCCGGTCTTCCGAAGAAGTGAGAGTGAGTTTGCTTGAAATGCCGGTTCTCGAAAAGTTTCGCATCCAGGACCTCAAGTCCATCGCCGACCTCGAGCAACTCCGGGAAGGCGTGGATCTTCTGGCACTTCCCGGATGGCAAACCGGCCGATATGCTGTCGGATTCGCCGTGTCGCGGCGTTGCGTCGAGCGCGCTCTGCGGCTTCGCTATCAGGTGTTCAATCTGGAGCTTGGAGAAGGCCTGGCTTCCTCCGTTCGCACCGGCCTGGACGAGGACATCTTCGACGAACAAATGACGCATGTGGTGTTGATGGAACGCGCGTCAGAAGAGGTCGTCGGCACCTACCGCATCCAAACGCTGGCTCACGCCTTGGCGCATCATGGCATTTACGCCGCCGCCGAGTACGATCTCACGGGACTCGAGCCGTGGTTCCACAGTTCCGCGGAGTGTGGTCGAGCCTGCATTCACACAAATCATCGTTCCATGCCCGCGCTTGTTCACCTGTGGCGCGGCCTGAGAGCGTTTCTCGACATGAACGGATTACGATGGATCTTCGGATGCTGCTCGCTGACATCGACGGACCCGGATGATGGCTGGCGCGCGATGAAGACACTCCGCGCCGATAACTCTTTGCACGAAACGTTGATGATGCCGGCCCGTGCTGATTTCTCCTGTGGTTCGCGAAAACGCGAGTTCGACCCGCAACTCGGCCCGGCACTCAAACTGCCAAAGCTCTTTCGCACGTATATTCGTCTCGGTTCTCGCGTTGTGTCGGAGCCCGCTTTGGACCGGGGCTTCGGAACCGTTGATTTTCTAATCCTGCAGGATGCTCAGCACCCGAAAATGTCGTCGCTTGTGGCAGGAAGCATTCCGGGGCTTCTCAGGCCCTGATTTTCACAATCACGACCGCAGCCGCCAGTACCAGGAACGCCGCCAGCAAAAAGGGAGCGGCAACCGCCACAGGATAAACAAGCGTACCCACAAAAGGCCCAAAACCACGGCCCATGGTCTGAGCCGTCTGGCTGAGGCCGAGGAGAAGGCCCTGATCGCGCGCGCCCACCGTTTGCGACAACCAGCCCTGAAGGCATGGAACCGCGAGCCCACTCCCGAGAGCGATCGTCGCAGGGCCGACATAAAGATACATGATCGATGGATGAAAGGCGATCAGCAGGAATCCCAGCGCTGTGAGCGGCAGACCAATCATGAGAAGACGGCGCTCACCAAATCTTGGAACAAGCGAGCGAACAAGCCCGCCCTGCACCACGATTCCCACAAAACCAAGAATCGCGAAGCCCATCGCAGACTGGCGTACACCCCATCCGTACCAGTCGCGAGTTGCCAACGGGTAGACGGAGAAGAAGTGTGCCAGTCCTGCCGTCATCACAAACGCTGCAACGAGCAGCGGCAGTGCGGCCGGATGCCGCAAGGCACGGCGGCGCGTTTCGGTGTGAAGCAAGGGAATCAATGGAGGGAGCTTTGCCGGATCAGGCTCCGGCCGTGTCTCCGGCAGCGCAAAAAGAATCAGCGACAGTGAGACAAATTGAAGTCCCGCGAACAGATAACCCATGTTCCGAAGACCAATCGTCTCCGACACAATCCCCAGCAGCGGGCCAATGGCGAAAGCGAGACCAACGGCGGCGCCGATCAGCCCCATGCCGGCGGAACGCTTCTCCGGCGGTGTGGCATCCGCAATAATGGCGGTCGCAACGGGCGCCTGGGCGGAGAAAGTGCTGTCCAGCAAGCGGCTTGCGAACAGAATCCACCAGGAATCCGCCATGCCCCAGCAGACGGATCCGGCAATCGTCGCCAGACATCCAATGATCATGATGGGTTTGCGGCCCAAGCGGTCCGACAGTCCCCCCCACAACGGCGCCAGCAAGCCCCGTGGAGCGCTCAGTGCCAGCCAGAGCAGCCCCAGCATGGCTTCCGAACCGCCCAGCTCGGTGTTGAAGGGCTCCAGGGTACTGAATGTGGCTCCGACACAAAGAAGCTGGAAGAAAACAATCCCGGCGACGACAAAGAGTACACGCATGGAGAGAGAAGTGGCCGACACTGCGTTGACGGAGCAAGCGAACGCATGGAGGATTCACCAATGAGTCCGCGGCTCCGTTCGGTTCTCCATCTCCTGGCTCTTGCTGTAATGGGGCTCGTCCTGTTCCTGCTGCCTTTCGACCGGTGGCTTCCTCCCCGCCAGGCCATCTGGCTGCCCTATGTCCTGATACCGGTTATGTGTGGTGGAATCGCCCTCATCGCTCGCGTTGGCGGACCTCCCCAGCCGCCACGCCCCGGGAGTTCGATGAGTCTCTTTATTGCAGCGGGATTGCTGGTTGCCTGCTTTATTGTCGACTACAGCTTTGTTTTCATCGGGCAGAAAACGGGAATGAGCTATATGACATATGGCAATCACCGGCTGCTGGACCGAATGGCAACCACAGCGCTCTGGGCGTTTCCGCTGACAATCGCTGCGGGAATTTTCGGCTTCGAGTGGGGACTGCGGCGCGTCCTTTTGGTCGAGGCAAACCGCTGGCTCCCCACATCCGTCAGTATCCCGGCCGTTTCACTCGCCGGAACGCTTCTGTTTCTTCCCTTCCTCAACACGCTCTGGGATTTCCAGAGCTATGGCACGTTTGCCGCACTTATGGTATCGGTCCTCTGCCGCGAAGTGGTGTTGTCCTGCGTGTACACCACTACAGGCAACGTATGGCTGACGGGTTTTTATCGCGGGGTCTTGTACTTCATATGGGGATTTCTGATCAACGATACGTCCTCTGACATGTACCCTGTGGCGGTTTACTCGTCATCCGGAGGAACGTTCAGTGTTGTCCAGTCCGTCACCGCCATTCTCTCCGCGGGGCTTGCCGTTGGTGCCACATTCCTGGTGACAAGGAAACAACGCCATGAAACCAAAGACTGAGCGGGACGGCCTGATCACTGCCTGGGTGTTTGGACTGGTCATTATGGCCGTCTGGACGATCGTGATCAAGTTCCTTGCTCCGATTCACTGGTATGCCGCGGAGCGTCTTGCGGGGAACCAGCCCGACACCATTCCTGTTCTATGGGACTTCTGGTGGGTCGCTCAACCCC
>JANQSL010000115.1 GCA_028284075.1 Candidatus Sumerlaeia bacterium | reverse complement strand
GTCCTAGCTATTAATGGCTTCTTAGATGTTCTCTGCAGAAAACCTGTGGAAGTAATATAAAGGAAACAGAACAAGAGAAAAAGAAGGAAATGAAACACTGTCAGTAATAGAAAACACTTACCAATAAGAACGAAAATAAATTTGTTGCACACCTATAGGGTGTTGAAACAACCAAAACACAAAAGTTTAAGTATATTGTTTTCTTATGGTTTTGTGAGAAATACGCAACCAACAGTGTATATTTGCATGTGGTTTCTGACTTTTCCCTCGCTTCTACAATTTTTTGACTTATTGTAAAGTAATTATTTGAAGAGGCAAGCGCCCAGGAGCCCTGAGGCAATGCAGAGAGAATATTCGCCAGGATCTGATGCGCGTTGCCACGCGGCTGGTGAATCTCAAGGCCGGAATGGCCACCTTTCAGACCGGAAACCGTCACCTCGACGAATTGCATGTCGTCTTCCACATCTGAGAGGGCGGCAGTCCAGGTCAGAAAGGCCGCTGCACCACCGACACAGCCGATGTAGATTGTATCATCCTCTTCGGAATCGAGGTTCAACATACGCCGCCCGGAAACCAGTGAGGGATCGAGTCCTTTCGCACCCGTCATCCCTGACTCTTCATTAACCGTCAGCAGTAGTTCGAGAGGAGGATGGGGGAGATCGCTCTCCATCAATGCGAGTGCACACGCCGCACCTATGCCATTGTCCGCACCGAGTGTCGTGTTGTCAGCCCGGACGATGGGTTCGTCACTGTACAAATCAGTTACGAGCGTAATGGGATCTCTTTCGAAGTCGTGAAGTGAATTGTCACGCTTCACGGAAACCATATCGGTATGAGCTTGAACGACAAGGGTTTCGCTCTTGTCGAGCCCGCCTGTTGCCCTGACGGAAACAACCAGGTTTCCCGCGTTGTCCTGCTTCACATCGCAGCCCTGTTCTCTGGCGAGCTCTGCGAGCCGGGCCTGCACGGCGGCCTCGTGATAGGACGGGTGCGGAATCGCTGCCATTTCCGCAAAATACTTCCAGAGTGCGGCTGGCTTGAGATCTTCATAAGCGGGTGCATGCTCCACAGCTTGCTTAACGGGCCCGGGTGCGATCATGATGATTCCTCCTCTTCCTGATACCAGGCAGCTTCATAGTCCTCTTCCGGTCCCAGCAGCATCGGTGAGTGATCCGCTTCAGGAGCCGTGTTGCTTTCGTGTCTTTTCCGCCGGTTTTCCGGAAGCCACCCCTTCTCCTCCGCCTTTCGCTTGAGGGAAAACTTCAATGGTGTTCCGTCCAGATTCAGTTGTTGGCGGAACTGATTCTGAAGATAGCGCTCGTAGCTGAAGTGCAACAGCCTGGGGTCATTTACAAAGAATGCCAGTCTGGGCGGACGAGTACTCGTTTGAGTCACATAGTTGAGCTTTAATTGCCGTGGGCCGGTGATAGGCGGCGACAGATGTGCCATTGCTTTTTTGAGGATGATATTCAACTCCGACGTCGAGAATGTCCGGCTGTATTGCTCAGCGCAATGGTTGATCAGTGACCACAGTTTCCACGCACGCTGGCCTGTTCTTGCAGAGATGGTGATTATTGGTGCCCATTTTAGGAATCCGAATTCCTCGCGCACACGGCGAATGTGCTCGCCATAGTTTTCGCGATCCTGAACAACGTCCCACTTGTTCAGGACGATCACGCAGGCCTTTCCGGCTTCCATCAGGTAACCGGAAATATGCTGGTCCTGTGCGGCGATGCCTTCTTTGGCATCGATCAGGAGGAGAGCAACATCACATCGATCGATGGCTCGAAATGCAGCGTGAACCGATAGCTTTTCCGCACCACGCTCAACTTTTCCCCGTCTCCGGATTCCGGCTGTATCGATAATCAGAAAATCCTGTCCATCGACTGTCACTTCCGAATCGATGGAGTCACGCGTTGTTCCCGCCACGTTGCTGGCGATCATGCGGTTTGCGCCAAGAAGACGGTTCACAAGCGTGGACTTGCCCGCATTCTGTCGTCCGACAATGGCAACTTTGATGGGACCGCCCTCCTCGTCTTCCTCATCAAAAGTCTCAAAGTCCTTGGTGACATCATCCAGCAGCTCATATACTCCCGCTCCGTGCATGGCGGAGATGGGATAGATGTTGTCCAGACCATGGACCGAAAAATCGGTGATGGCCTGAATTTCCCGCGAGTGATCGTCCGCCTTGTTGACGGCCAGAAAGAAAGGTTTTCCCGAGGCTCTCAGGCGCGAGATGATTTCCGCGTCGATGGGGTCGTTTGGAACCGCCTGCTCCCCAAGCAAAATGACCCGGTCAGCCTCTTCGATGGCAATCAGCGTCTGCTCGCGCATAAGAGACAGAAGAGGTGAGTCCGTTGTATCCTCATAGCCACCCGTGTCGATCACATCGAACGGCCGGCCCATGTGTTCCGCGGTGCCGTAGTGACGGTCACGGGTCATGCCCGGTTTTTCGTGTACAAGTGCCTTTCGCTCTCCGATCAGGCGGTTGAAGAGCGTCGATTTTCCCACATTGGGGCGGCCCACGAGAGCCACGACAGGTTTGCGTTTCAGTGCCATTAAAGTCTCAGTCGAAGCGAATCGGACTCGGAGTATCGCCCCGGTCATTTCCCTCCGGGATGTTTGCATCCACGCCACAGAGGTCGAGCACGGCGCGTGCGGCTTTCTCGGAAGCGCCCGGGCCGCCCAGCTTTGCTCTGACCTCGTTTAAGTCCACCTTCATGTCGGCGTACGCCTTCTCATTCATCAGATAATAGCGTGTCTTTTCCGCAAGGTTACGAGGCGTAAACTCGTCCTGCAGCAATTCAGGCACGATGCGGTCACCTGCGACGATGTTCGGAAGGCCAATATAACCAATTGTGAAGAGTTGCTTGCCGATGATCCATGTTGGTGTGTTGACGCGATAAACGATCAACATCGGTGATCCCAGAAGTGCGGCTTCGAGTGTCGACGTTCCCGATTTCACCCACGAGAAGTCGCACCAGTTTCTGACGTTGTATCGCAGTCGATCCACAACCACGGGTTTGGGATCGATGCCTGAATCCTCGATAGCCGTTTCAATCATTTCCGGCTGAATCGTGGATGCACGGATAATCACAAATTGTGCGTCCGGATCGTATTCCTGGTATCGGCGAGCCCCTTCCAGCATGATGGGCAAAAACCCCTTCACCTCCTTGCGGCGGCTGCCGGGAACAATACTGACGATGGCACGATCCGGATCGAGACCGAACTCCTGGCAAACCTCTTCACGATCCATATCGATATGGATGACATCGAACAATGGGTGGCCGACATGCACAGCATCAACACCCTCTTCCTTGTAGAGAGGGAGTTCGAATGGAAAAATCACAATCATCCGGTCAACAACCTTGGCCAGCTTGTACAACCGGTTGTGATGCCATGCCCAGATCTGAGGGCTGATGTACCAGACGACGGGGATCCCCATTTTCTTCGCGGCTTCCGCAATCTTGATATTGAAGCCGGGGTAGTCCACCAGGATCACCGCATCGGGTCGTGTTTTACGGAGAAAGTCTTTTGTTTGCTTGAGGAGTTTCAGGATTTCCGGCAGGTGCATGATGACCGGAACGATTCCAATGATCGCCAGGTGTTCGACAATATTCTCAAGAAGCCTGACACCCGCTTCCTTCAGGCGTTTTCCTCCGAGACCCCATGCCTTGTAGTTGGGGTAAATGCGATTGAGAGCATGGAAAACGTTGGCACCGTGAATGTCGCCGGAATTTTCACCGGCGATCACAAACAGCTTCAATGGCCGTTTTCTCGGACTGGAATCCGACACGGTAGGGGAGTCTCCGAAAGGTATTGCGGTGCCCTCGACGCTCACTCGGGAAGCGAGGTCTGTTCACGGAGCTGCTCCGCGACCTCGAAGAGCGGCCGGTTGTCCATCGATGGCACCGTTGTGTTTCGAATCTGCTCGGTGATCTTGATAACGACCTCAAGGGCCTTCATGGCCTGTTCACCGGTAGTCTGTGGTGTTCGGCCCAGGCGAATACACTCAAGAAAGTGTTCCAGCTCAAGCTTCAACGGTTCTTTGCGGCGAACACGTTTCTTCTCAGTCTTGATGTAATAGCGTGACTCACCCGGCCGCAGAGAGCCCTCTCGCCGGTACCGCCGGTGAATTTCCATCGCCTGACGTTTGTAATCGAGCGAGATATAGGCATTATCCTGGAAGACGCGAAGTTTGCGCATCGGCTTTGGAGTAACTCGTGAACAGGTTACATTGGCGATGCAGCCGCTCTTGAATTTGATACGTGCGTTGGCGATGTCCTCCTTGTCCGTCAGAATGGCAACGCCGGTGGCATCGATGCTTTCGATATCGGAGTCCACGATGCGCAGGATGATGTCGATATCGTGAATCATCAGATCCAGCACCACACCAACGTCTTTGACTCGCGGGTCGAAAGATCCCAGGCGGTGGCATTCAATGAACAGAGGAGTCGTCAGGATCTCCTTGAATTTCTGTACCGCCACGTTGAAGTGCTCAATGTGGCCAACCTGCAGAACGCGGTTATGCCTTTTTGCCGACTCGGCTAGAGCATGGGCTTCACGAACGGAATTGCAGATCGGTTTTTCCACGAGACAGTGAATACCGTTGTTCAGCAGCTTCTCGGCAATTTCATAATGGGTAACCGTCGGAGTGGCAATGCTGACGGCATCCACCTCTCCCAGCAGGTCCTCGAAGTTCTGAGTATGCCTGGCGCCGAACTTCTTCGCGATGCCTCGTCCCTGATCCGGATTTGTGTCACAAACCCAAATGAGTTCCGCCCCCTCGTTTTCGTGGTAATTCCGGGCGTGGTGCTGGCCCAGATGCCCAACACCGATAACACCGACTCTGATTTTCTTGCTCATAAGTCTCTACCTTTTCCTGCGGCCAGAGTGCCACGTACAGCTTCCAGCCGCCTGTTAATGCTCCTACTGGAGCCGAAGGAGGACCGCAACCACGGTTACCATCCACAGGACGACGGTTGCCAGCAGGGGGATATCCTCCAGCAACAGGGTTTCAGGCGCCCCGCCCTCTCCCTTTTTCATCACCAGCCACAGATAGCGGAACATTCCATAGACCACAAAGGGCATGGAGAACACCATCAGATAGGTGTTTCCCACTGAATTCATCCCTTCCATCACTCGCGAGAATTTGCCCTGCGTTGTCCAGAGTGCATAGCTGAACAACGTCCCCGCCATCGCGACCGTCAACAGCACGTCGAGATACTCACGCGTATACTCCCGCAAAACCTTGCGTGTCGAATGTGCGCCGTCTCCCATCATGACCAGCTCGCTCCTTCTTTTTGCCGTCGCCAGAAACAGCGCCAGGAAGAGCGTTGTCAGAAGGAAGTATGACGTGATTTCCACGGGGTTCGAAGGATCTGTCTGAATCACCTCGATTCCCGCCAGTGCACGAATCACGAATCCGACCGCGAGAATGAGGATATCAAGCACGACCGCGTGTTTCAGCTTCAGCGAATAAGCCGTTACCAGTCCGAGATAGAGGATGGACAGGAGTGCAAAGTTGACCGGGAGATAGAAGAACGCCGCCCCGAGGGAAATCAGTGCAAGAGTGACGGCTCCGGCACCCGCTGCCGCAGGCGAAATACGGCCCGCGGCAATCGGCCTTTTTTGCTTCTTCGGGTGAAGACGATCCTGCTCAACGTCCATCACGTCGTTAACAACATACACAACACCACTCAGAGCGCAGAAAACCACGAAGCCACTGATGGCGTTTGCAACGTACTCAACTTCCGACCATCGCCGCGTGAACAGAATGCCGGCGAAAATCAGAAGATTTTTTGTCCACTGCTTTGGTCTGAGAGACTGAAGAAAAGCGAGGAACATGCGACTCAGTCCGTCAAGCCTTCAGGTATCGTTACCTCTGCGAATCCCTCCGCCACGCTGACCCGACTCACGAACTGCGGAATAATCGGAAGGAGTGTTTCTTCCGGTACTCCATCCAGTTTCAGTACGAGATAATCATGCGCTGCCCCTTCGCGGGCGGTCTTCACGGTTCCGATCTTTTCGCCAGTCTCCGAAGATCTGGCCTCCAGCCCTGAGAGTTCGTCGATGTAGTACTCACCATCTGGAAGCTCCCAGCGCTCGCTCTCCGGAATAACCAATTCGCAGTTCGTGAATTTTTCCGCCGCTGTTCGGTCGTTGATTCCTTCGAACCGTGCCTGAATGATTCCGTTTTCCATCACCCGGGCCTCGGTCAGGACGAGCTCTTCAGCGAGTCTTCCATTCCGGCGGACCCGAAGTTCCTCCAGAGGGGCCTCCACCAGATCCTCCGGAGTGCGTGTGAGCGCCTTTAATCGAAAAACTCCCCGCAAGCCGTGCGGTCGCAGGATTACCGCAATCGTGACCCAGTCATCAGCGTTTGCCACCACGATTATTCAATGATTTGAAGAAGCGATTTCTTGCTGTGCTTCGTGGCCGCGGCGCTCAGAATCTTGCGAAGAGCCTTGGCTGTCTGCCCACTCTTGCCGATCACCTTCCCCACATCTTCAGCACTTACTCTGAGTTCGATAATCACACTCGTGTCACTCTCGACAGAGGTGACGGAGACCTTCTCCGGTTCGTCCACCAGAGCTCTGGCGACGTATTCGATCAGGTCCTTCAGTTCTGTGTCCTGGCTCATCAGTTTCGTCTCCTGGAACGGGAACAGTACAACGGGGAGCTTCTCGGCAAAGCCGATGAAACAACAGACTTTCAGGCGACGGTTTCCACAACTTTGTACCGCGGCAAGAAGAAAAAGGCTGGGCTGCCGCGACTTAGGAAGCCGCCGCCTTTGCCTCTTTCTTTTTCTCCACCTTCTGTTCGTGGAACTGTTTCATGATGCCCTTGCGCCGGAGAAGCGCACGCGCCGTGTCCGTGGGCTGAGCGCCGCTGTGAAGCCAGTAAAGAGCCCGCTCTCCATCACAGACGATCTGCTGCTCCTCGTCCTTGTTCAATGGCTGATAGCGGCCGATAATTTCGATGAACTTGCCATCGCGCTTTCGGCGGGAATCCGCCACCACGAGACGATAGTAGGGAGCTTTTTTACGACCAACGCGTGTCAGGCGAATCTTGACCATAGTGTAACTTCTCCTTGTTTGAATCCAGTCGAATTGAAATCCCCGAAGGGCATAAATACCAGCTGTCTTTGCGACCATTCTAGCGACGCGTTTTCTTCTTCTTCTTTTTCTTCTTTGGTGGGGTGTAAGATGATCCCCGTTTTTTCTGTTCCATCTTCTTCATCTGTTTCGCATACTTCTTCGGCACTCCCGGCATCATGCTGGGATCCATGCCGGGAGGAAGCTCCGGCGTGCCGCCACTTGCCAGTATCTCGCTTGGATCCGGCATGTTCTTCGTCCCGCCCATGGCATTCTTCAGTCCGCCCATCATTCCTTCACCGGCGAACTGCTGCATCATTCCCCGCATCTGTTCGAACTGTTTCACCAGTTCGTTAACCTGCTTCAGCGTATGGCCTGATCCCTTCGCGATGCGATCTCTGCGCTTTCCCTCGCCCTTGACAAGCTCGGGGTTTTCCCGCTCCTGCCTTGTCATCGAGAGAATCATGGCTTCGACGCGCTTGAATTCCTTCGTTAGTACATCGTTGTCCACACTTCTCATCAGGCCGCCGAGACCGGGCAGCATTCCCATAAGTCCCTTGAGAGAACCCATGCGGTTGATCATCTTCATCTGCTTGATGAAGTCGTTGTAGTTGAAGCTGCCGGATGCAAGTTTCTCCTGCATGTTGGCGGCTTCGTCTTCATCCATCGCTTTCTCGGCCTTCTCGACGAGCGACATGACATCGCCCATGCCGAGAATGCGCTGAGCCACCCGGTCCGGATGAAACGGCTCAAGATCTCCGGGTTTCTCTCCCACACCTGCAAAGACGATCGGCCGCCCTGTCACCGCCTTGATGGAAAGAGCCGCACCACCGCGCGCATCGCCGTCCATTTTCGTCAGGCAGACGCCATCGATACCGACCTGTTCGTTGAACGCTCTGGCGGAGTTGACCGCATCCTGACCGGTCATCGAATCGGCGACGAGGAACGTGTAATCCGGTTTGTGTTTGTCCCGCAACGAGACCAACTCGTCCATCTTCACTTCATCGATGTGAAGACGCCCGGCTGTATCCACGATCACGGCATCACGGCCGTTTTCCTTCGCGTACTCTCTTGCCTTCTTGACGATTTCCACCGGTGGCGTTTCCGTGCCCATTTCGAACACGGGAAACCCAAGGCTGGCGCCCACCTGCTTGAGTTGCTCGATGGCTGCCGGGCGATAAACATCGCAGGCGACAAGCAATGGTTTCGCGTTCTTTTCAGCCAGATGGTGGGCCAGCTTTCCGCAAAACGTTGTTTTGCCGGCACCCTGCAGGCCGAGCATGAGAATCAGGTTCTCGTCGCCCGTTCGGAATTCGAAAGCACGATCCGTTTCCGGATCGCCCGTCATCATTCGCACAAGACCCTTCTGCACGATCGAGAAGAGCTGCTGAGCGGGATTGACCCCCTTGACAATCTCCTGGCCGATTGCGTCTTCGCGCACTTGTTGCACGAAATCCTTCACAATCAGATAATTAACGTCCGCTTCAAGGAGAGCCATCCGCACCTCGCGGATTGCTTCCTTGATATTATCGTCCGTCAGTTGCTTCTGACCGCGAATCTTCCGGAAGACGCCTTCGAACTTTTCACCCAGTGATTCAAACATCGAATTGCCTATCCCGCCGCCTGTTCCAGGTCGTCGGCAAGACTGCCCAGCTCTCGGGCCAGCCCTTCACCGTTGTAGATCACACCACCACTCTTGCGGATCCGGCCTTCGAGTTCACGCAGACGGGCTGCAATTTCCCGCATTGCCGAAGCATCTGCCGGTAACTCCGGCTGAGCCGGGACCGTTGGTTCCGATGCCGGAGCCTTTGCTCGGGAGAATCCACGCGAAAGCAGCCCCAGCTGCTCCTCATATCTCTCAAGTGATTGTTCGGCATGCTTTGCTGCGTCGTGGATCGCCTGTCGGGAAACTCCCTGCTGCCGTGCAATCTCACCAAAAGAGAGATCCTCTTCATGGTGAAGACGGATGAAAGTTCGCTGCTTTTCCGTTAGAAGTCCGCCATAGAGGTCGAGAAGCTGGCTGATCCTGAGAACCTTGCCAAGCTGATCGGTTTCCTCTTGGGACTTATTATCAGTATTTTCAGTCATTTGCGCTTGCTCAAAACAAGGCGACAAGTGGTCGTCAGCCAATCTTCCTTTACATGGAGCAGTGGGCAGCCAAGGGCCGTCAAGGTTAAACCTTTGTCGGAGATATTGAACAGGAAGGGCGGCTCACGCGAGCCGCCCTTCCTGTCGACGAATATTGGGACGCCCGTTTCAAGGCTTCCTGGCGCCAACACCGTCCACTGCGCCAAACATGCCAAGAGCCTCTTTCCAAGGGTAGCGGTTGCCGAACATGCTGACACTTGTTTCGATGGTTCCCACAAGATTCAGCCCCAGAACAGACCGCCACTGATTTGCCGGAGAATCACGATCCAAATCGGTTTCCTCACTGTAACGAGCGTTCAGATAGCCGTCCAGATAGGCTTCATTCACCTTTAAGCCCTGGGGAATATCGCCTTTGTTTCCGGATACGCTGGCAAGCGGCACATCGACCATCTCACCCACGGAGAGATCGAGGAGAACGTTGCTTTCAGGGCTGTAGCTGAAATCAGCTGTCTTGTTTACGAAGAACGTGTTGTTGTCGACTTTGATCCACTCGTCCTTGTTATACCGGCGGTGATCGACACCTCCCTTGATATTTCCTCCGATGATGTTGTGATGAATGTCATACTTCAGTTTGGTCATGATGCGAACACCATATCCCATGTCCTGGAAGTCATCGAGGCGGCTCCATGTGAACAGTATTGTGTTGTATGCGATTTCAACCTCTCCCGGCTCCTGGCCGGACGTGCCGAAGACCTCGATTGCGGCCATACGGTTGGCCACGAACAGGTTGTCAGTGATCGTTGTCTTGCCACTGCGCAGGCCGGCCTGGATTCCAAAGTTGGCTCCGTTGATGAAGACGTTATTGCGAACGGTCAGGTTGCCTCCCTGAGTGGCGCTTGGAACAAACAGAATCGGCTTCTCAACAGTGGCGGCATCACCGCTGTTCTTCGCGGGCGGAAGAAGCAGCATTCCGGTTTCAACACCTTCCGGCTTCCCCTCGGTGGTGCTGTAGGAATTGCGCATCCCCATATCGAGCACAAACCCGTCGAGAACGGTCCCGTCGATGTTTTTCTGAAGAGTAATCAGGGGCTCGCGAGCTTTCGCGGCGCTCTTGTTGTTTGGCTGAAAGAGCGTTGTGTGGGTGTTGATGTCCCGGGCCGAAAAATCCGGTGCGAAGCTGCCGTAGAGTTTCAAGGGTTTGTCAATTTTGATATAACCCACACCAAAAGTGCCGGTATACGCGCCTTCCGCCACAAGGATCGTGTCGCCTGCGGCAGCGTTTTTGACGGCTCGATCAATGTTCTTGAGAGGAGCTTCTTTCGTTCCGTCGTTTCCATTGTTTCCTGCAGTTCCACTGACAAACCAGGCTCTTCCCGATTCCGGGTTCATCAGGGTTGTAATGTCCTCAGCGCCAAGGGGGGCGGTGAGTGCCATAAGGGTCAGTGCCAGGACAACAAGGCACAGCCCTGGCTGGAAGGTTTTCCTGCTCATCGGCTTCTCCCGTTTCTGAAAATGATTCGGGCAGCGTAAGCCTCCAGCCGGAGATTGCCAGAGGAAAATCAGTTTCAGCCTGTTTTTTACTGGCCCGTCTTTCGCAACTTTGACACACGCACCTGCCCACATCCCCCGGAGTATACGATTGTATCATGCCTCTTCGCACCGACCAGTTATTCGATCCAATGCCCGACACCAAGAAGTACTTCAAGCGCCGCATGTTAAGAGCGCCCATCGATTATGAGTCCTTCGGGATCAGTTTGCGTCAGTGCACCATGGAGTCCTGTTGCGGGATGTGTTGCTACGACGGTGTCTGTCTTGATGAAGATGAAGAACACTACATCGGAGCCATTGTGGATGCCCACCCGGTGTTCTTCAAGGAAATGGGCATCACACGTGAAAAAGCCTTCGAAGATGCACATTTTCTCGGAACCGAGTGCCGCAAAACCGCAACTCGAAAATACAAGCACCCCGAGCATGTGAATTTTCCAAAGCACTTCGAAAACACGAAGTGTATCTTTCGTTTCGATGACGGTCGTTGCTCCCTGCAAACCCTTGCAATGGAGCATGGAGAGCACCCATGGGCTTACAAGCCTCCCAGTTGCTGGCTGCATCCCATTTCGCTCGAGCGTGAAAACAAAACGGTGCTCTGGCTGCCACAGAAAGACACCGATCTGGTTGTCGAAAAAGGATATCCCGGCTATGCCCCTTACACCAGGTGTGGCGAGGACTGCGGCGCTGAGGGAATGCCCGGTTATGAAGCCTTAAAGCCTGAGCTGGAGACTCTCGGCATACTCGTCGGCCGTGACTTTTACACCGAGATCAAGGCGTGGCATGAGGATGGACCATCCGCTGCGAAACAACTTGTGGCTGAGGTCGTTGCCCAGGCCGATGCCGATAAAAAGAAGAAGAAAAAAAAGAGGAAGAAAAAGAAGAAGTAGGTCGCGGGTTGTGTCAGCTTGCGTGTGGGTGGCTCTCGAATTCATCCTTGTATTCGCGTCGCATCAGGCTCTCCACTGCCTCTGAGGGTGTCATCCTGAGGGTACATACGTTTGCGACCGCTTCAGTTATCGGCATTGCGACGTTGTGTTTTTCGGCAAGCCCAAGTGCCGCTCCGGCAGTCGGTTCACCCTCCACTGTCATACCGATCTGTCGGCGAGCCTCATCGGGATGAGCACCTTCTCCGAGCAACTCTCCGAACGTGCGGTTGCGGCTGTGAGGGCTGAAGCATGTGACGGACAGGTCTCCGAGTCCCGCCAGCCCATAGAGCGTGCTCGCCTTCGCTCCCAGCGCAACCGCCAGCCGTGTCATCTCGGCAAGACCTCGCGAGAGCAACGCGGACTTCGTGTTTGCCCCGAAACCGAGGCCGTCACTGATCCCCGCTGCAATGGCGATGACATTCTTGAGAGCCCCTCCCAGTTCAACACCGATGAGATCCGTCTGCGTGTAGGTTCGAAATCGCGGTGTTGCAAAGGCATCCCGCAATCGAATTGCCACCTCCCGTTTCCGAGCGGCACACACAACGGACGTGGGGACGCCGGCAGCCACCTCGCGCGCGATGCAAGGGCCTGATACGGCACCGGACTCGAGTCCTTGTAATACGCTTTCCAGAACATCGGTCAGCATCCGGCCTGACTGCGTATCGATGCCTTTGCTTGCAAGAACCACTGTTTGCTGATTCAGCAGCCCGCTGATTTCCTCCGCGAATGCGGCGATTGCCTGAGAGGGGATGACAAGAGTGACAAAATCCCTTTCTCGAAGCGCCGCCTCCAGATCCTCTTCAATCGAGACGGAATCATGAAGTCGGAGTTCGGGAACTCCGAACGGTTGACGTTCGGCTCTCAATTTGTCGAGGACATCAGAGGAGCGGTCCCACAAGGATACATCGTGGCCGTTACGCGCCAGCAAATCCGCCAGAGTTGCTCCCCACGCTCCCGCACCAATTACTGAAAAGGATTCATTGCCGTTCACATGTCCTCTTTGGAGGCGCGCTCGTCGCTGAACGATTGCGTGCTGGAAAGGCCCGCATGCGGCTTGTCCGTGGCAAAGAAAACCGTCTTGTTACGGCCCAGTTGCTTGGCTTCATAGAGTGCCCGATCTGCAGCCTCGATGAGGTCCATTTTATTGGCAAACTGTTCATGCATCGTGGCAACACCGACGCTGGCGGTGATCCTCCGGTTGACCTGCGAGTTGATTTCAAACTCATGTTTTTCAACGGCCGTGCGGATTCGTTCCGCAGCGTTCCACGCGCCTTCCTCATCTGTTTCGGGGAATACGATGGCAAACTCCTCCCCACCGAAACGCCCGCAGATATCGCCTTCGCGCAGAGAGAGGCGGATGAGATCCGCGAATTGTCGCAGAACCTCGTCACCGGAAAGGTGACCGAATTCATCGTTTACCGCCTTGAAGTAGTCGATATCGACAACCGCGACGGAAAGCGGGCGGTCATGTCTCCGGGATCTGTCAAACTCTCTATGCAGCTCAGAGAAGAAGAATTCCCGTTTGTATAACTGAGTCAGCGAGTCGTGAAGAGCCATGTTGATCAGCAACTGATCAAGTTCAAGCACTCTCTCGTCTTTGAGGAAGAAACCCAGCACGGTCCTGCCGACACGAATCATGTCGCCGTCCGTAAGCATCGCTTCCCGCTCGATAATATCTCCGTTCAGATAGGTTCCGTTGGTACTTCCCGCGTCGGTAATCCAGCAGTCAGGCGTCTCGGAGCGCGGATCATTGAAATTGCGCCAGAGGACCGCACAATGTCTTCGTGAAATCTCACCGTCGCTCAGAATCAGGTCCGCAGTCATGTCGCGCCCAATCACGCTTTTGCTCTGCTTGAGCACGAACCGTTCGCTGACGCGGCGGCCGTCCAGGGTGATCAGAACCGGCAGCCTGCGTGAGCCCTCACGCTTGCGCACGCTGGTATCGCCATAACCATCAGTCTTCTTGTCCGCAGGCACTCCGCCGTCCTGTTTCCAGGGCGAGAGCGTGTCTTCGGAAGGGGTGGGATTGCCTTCGTGTCGAGACCGGCTCTCATCGCTCATTGATCGCCCTCCCTCGCGGAAGCAGCGGGGCCATTGCCGGAGAGAGAACGGCCTTCCTCTGATGATGCCCATTGGCTCCACATCCGCTCCTCGGCCATTCGATCAGCCGGAGCGGACGGAATCATCAGGTGGCGTGGTTGAATCGTGTCCCGCACAAGCTTCCAACCCATCAGGTCAACTCGCTCTTCCCTGGCACGAATCAGAGCGCCCAGCACTGATTGATCCGTAACGTGAGCCAGTTCTTCCTCAACAAAAACACGCCCCCAGCCCGATACGGTCAAGGGGAGAGGAAACGTCGCGCACCGGAGCTCGGCATCCGAAATGTCGTATTCCCGGCAGGTCAATCTGGGTGGCTGCTCTCGCGAGAGGTCAGGTGTCACGAGCTGGGCTTCGCGATAGGCGGAAGCATCGACAATTACACCCAGTCGGCATACTCCGGCTTTCAGGGTCACGGGGAGCCCTTCCAACATCCGTCGTGCGGTTCCGAGATGGATCAGTTTTTCGGCTCCTCGACGTATTGCCAGTGCCGCGGCTGCATACTGGCGTCTCATGTCAGAACCTGCTGCCAGTACAAGACACTCCTGCTCCAGGTCTGTTGTTTTAGCTCTCCAGAGGCGGAACGGACCGTCGGTGGTTCGGAGGACATGACGCAACTCCATGCCTGAAACCACGGCCTTGCAAATACCCGTATCCTCAGCAAGAAGGGCAATCATTGTCCCAGCCGTTTACGAGACGTTGTGACCCAGCGACTCAGGAGTGTTTGAGAGTGTTCTCGATCAAGTTCCGCCGCTCGAGTATCCCCAAGTGCCTCATGCACCCTGCCTCGAACAAGGAACGACTTGGGATGACTGGCATCCAGAGAGACCGCTCTCTCCGCTGAAACACGTGCTTCATCGGTCCGGTCGAGCGTTAGAAGAATCTCCGCGTGTGCTCGCCATACCGCGGCCATTCGCGGATCTTCAAGAGCCGCTTCATCCAGGAACCGGAGGGCTGCCTCCGGCTTTCCTTCAACCGCCGCCCACGCGGCATTCGATACTTGCAGCAGGGGGGTGTCATGCAGGTCCTCGGGAATTGCACCAAGCAGGTTCAGATAATCATCAGATGTCTGAGCGGTCAGTGCGCAAAGGACAAGGATATGTGGATTGTCTGGAAACTCGTTCCGAGCTCGCACGAGCAGTTGGAATGAACTCTCGAAGTCCTGCTCCGTCAAAGGCCGGTCTCCAACAGTTGTTGTCTGAGACGGGATTTCAAGGACCTCCAGATTTTGTACCATGGGAGCTGCGTTCCAGGCATATGCCGTCAGAAGATACTTTCCTGGCGGGCATTTCGTAATGAGTGGAGTCGGCCCTTTCCTTTCGCCATCGATCCAGACGTCGAGTTGAATGCCGCTTCGACTTCGGATGATCACCTCCGTTTCCGAGTCGCCGCTTTGTTGCGCACCCGCCTCTGTCACCATCACAAACCATGAAACAAGCAGCACAAAAATGACGGACAGGCGTTCAGGGGAGCTGAGTGCGGACCACTTCATGGAAAGAGTCTATTCCCTCGACCCCGCGGCGGCAAGCACGTCCACTGCAGGCGGAGGTTGACAGATGCCGATTCAGCCAGCTGACACAGAACGGATGGTGGAAGACACGGTTGAGCTTTGCCGGATTCCGAGCCCCACGGGTCTGACAAAACGGGTTCGTGAGCATCTTATCAGGGTGTATGAATCACTTGGCTTTCCAATCCGTCAGACGCGGAAGGGTGCTCTCGTAATCACCCTCGGTGGGTCGGGGAGGCCGCTGGCTCTGGCCGCTCACTTTGATACACTGGGCGCCATGGTTCGCTCAATCAAACCCACTGGAAGATTGAGATTGAACATTATAGGCGGATTTCCCCTGAATCACATTGAAAGAGAGAACTGCCTGATTCACACCCGGGCGGGAAAAACCCTGGAGGGCTGTATTCAAATCACCGAGGCATCGGTCCATGTGTTTCGGGAATCGGGAAAGACCGAGCGTACTGACAAGACCGTCGAGGTTGTAATTGATGAAAAAGTCTCCTCGCGGGAAGAGGTCAAAGATCTCGGTATTCGGCCTGGCGATTTCGTTTCTTTTGACCCTCGGACCGTTGTGACAAAGAGCGGGTTTCTCAAGAGCAGGCACCTGGACGACAAGGCCAGCGTGGCCGTGCTCATGCAGTTTGCCCGAATGATCTCTGAAGGAAGAATTGTTCCTGATCGCAAAACCACCCTGGTTCTTACCTCTTACGAGGAGGTTGGCCACGGTGGCGCGGCGAGCATCCCCGCCGACACACATGATCTGATTGCGGTGGATATGGGAGCCGTTGGTGATGATCTTGAGACAAATGAACACAAGGTTTCCATCTGTGCAAAAGACTCGGGGGGACCTTACGATCATGACCTGACAACGGAACTGGTTCGGGTTGCTGAACGTCTCGAACTTGACTATGCCGTCGACATCTATCCGGCTTATTCTTCCGACGTTATGGTGGCACTCAAGGCGGGACACGACGTCCGTCACGCGCTCGTTGGACCCGGCGTTTTCGCTTCACATGGATACGAGCGGACACATCGTGAGGCGCTGGAAAACACTTTGCGCCTGATCGTGGGACTGGCGGCTCGGAAAAAAGGCTGACTGGTCTCTCAGTAGATCCCCTGGGAGAGTGCGAGTTCGTTAATCTTCCGCGCGAGTTCGATGTCCAGTTTGGTAATTCCGTGAACATCATGAGTCATCAAATGGACCTTGACCTTCGGGTAGGACAAAAAAACATCCGGATGGTGGTCCATCTCATCGGCGGACTTTGCGATTTCGCCAATCAGAGCAACTCCATCGTTGAAATTTCCCGTCTTGAAGATGCGCTCAATAACCTGCCCTTTGAACGTCCATCCATCAATCTCAGTCAGGGCGTCTTCGATTTCAACCTCGGTCAGGGGGACCTTCTCGCTTGCGGGCGACATCCGTCACTCCTTGAAAAGTATGGGTTGGTTCCGCTTGGAGTTCATGATGTAGAGGGAGCAGGACACCGCACGCAAGCTCAACTCGATCCCGACTCAGCACCATGAACCGAATTCAGCTCGATCAAAACTGGCGTGATATGGAAAACACTGCGGGCCAAAGAGGCCTTGAAGCATGCCTGGCGACAGAACCGGAGACCACTGCGGGTCAGTTGCTCCGAGGAATTGCGAGGTTTGATTCCGCTGATTGGAAAGGCGCCCTCGAGGACTTTGAGGTGGTCCTGAAGGCGGAGCCTGAGAATCGGGTGGCGGCGCTTCATTGCAGCCTGGCCGCCTGGAAGACCGGGGACAGTGCCCGTGCTCTGGCGTGTCTGAAGAATGCACATCCTTTTCCGCATGATGGATTTGTCCGGCGTTTCCTCGAAGTCTTTTGGCCCCTCCGTTTTGAGGAAGCCGAACTTCGTGCATTCATGCCTGTAACCGATCCGCCGGAGATACCACTCATTGCCCGGGCCAGAGAAGCTCCTCCGGAGCGCAAAGCCTCTTTTGTGGCAAAGCTGATGGATGCGGCAATGGGAGCCATCAGTCAGGAGGAATATGGCCGTGCACTGGCACTGGCTTCCGCTGCCGTCCACCTCGCTCCTGAGAATGAGGACTGCGTTTCGATCTATGCGGCCCTTTCGCTTCAGTCCGGTCGGCCGGAGCAGGCAAGAGTCGCCTGTGAGAAATATCTTGAGGACTTGCTTGCCAATTACAGTGATTCGAAAGTTCAGGCATTGTTGCCGGATTCGGCTTTCATCTCATTTTGGGCAATGAGCCTCCACGAGGCAGGGGAGCATCGAGCGGCCCTCGCCGTACTTTCCCGCGTGAGGCCTGAGGGTCCCGAAGACTACCGTGCCAACCTTGTGGCAGGTCTTTGCTGGATGATGATGGGAGAAAAGAACAGAGCAAGGGAATGTCTGGATGTAGCGCTGGGGGCCTTTTTTCTCGATTCGTGGGAGTTGGTCGTGGAGCCCTTTATTCAGCGGGTTTTAGGCTGGATGGAGCGCTCTCAGGAGTTTGAGGGAAAACGGCCTGCCGAAAATTCATCGTCTTGAAACTCATCGGCTTTTTCTCGCTGTGGTTCCCGCTTTCCAAGCTCAACGGGTCGAATATTGGCCGGTTTGAGGCGTGACGCCGGGTGTGTGGAATCTGACGGCTTTGTTCCCGTTTTTCTGACTGTGGGGCGGACGTTCTTTTGCAGGGCGGAGTTGCCAGGCTCCTGCTTTTCATCGGCCACATGCCGAATTCCCACCCTGGAGCAGAAAGTTTCCACCCCGTTTGCATCGATCCATTGTACCAGTCTCGCATGGTCTGCAGAGTCAGTTCCGCTGGGCTGCAGATCCACTTTTGTCAGCAGCGACTGCAGGCCGTTCGGAAGAAAAACTTTTGAGAGAATCGCTGCGGCTATGCGTTTGCCATACTTTTCATAGTGACGATTTACTTCAGCAACGACCTCGTTGCGTTGATTGTAAACGGTGTCGTTCGCAACGTTTTGAAGGATCACGCTCTCCTTTGGAGGTGAGGCATGATCTCGGCGCCTCAAACCAGCCACTCCTGTAGCGGCTGGAGCGGCGGGTGTGGTTTTTGGAGGGGGCGGCGCCTTGGGGGGTGGCGGAATGCCGGCAACCGCATTTGTCGGGGGAGTCACAGCAGGCGTGGTGAGATCGAGGACCGGTCCGGCCGCTGTTCGCTTCAGCTGATCGTTTTTGACCGAATCATGAACCGGCGGGTCGATCA
>JANQSL010000111.1 GCA_028284075.1 Candidatus Sumerlaeia bacterium | reverse complement strand
CGGTGAATCAGAAGCGCGCCGAGTCGGAGCTTGCCTACGACATCCAGCGCAACATCACGATGCAGACCTCGAAGGCCGAGGAAGTGAAGATTCAGGTCGTCGAACGTGAAAACCTGATCGAGGTGCAGAAGCGCGAAATCGAGCGCAAGGAGCGGGAACTGGAGGCCACGGTCCGCAAACCGGCGGATGCCGAACGCTACAAGATCGAAATGCTTGCCGAGGCAACCGCGAAGAAACTGGAGCGGGAAGCCTTCGGTGAATCGGAAGCTGAGAAGAAACGCGGCTTTGCCAACGCGGACGTCGTGAAGGCGGCCGGTCTCGCTGAGGCGGAGGCTCTCAAGGCGAAAGGTCTTGCTGATGCGGACGTTACAAAGGCCCAGGGTCTTGCTGAAGCCGAGGCAATCCGCGCGAAGGGTCTTGCCGAAGCCGAGGCCAACCGCAAGAAGGCGGAAGCTTGGAAAGAATACAACGAAGCGGCTATCGCGCAAATCATTATCGAAAAGCTGCCGGAAATCGCCGAGAAGGTCGCAAGCCCGCTCACGAAGACCGACAAGATCACGATCGTCGGTATGGGTGGAGACGACGCCGGTGCTCACAAGCTGACCAAAGACGTAACCAAGATCGTCGCCGGTCTGCCACCGGTCGTGGAATCCCTGACGGGCATCAGCATGGGCGAACTCATGGAGCGCCTGCCCGGCATTGGTGGACGGGAAAAAGGAAAACCGGAGGAGAAGGCGAAAGACGAAAAGCCGGTCAAGGAAAGTGACGCGAACAAGTAGCGGATCAAACTTGCCTTGCGGCGAATCGACGGGGCCGGACCACCATGGTTCGGCCCTTTTTGATGCAATGAAAGACCGTTTCACTCCACCCGTGCTGCGCTCGATGTCCGCCACCGCGATCATTGCGGCAGGACTTGTGTGGGTGAGCGTTCTTCTTTCACACGTGGGTGAAAATGCCTTCTACACAAGCGACGCGGGACTAAAATACCTGATGGTCCTCCACATGGAGGAAACAGGCTTTCGGACAGACCTTCCTCTTCCGGAAGAACAATGGATCATCCAGGCTTGGGAGGATGGGTACGCTCCGTTACGCGCTCCCTTCGCCTACCAGATCGGCGATCGCTGGAATATGGCGTTCCCGATTTTCTTTCCAGCCCTGACCATGCCTCTGCATCGTGCTTTCGGATTCGCCGGTCTTTTCGTAATGCCGGTACTGGCGCTTGCCGGCATATGGATTCTCTTTGCGGTGACCTGTCACCGGCTTCGACTCAGTCCGCTTTCCAGCACACTCTCACTCTGCACTCTTGTTCTGGGAATGCCACTTGCAATCTACGGTGCTGTTTTCTGGGAGCACACGCCAGCGGTTCTTCTGAACTTTCTTTCACTCTTTTTCGTTATGGAGTGCGCGACACGATCATGTCCCCCCTGGAAACTGATCGCGGGAGGACTCGTCGGAGGACTTGCCGTCTGGTTCAGGCCGGAGTCGGTCTGCGTTCAGGCATTGATCACCATATCACTTCTGACCAACGGCCGCAGAACCGGAGCAATGGTGCGACTGCTGCATCCAGCCATGTTCGCCGTGGCATTAGGAGGTCTGCTCCTGTTCAACACGGTTGCATACGGGAATCCCGGCGGTGCACACGCCATTGAGAAAGCTTCGCAGCGCGGTGAAGGTTTCTTCACCACAATCTATTACAATCTGACGTTCATGTTAATGCTGCTGATCAAGGTCAGCCCGATTTGCATCGGCGGATTTCTGACAGGAATTCTTGCGATGGCAAAGGGTGACAGCGTCAAGTCGGCTGAATCATCAGCTCTGTTCCGTTTTCTGTTTCCAATCGCACTCGTTCCGATGCTGATGATTCCATTCGTGACCCCAAATTTCGGCGGTTTTCAGTGGGGACCGCGTTACTTCCTCGTGCTCCTTCCGATTCTTGCGCTCTGGTTTGCCGTTGGACTCGAAATCCTCAGTACTTCAGAACCGGCTTTATGGAGGCGTATTGCCTTCAGTCTTTTCGGACTCCTTCTGGCCCTCAGCATCAAGATCAACCTTGTTGATGGAACACGGCATCTTGTGAACAAGTATGAGATCCATCACCCTGAACTCATGAATGTCTTCGGAGATGCGGAGGAAAGACACATCATCGTCAACTCGCAGCATAGTTTCCTCATCACAACGCCGCTCTACAAAAGGAAGAACTACTTCTATGCGCGGAAGCGCGAGGAGCTCATTGATCTTGCGAAGCGCCTGCTGGCAAACGACGAAACGCGTTTTCTCCACGCGATCTTCATTGCTGAATCATCCGATTTCATTGAACAGAGAGATAATCAGATCGTGTGGAATCAGCGATTGCTTCTGAAGGACGAAGAAATTGAAATCAGGCTGGAGGGATCACCGGTAACGAACGACCTGTTGCTTTACAGTGCTCTCATTGCGGAAAAGGCTCAAATCGGAACAGATGCTAATTTCGCTCCGTCTCCTCCTCCTCGACCATCTCCAGAACCATAACCTGAAAGCCTCCGACATTCTGTGTGCGCACGATGGCGATGAAAGGGCCTGGCAGCCCCGGGTGCTCCGTGCGAATACACCCTTCGAAGGTCGTTTCGTCTCCATCGTTGATGGGCCGACAATCCGCGAGAATTGAAAGAGCTCGGAAAAAACGAGTCCTCATGTTCGGACCCGGCGGCTCCAGCGTCTGCTTTCCTCCATCCTGATGAGACAAAGTAATATCCATACGCCCCGCGGCGCCGTCATACTCGATGAGTGCACTGACAACGGGTTCTCTTGCACAAATGCTGAGAAAGGTCTGAACAACCTCGGCGGAATCAAAGGCATCCGGCAGAGGAGAATGGGGTTCGCTGGGAACGATGTCCGCCAGCACAATTCGTGTGATCTCGCTGCGAACGTTGGGCGTCATGTGGGTTTCCCCGAATTGAATCCAATCCTCATCTCCCCACTTGTAGAACGTCAGAATGCGCTCGTTCAGGCGTTCTCTCGGCCAGCCCCGCAACTCCACCTCGCGGTCCAGCAACTCACGGAATGCCTCACGGGGATCTTCCTTCAGGTCATCCGGCACAGCCAGAGTCAGAACACCGCCAGGCCCGAGACCCAGAGGCACAGCCTTGTACTTCAACGCCAGCAATCGCGGGAACATTCCAACAAGCCGGCGCCGTTCCCCTCCTCCCGGCGGAGTTGCCTGGGCAATGTCCTCCGTTGAGTCCTGCTTGATGGTTTCACGCTTGATGGCAACCCGCTCGTGATTCTTGAGACGACTCCGCAAATTTGGAAAGTCCCGCAAAATCTCTTCAATGGCGATCTGAGCCTCTCGCCGAATCTCGTCATTCTCATCAGTGCCTTCGATGTGATCGAGACGATCCAAAGCGGCCCGCGCCCGCAACCATCCGAGGCCGGTGATCGCCTGGAGTCGCAACTCATGCACGTCGATTTCAAGAAACCGGATCAGAATGGGTGCCGCTTTAAGGCTTCCCATCTTCGCCGCGAGCTTCAATAAAATCGCGAGACGGGCATGATTGGGTTGCTCGATGACAAAATCGATCAATGGGTCGAGCGCCACATTGCTTTGCCGGAGAAGCTTGTGAAACAGCTCTTCCGCCTCATCCTGACGCCCATCTTCGGCCAGGACCATGAGCATCTCGAACTGCCAGCGTTGAGACTCGTCGTTTCGTTGAGACATGGAGCGGACCGTGGTTGCGAGTTCCGATCCGGTATAACGCTCCCCCCGGCTCCGAGATCAAGCCGGAAGCGGGTGAATCAGTTCTCGTTGAGCCGCTCGATCACAAAGATCGCCTGATCGTCGTCAGGAGTGAAGTCGGCGGCAAAGGCGTCATTGGCGGATCGAACCCTCTCGACCAGCGCTGCGGCATCTCTCGACCCGTGTTCGCGCAAAAGCTCAAGAAGCCGGTCGACTCCGAATTCCTCGGAATTCTCGTCAAGCCGCTCCGTCAAGCCATCCGTGTAGAGCAGCAGTTTGTCTCCCGAATCGAGGCGGCAGGAGATCACTTCAAATTCGTAGTCAGGAATCAGACCCAAAGGGATATTGGAAGGAATTTCGATCTCGGTCACCTCATTCCCGGACGCGCAGTGGTGCACGGGACGGTTATGACCTGCATTAACCAGGAACAGTTCGCCGCTCACGACATTCAGGATCCCGAACTGGAAGGTTATAAAACCGCCGGTATGGACAACCTCGCGGGTCGCATTGTTGAGCTGTGCGACGAACCGGGGAATAACAGTCGCAATCTCCTCGCCATTGACCGGCGTGTTCTGGCGGCCGTCGAAAATACCACGAAGAGCACGGTCGGCGTTTGCCTTGAGAATTGCGGTTATCAATGGGGCGGAAACACCGTGCCCGGCAACATCCGCGATGTAGAATCCGCAAAGGTTCGGACTGACCTCAAAGATGTCATAAAGATCCCCTCCCACAAGCGTGCATGCGCGATAGAACGTGGCGCATCGAAGCCTGTCGGCGAAGGGAAACTCATCCGGAAGAAACCGCTGTTGAAGCTCCTGGGCAAGGGCCAGGTCATGATTCATGATGCGTTCGCGTTCCTGCAAATCACTCAGAAGCTCGCGTCGCTTCTCTTCGGCTTCCCGCAAACGCACTTCGGCAAAGGCGCGGCTCAGACATCCGCTGCAGTAATCCGCAAGCACCTGAAGAAGGCGCAGATCCTCTTCCGTGTAAAAGTCATACGTGTAACTTTGAATCGTCATCATGCCGACATTGCGGTTGTTTTTGCGAATCGGCACAAACAACAGCGCGGCGGATGGATGAGACTCATCGCCAAAGGAACGGAGGTTTCCCTTGGTATCGGTGTCCGCGGGTTTGCGCAAAATGATTCTCGCGCCTTCATCCAGCACCTTGCGGAACATCGAGTCAGGGCGGATCTTGCCGTACACGCGAGTGAACTCTTTTCGTTCTCCTCTGACCGTGTCCACGCTGACCAGAGAATAGCCCTCGTCACCGTCCAGCAAATCGACGGCGGAAGCGTCCCAGCCAAGGAGTTCGTCGGCGGCATCGAGAATGAGGCGGGCGGCCTCCTGCGGCGTGGCGACGGAGCTGAGCTCCTGACCCAGTTCGACAAGAATCCGGCCCAGTTCCTGAGCTTTGCTGCGATCCGAACCTTCCACAACCGTTCCCGAAACGGATTCCGGTAGTTGCATTGATTCTGTGGTTCGCTTTGCCATGCAGCGTATCAGCGCGATTTCTTCTCGCGCATCCCTCTCAAAGGAGTAAGTGACGTAGTCCCGTGGCTGGCAAGCTAAACGAACCGTTAACCATCCAATAATTCAGTTTTGAGGGGGCAGATTTTCCTTTCCTCGGCCGATCCGGTGTGCACACTTGTCATTGAGAGGCGTGAGTAGGCATAATTCCGGGATGGCCCAAAAAGGGGACGCAGATGCGCCTCACGCTACATTCAGACTATGCGCTGCGGGTTCTGATCTTCGCCGCAGTCACCTCAGAAAAACTCGTTTCCACTCGCCAGATCAGTGAATCGCTTGGAGTTTCGGCGAATCACCTCGCCAAGGTTGTCAACCGCCTTGGACATACGGGGTTTCTCGACATTCGTCGAGGCCGCAGCGGTGGATTCCGGCTTGCACGGGAACCCAAATCAATCCGAATCGGCGACATCATTCGTGCCACTGAACCGGATTTCAACATTGTGGAATGCTTCGATCTGAAAACGAACAAGTGCCGGATCGCTCCGGCCTGCGGGACGACGAGCATTTTCCGCGATGCGGAGCGGGCATTCCTTGCCGTACTGGACCGCAAGACTCTTGCGGATGTAATCGGCAACCCCGGCTCCGTCAGCAAGTATCGGTCAACGCTGGGCATCGCAAACAACAACTAGAACCGCTCGATCAGATTCCCATGATCTGGCAAACGACTTCGCGATGCCGCGGGTGGTCGTCGAAGTCGAACAATACTATCTGCTGCCACGTCCCGAGTGTCAGCTCTCCCTCAATGAACGGCACCACGAGTGACGGTCCGATTAACGGTGCCCGCAGGTGCGACGCACCGTTCCGGTCTCCCCATGTCTTGTGGTGTTCGTAGTCGCGCTCGTATGGTGCAAACCGGTCGAACATCGCCGGCAGATCCTTCAATAGTCCGGGTTCAAACTCGATCGTGGATACTCCCGCAGTTGCCCCCGGAACAAACAGAGTAACGGTACCATCACGAAACCCGCTCTCGCCAAGCCTCTCCTTCACATCTCCCGTGATATCGAGAATGTCGGTGTGTCCGCGGGTTTGTCTTGAAATACGCGTGCTGCGAACCTGAACCGTCATCGCCTTCTCTCCATAAAGAGATTTGCCCGCGCGGGACGGGACACTCACTGCTGCTTGCCGAGAAAAGAGGCTAGAGGTTCTGAAGCTTGCGGGCGAGGTTCTTCAGGCGAACGGCCTCGAACTCGCGATTTGTTGTCAGCCTGACTTCGAGCTTTGACTGATCTGCACCTTTTGTCAGCTCCGTGATGATCTGCAAAAGCTCCCGCGCACCTTCCGGCGAACCGTTAAACGAGAGCTGCAGGCTGGGTGCTCCCTCTCCCGGAGTACGGACAACCCGATAGGATGCACGCGGCACGTAGGCGTTTCGAACGGCGTCCGGTGCACAGATGACACTGATTTCCACGTCCGGAGACCGGGCCACATGATTGGCCGCACAGAGAAAAAACCGATTCTCGGAGTTCTGAACGAGTGGAAGCTCGCAGCGGAAGAACGCGTTTTCCACCGGAACAACCAACTCCTTGCCGTCGTCGTTTCGGATAACAATTTCCGTCGCCCGGTACGCCTCACCTTCAACGCGCAATAACGGCTCTTCGCAGTATGTCTTGTAGGGATAAAGCAAAGGGACGGAGGGAATGCCAACACTGCTTTCCTCTTTGCCGATGGCGCCGCGTTCCGCCAGAGTGCGTACTTCCGGGCATTCCTTGCTGAACTCCAGACCAATCAGACAAAGATCGTCCGTCCTGTGAGACCATGCAACTGTCCCGCGCACCGCCGGCAGACTTGCATTCGCAACCTTGAGAGAAAAGCCACGCTGTCGGACCTCCTCCAGCGGCATCTTCAGAGCCGTGGGGTGAAGGCGAATCAATGCACCGATAGGACTGATATCGAGAATAAGGACCGGTAACCGCAGAGGAGTAAACGTATCCTCGGGCCGCATGAGTTTCAGCAGACCTGGCAACGCGCATGAATGACGCTCTTCTCGACGTAACTCCTGAGTCATGCTCGTAACCTTCAACTCTTTGGGGTAACACGACCTGCCCTTGCCGGACTTGTTATGTTGGTTCACCTTTCCACGTTGTGCAATCGAATCTTTCTGATAACGAGGCCAAATATCATAAACCAAATGGAGAATTTCAGGAAAACATCATCGGGTGTGGGGACGCCTTCTTCCCGCCACGCCAGGAGCGGGAACCGAAGAAGGAACCGGTTGCGCGACTAGTTCCCTGCGGGCGTCGCATCCAGGCGAGTCATCACTTCCAGACTGTCGAGTGTATGACCCGTGCCTTCGACGATGGCGGTTTCGGGATTCTTAGACATGTAAACGGGAACGCCAGTCTCCTGGCTGATCAACTCCGCAAGACCTCGAAGCTGGCTGCTGCCGCCCGCCATGCAAATTCCTCGCTCAACAATGTCTCCGGCAAGCTCCGGAGGCGTTCGTTCCAGCGTCATTCGCACCGCATTGACAATTTGCGAAATGGGTTCCTCCAGCGCCTCGCGCACCTCCTGGCTGTGGACCTCAATGGTGCGGGGCAGGCCTCCCATCAGATCGCGGCCACGAGTTTCCATGATCAGCTCGTCGTCCTGCGGAACCGCGCTGCCGATGTTGATCTTGATGTCTTCCGCCGTCCGCGGGCCGATCATCATGTTGTACTTCCGCTTCACATGCTGAGCGATCGCCTCATCCATGGCATCGCCGGCACAACGAACCGACTTCGCGATCACAATACCGCCGAGAGAAATGACCGCCACTTCCGTCGTGCCGCCGCCGATATCGATGATCATACTGCCGATTGGCTCATCCACCGGCATCCTCGCTCCGATAGCCGCCGCCATTGGCTCCTCGATGAGGTAAACACTGCGGGCACCCGCAAGAGTGGCGCTTTCGCGCACCGCGCGGCGCTCCACTTCCGTAATGCCGCTCGGAACACTGACCACAACACGAGGCCGGGTGACATACTTGTACCCCCGGCCCTGGATGACCCGGCGAATGAAGTAATTGAGCATTTCCTGAGTAATGTCGAAGTCGGCGATCACGCCGTCTTTCATGGGCCGTACTGCGGTGATGTTACCCGGCGTGCGGCCGAGCATTCTCTTCGCCTCGATGCCAACCGCCTGAACCTTGCCGGTGTTGGTGTCGACCGCCACAACGGAAGGTTCACGAAGAACGATTCCCTCGCCCTTGACATAGACGAGGGAATTGGCAGTGCCGAGATCGATTCCAATGTCGAGTGTGAAGACGTCTACAAACTGCTGGAGTGAGAACATGAGGAGCGGCTTCCGGGAGCGGGAATGAGCGGTGGCAACGGGAACGGGAGCGGGAACAGCCGATCACGCGGACTATTGGTTTCGACAAACGGCGAATTCAGAACCTGCTTGCCGGGTCCGAGTTTGAGCTAGAAAGCGGAGGGGGGACTAACACCGTCAAGATCAAAAAGGCGACCATCGCGGCCCCACAGCATCCTCCGGAGTTTGTGCCAGCGCCATGGCCAGAGAAGCCATGAACGATTCGTGGTGAAACGACGATGCCGGATCGGCAACTCTCGAAGGGGGCATGAGAGTTATCCCTGCCAGACAGCAACACCCTGTCTGGCGGCCTTTGTAAGCATAACGACATGGCAACTCGTTTTGTTACATCAAAAACGCCGGGGTTCGTTGAAACCCCGGCGCAAGACCAGCAGTGACAGGCGATTCCCCGCTAATATTCTTCCCAGTTTCTGACATCACTGCCTGGCTGACTCACAACCAGGCGGGGTATTGTCACTCCGGTCCGCGATCCGTCAGCCCGATACTGCGTGGACGCGGGAGACCCTCCGGACGATGGAATGACAGCATTACCCGTTTCGAAGCGGGTGCTGGAGATAAACGTCAGAGCGGTGGCGATACCGCCCAGTCCGGCCAGAAGTGCGGCAGTCATGATACCTCGAGGCAAACGTCTCTTGATACGTCTCATTGCTCAGATCTCCTGTTACTTCGTCGCAAACGCCACGTAGGCTGTGGGAACATTGCCCGGGGACGCCGCGAGAACACCTGTCCATCCGGTGATATCGGCAATGGAATTGATAATCGCCGAACCCGCCAGTGGATCCGCGATCGCGGCTCCGGCAAAATTCACGTTCCCGAACTGTACAACGGTTTCCGCCCCTGAAATAGTCGGTGTTCCGGCAGTCAGAAGATTGGTGATCGCAAAAATACCAACACCGACACCTGCCCCGGCGGGATTGAAGTCAATATCGCCGACCGCGCTCATGTTAACCAGCGCGAGAAGCTCCGTCCCGGCGCTTGTTCCCGTCGACGTGAGATCGCCAAGAATAAACCCGTCGTTAAAGGTCGTGTTACCCGGGCCATAGCTTGTTACAAGAACATCCCCGTAAACCTCGAACGTCCGAACGCTCAGAGCCGTGGAAACTCCGGCTTCCAGCAAAGTGCCGGCGGTTGCCGCACTCGCCCCCATGCGCCGGAATTGCACATTCTTGAGTCGGCCGCCACTGCTGACGAGAAGACAACGATTTGTGCTCCCGCTGTCGGCATTCAGAGCAAGGTCGCGAATGGAGGCTCCGGACGTGCCTGCCGTGATTTCAATGAGTGGATCAGCCGTGCCCTCCACTGAGGGTGTGTTCTCGATCATTCCCACCAGATCGATGCCGGTCGTATCCAGCGTGACCGTCGTTGCACCGATATCGTGGCGCCCAGGCATCAAAAGAACGGCGATACGGTCAAAGAAACTGCCCGCACTCGGAAGAGTCTTTGCAAACGCGTAGGCATCGGCAATGTTGTCGAAGGGATCGGTGAAACTGCCGTCCGGCGTACCGCTTTGAGTGATATCCGGATTCACAACAACGATACGGTTGAAGTTTGCAAACGCCGTGTCGGTATAGAGCTGAGCGGCACTGATGGCGTTCGTTTCAGCCGTCGAGGCAACGCCATCGGCATAGGTCTGCGCGGAAGAAATGGCGTTGGCCTGGGCCGTCGCGGCAACACCGTCAGCATACGTCTGAGCGTTTGTCTGTGCCGTTGCCGCCACGCCGTCCGCGTACGTCTGAACATCCGTAAGGCTGTCACCCTCCAGCGTTCCCGAATCCAGAGCAAAGGCAACGCTTGTGATCTTCTGGCGCGGACTGAGGGTTTCCGCCGGAGAAGCATCGTTGAGATCATCGACCACCACTTCAACATAGAGATCGCCCGCGAGGGAAACACTGGTCATGTCGAGCACCAGGTTCACGAAGCCATTGGTGGAGGAAAGATCGAGACCGCTGAAAATCTGGGTGTCCAGCAGCGTGGCCCCCAGACCCGCACCGTCGTAAAGACGAATCGCCACATCCACATTGTTGGAATTGATGGGCGAATTGCTGACCGAACCCACGAGCTGGGCCTGGTAAGTCATTTCCAGGGGCACGGCGTTAACCGTTGCCGGAAGAAACGCCAGAGAAACGGCAGCAGCCGCTGCCAGCGCAAACGTCCTGATTCGTTGATACATCACGACCTCCGTCGGAAGATGGATTGCTCCCCGTCTGTCCTCTGTAAAGACCGCTATACTTAAGGCTAGCCGATACCCATCAGCCAATCGGAATGTCCATGTTTGTCCGTAACCGCAACCTGCAACCATGTAGCCGGGGCGGGTTCCATTCAGGCGGAAGGGTGAACATTTCAGAATAAAAAGGTTATTCTGTATCCTGCCGGGGAACAAGCTGGAGACTTTCGTCCCAGTCTTTTGCTTCACCGGTTTCGACAGAGGGTTCTGAGGGGCGTCCGCTGAAAACATCCCAGCCGCCCGCAGCTTCCATGTCTTCCAGTACCACACCCTGAAAATCCAGCAGGACTCCGATAGAGCGCCCCAGCTCGATCAGTGCGATTTGAAAATCAGCGAGAGCCCGTGCCTGATTTGCCCGTGACTCTGCAAGGTCGTCCTGGAAATCCAACACGTCAAAAGTCGTGCGTTCTCCCACCTGCTGACGCTTGCGCTCTGACTCCAGCTTCTCGATGTCCGCGATCACCTGACGGTTAGTCGCCTCGATCTGCTTGGTGGCGGTGCGGATGTCACGGGTTGCGGACCGCACTTCCCGCACAATGCGAAGCTCAAGATTGTCGAGCCGCAGTTCCTGCTGTTCCAGACGATCAACGGCCTGCCTTGCTTCGCCGCGCGCCGCTCGATTGAAGAGCGGGTAGCGAAACTCGAGGCCGAAATTCCAGTCGGTATACTGCCGATCTCCGGTCGTGTCCCAGGCCGTGTTCGGATCGTCTTCCAGGCCGTTGGCAAAGATTCCTCCGAAGGCATTCAACTCCGGGAGCTGTTGCCAGCGCGACACGCGGCGATTGATGTCCGCGATGTCGAGTCCCAGCAGCTCTCGTTTGTAGTCGGGACGATTCTCCATGGCGGTCCCTACAAACCGCGCATCGTCCAGGATGATATCGGGAATGTATGTGGGAAGGTCCACGGGACGAATCGCGCGATCCCAGCCTGTCGGCCGTTCTTCCGTGTTCCAGTTCATGAGCTGCAGCAAACGGTCCTGAGCGTCGACAACCTGAGACTCCGCTTCCGCTTCCAAGGACTCCCGCTCCGCGACCTGGGCCTGTGCCTGGAGCAGCGAAAGTCTCGGCAGGGTTCCCACATCGACCCGTGCCCGATTCACGCGTTCCAGTTCCTGCGCTGAAGCCAGTGCCTGACGCTGCACATCAAGATTTCTGATTGCGAAATCAAGATTCCAGTACGCCGTCGCCACATCAGCGATACGATCCTGCACTTGCTCTTCAAAATCCCGGTTCGCCTGCTCCAGCTGCTTTTTCGAGATGCGAATCTCAGCATTATTTACCAACAGACCGGCATTCTTCAGCAGGGGCTGTGTGGCGGAAACGCCGGCCCGGGCAGTGTACGCGGGATCGACGACACCACCGCCGAACGTGCTCATGGGAAGATGATCATCGGTGCGGTTGTGGGAAGCGGAAATGCTCAGAATTGTCCCCAACGGTGTTCGCTGAGTGATTCCACTCTCAACGTTGGTGCCCGTTGTGTATGTCACAACGCGTCCGTTTTCCTGATTGCCGAAGAAAGTCGTGGTTTGCCGGTCCGTCCGCTCCCGGGCGACGGAAGCCGTAAACGTCGGATCATAGATTCCGTAATTTGCCAGAACCTCTTCACCCGCAACATCGCGATCCCGGGCAACGATCTGTACGTCCAGGTTGTTGGCCAGTGTGGCAAGAACCACTTCCCTTAGCGTCAGGGGAATGGCTTCTCCCGCCAGGCCATCGATATCCGCCGCTTCGACCGGGCGAATCTCAACGGAGTTCTCTTCAGAACCCGAGTCCTGAGCGAATGAGAACGGAGTGGCGGAAATAAAAAAAAGACCGGACGCAGCAAGGGCCGCCCGGTTCAGGGTGCGAAATGATACCACGGATATGTGACTCCTGATAAACCTCTGCCGGAATCCCCGATTTAGGAGGATACCTGAACCTCGAAAACACGTTCCGCGCCAGGATTGACGACGCTGAGAGTCGGATAAGTGCAAGACCGGATGGTCTCGATCACAGCCTCGCGTGGCTGGTTCGTGTCGATCGCGATGGAGGCCGACTTGTCGAACTCCTTGCGGACGTAGACTTCGGTATCAATACCGAGCCGTTTCATGTGTTCACTGATAATACTGACCAGGTCGCTGTCCACACCTGTCAACAGCACCTCGTAATCGGACTTCCGCTGAACGAGTTTCGGCCAGTGTGCCTCGAAGGGGGGAACGAGCTGCGAAGCAACTCGTTCCGCGGCCCGGTCAATAGCCGTCTGAATCGCAGTGGCGGGATCCTTGTCGCTGGCGCTGCCCCGAGCCTTCGCCTCGAAAAGCGGCTCACCGGTATCCACCCGAATCAATTGTGCGGTCATTTCCGACTCATAGAACCAGTACTCGTCGAAGTAGAGCTTCTGCTGATCCTGAAGCACCGTGGTGCATTCCCCCGTCACGATAACCTCAACACCCGCCCTCTGGCTGCTCACAACGGCGGACTGAAGCAGGAAATCGTCCAGAGAGACATCCGTTGTGGCGGGAGGCGTGTTCAAAATCTTGCCGTATCGACGCATGCCAAGGTTGTTCATCGAGGTCGCAAGCGCGTTACGGGCATTGCCTTCGTTCACAATGCGGCCATCCTGCTTCTCTGTCATGAAGGAAGCAAAGCGGGGACGATAGGCGGGCTTGTACAGGAAGCGCTTGTCCTCCATATCCTCCACGAGACCACTGTAATCTACAAAAACCTTGGCCGTGATGCGGTTCCGCCCCTGGACAAAATCCTCTTCCAGGACCTCAACCGCCTTGACGAAGTTCGCGGCGTAGTTGGCGAGATACTTGGCAAGGATATCGTCCGCCATGATGAGCCGGTCGCTCATCAGAACACGACCCGCCGCACCACGAATGGCCTCCACCCGGGCAACGTTCATTGCCTCTTCGGGAGTTTCGCCTTCCGTTGTGATACGAACAACGAGGCTGTGCTCGTCGATAGGGGTCAGTTCAAAGGCGGGAGCAAGGTTCGCCATCGCGACCAGCACCAGCGCTGAAAAGGCTTTCAGAACTCCGCCCATGGCGTTCGCCTCTCCCTTGCGGACATCTGATTTTACTGTCGTTGGACGGCGAACAGAAGGTCCGTAACCGTCTCTGGGGAAGGCTCCGGCGAGATTTCAAAGGTGTCAACGTCAAAGCCCCGGCCCTCAACGGTCCGGGGCTCTGAGGTCCTCTCAGTACAACTCCCAGCTTTCGGCGTGGCTGTTGGTGGCCGTCAGCTCGAATCGAACGGCATCCATCACGAACCGGTTGTTTCCGCCGTCGTTGGTGAGCTCGACGAAGGCATTTCGCCCGGCGTTTAGCGAAACATCGCCCGCCAGCAGCTTCCAGGCGTTGGCCACGGTTGTGTCCTGATAGAACAGGTGAACCGTCCCGGTGCCGACATTCGATACACCATCATTGATAACCCAGGAGGCATTCGCATCATTGTTCGACGTTGCACCTACAGTAACATAGACGTTGTAGAGGCCGTCGACAGGCAGATAGGGCGTGAAGCGGCCCTTCCTTCCCACGTTCGAGTTTGTCGTGAATCGCGCGCCGACACCCACGAGCTGAGGCTGACCCGGCGGAATAACGCTCTTGGAGGTCGTGTTTGAAAGTGAGCCTGCCGGTTCCGAATACGTCGAGGAGGTGGGCGTCTCCGGCGAGGATGGAGTCAGGTCGCCGTTTGCCCGGCGGGACTCCACAATGACATTCGATCCCACCGGCGGCTCCACGAAGATATCCAGACCGGCCTCATTGTCAGCGGGCCCGAACCGCGTCCCCGCACGATAAAGGGCGAAATTCTCCTCAAAGAAGGTCGTCGATTCCACGTCCGGCGCCTCGAGTAGAAACGAGAAGGTCGCCGATTCCCCCGTCGCAACACTGGCGGGAGACATCGCAACGGGATTGGAGGATGAAACCCAGGAGCTGTGCTCCAGGGGGCTGATGCGTTGATGAGAGCGGGACGTTTCCAGCTTCACGTCCGCGGAGGTCCATGTCTGGCTGCCGATGTTGGTGTAGGTCAGAATCACCGTCTGAGTGGTTCCCTCAAGCATGTTCAGCGTGAAAGAGAGACCCGTTAGACGGCCATCGTAGTCCGGCGTCGTGGCGGGTGTCGTGCTCACCACGGCAATGGCGTTGGAGCAGCTTCGTTCACCACTGTGATCATAAGTTCCGTTGTCGGAGGGAAAGTTCACAACACCGTTGAAGGGTTCGCCGGCAATCCACATGGTGGTCGAGCCGCCGCCGTCCATATTGACGGAGTCAATGCACTCAAACTCTTCCATGACCTGAGCAAGCTCGTTGCACGTCATTCCCGCCGCCGATGCCGTTCGACCGTCCACTGTCACGAGAATGAGTCGATTGTCCGAGGTGATTCCGACGGAGGTACGAGGATGACGATTCGAACAAAACGCCCCGTAAGGTATAAAGTTACGGATGACTCCGCTGTCCTGAAGAACGGGACCGTTGGCCATGATATCGGGATGGGTTGCATTCTGAAGCCAGTTGTTTGACGGCGTTGGGCGCATGACGATTTCGGCAAGGCCGGATCCGTCCTTCGCAATCGCGCCTTCGTGGATCATCGACGTGTTGCCCGCTCCCCCTGCTTGAGGAGTGATGTCAACGCCTCCGATTCGAAGATAAGTCGTGGACCCTCCCCCGCCGGACGACGTGTCGAAAAACGTCCCGTTCACACCCGCAACGGCATCGGCAAATTGTGCCGGGATCATTGTGCTCGTTCTTTGACGCGATGATGGCAGATGGGGAAGCTCAACATCGACCTTCGAAAGGTCCGCCTCAATCCAGGAAACGCTTTGTTCCGAACCAAACAGATTGTCGAACTGATAGTATCGCCAGGTAACCCCGTCCGCCACCTCCCGCTCAAACCAGTCCGTTCCCGCAAACAACTGCGCATTCGCCGCCGTCGAACCGGCGACCTGCAATGCCGCAATCATCAACCCCGCCGCTGACACCCGTCCCAATTGAATACGATCCGGATGACGAGTCATCGGATTCCTCCTCCTTGTAATAGAATTCCTTCCTCTCAAACAGGCCCGGGGGAACGTGGTGAGCCATTCCGCGATGGACAAGGGGAAAGGCTTCCGTTCTTCAGAAATGCCGCTTGTTTCCTTTGAAAGGCGTACATCACCATGATTGTCGATCAGTCGGCAAACGGTTCATGTCAAACCCTCCGCCAGGAAAATCATGATGCGCTTCTTTGCCTTGCTCACCCTTCTATTGCTTTTCCTTCCCGCTGCAAGAGCATGCACAACCTTCCGCGTCCGGAGTGACGAACACCTTCTCTTCGGCCAGAACTATGACTGGGATGTGGATGCCGGTCTTGTCGTTGTCAACAAACGGGGTCTTGCAAAAATCTCGTTTAATCAGGCGCCCTCGATGACGTGGACATCGAAATACGGGAGTGTCACTTTTAACCAATACGGCATCGAATTTCCCATCGGAGGCATGAACGAAAAGGGCCTTGTCATTGCCACCATGTGGTTGAATGCAACGAAGTACGAACCGCAGGATGAAAGGCCCGGACTGAACGTCCTCCAATGGATTCAGTACCACCTCGATACGTCGGAAACGGTCGAAGACATCGCGACCAGCGATGTGCGAATCGCACCCTACGCTCCCGGGATCGGACTGCATTACCTCGTCGCCGATGCCACAGGCGACGTTGCCGCCATCGAAGTTCTCCGCGGGAAACAGATCGTACACCGCGGCGAATCTCTTCCCGTGCCGGTGCTGACAAACAACACCTACGCAGAGTCTTTGGAGCACCTGCGGCAACACAATGGTTTCGGAGGTGAATTGCCCATGCCGGAGAGACGCGATTCATTGTCGCGCTTTGTACGGGCCGCCGCGGGAATCGAGGCTGACAGACCCGGTCCTGCCGCTGACAAACTGAGCATTCTGGAAGCCGCCGGAGATCCGGTCAGAACGCAGTGGAGCATTGTCTATGATTTGAAGCACGGCAGAATCGTCTGGCGGACGAAAGCAAATCCGGAAATTCGCCGCGTTTCCATGAGTGAGTTTGATTTCGAATGCGGTTCACCACGCAAGATCATCGACATTCACCTCGGTGCGGGTTACGTCTCACCCACCTTCATGGACCTTGCGCCACACGTGAATCTTGAACTGGTGACAACCGCCTTCCGAAACACGCCGCGCGCAAACCTCGATAAAACTCCGGAGCCTGTTCTCAAGGCCGTCGCAGGCTATCCGGACACCGTCCACTGCCCCGAAGATGTCAACACTGCAGAATGGGAGACATCCTATGGCAGAATCCGTGACCGGAAAGTCATTCAGGCTCTTCGGTTGGAAGGCGATTCCGGCAAAACACCAAGACAGGTCGACCATTGGGTCTATTTTCCCAGCCAGGAAAAGGCGCAGGCCTATGCGTCATGGCTGAAGGAACAGGGTTTTACCGTCTATCCACTTGCAGATGCCGAGAGCGCTGAAGTGGCCGTTCAATTCCACAGCATCACAAGCGCTACAACAGACGTAATCCTCCCCCTGATAACAAGACTTGAAGAACATGCAAGAAGTCTTAGTGGCAGATATGACGGCTGGGAAACTCCGGTCATTGCGGATCAGCCTCCGGCAACTGCGGAATAAACAACAGGATCACAATGAAAGATGCCGCCCCCTTCGGAGCGGCATCGGTGTTTTCGTTCATCTTCCGTCTTCCGCGGATCAATACCTGTAGTGCTCCGGCTTGTAGGGACCTTCCACTGGGACACCGATGTAGTCCGCCTGTTCCTTCGAAAGCGGCGTCAGCTTCGCACCGAGTTTGTCCAGGTGCAGGCGCGCCACCTTCTCGTCGAGAATCTTCGGCAGCGTGTACACCTCGTTCTTGTACTCGCCCGTGTCCTTCTTCTGCCACAGTTCGATCTGCGCGATCGTCTGATTCGTAAAGCTCGCACTCATTACGTAACTCGGGTGACCCGTTGCGCAGCCCAGGTTCACAAGACGGCCACGGGCGAGAAGAATGATGCGTTTTCCATCCGGCCAGGTGATGTGATCCACCTGCGGCTTGATCTCGTCCCACTCGAGATTCTCCAGGCCCGCAACATCGATCTCGCTGTCGAAGTGACCAATGTTACAAACGATCGCTTCGTCCTTCATGCGATCCATGTGAGCCCGCGTGATCACATCGACGTTACCCGTTGTCGTCACAAAGATGTCGCCGTACTCACAGGCATCCTCCATGCTCACGACTTCGTAGCCTTCCATCGCCGCCTGCAACGCGTTGATGGGATCGATCTCCGTCACGAAGATGCGCGCGCCCAGACCCTTGAAGCTCTGAACCGTGCCCTTGCCAACGTCGCCGTAACCGCAGACCACAACCTTCTTGCCGGCGATCATCACATCCGTTGCGCGCTTCACGGCATCGACACAGCTTTCGCGGCAGCCATAAAGATTGTCGAACTTCGACTTCGTCACGCTGTCGTTCACGTTGATGGCGGGAAACTTCAGCGTGCCCTTTTTCATCATCTCATAAAGACGATGCACGCCTGTTGTCGTCTCTTCACTGACGCCCTTGCACTTCGCGGCCATCTCACGCCAGATGCGCGGATTCTCGTCGAGCGTCGAGTTCAGCAGCGTGTCGACAATCGTCACCTCGGGGTGGCTCGTGTCGATAGCGGGCTTGTTACCGGTCTTCTCGAACTCTTCCTCGCGTGCCGCACCGCGGTGAATCAGCATCGTCGCATCGCCACCGTCGTCCACGATCAGGTCCGGACCGCCCTCGGCGTGCAGCAGCATCATCTTCGTGCACCACCAGTACTCTTCCAGCGTCTCGCCCTTCCATGCGTACACCGGAATGCCGCCGGCCGCGATGGCGGCCGCCGCGTGATCCTGCGTCGAGAAAATATTGCAGGAGGCCCAGCGAATGTCGGCGCCGAGTTCCGCCAGCGTTTCGATCAACACAGCCGTCTGAATCGTCATGTGCAGCGAGCCGCTGATCTTCGCACCCGCCAGCGGCTTCTGTCCCTTGTATTCCTCCCGCAACGCCATCAGACCGGGCATTTCCGTTTCCGCGATGGCGATTTCCTTGCGGCCGAAATCGGCCTCGTTGATGTCCGCCACCTTGTAGGGCGGAATTTCGATCTGAGTAACTGCCATTATGTCGAACTCCTTGGGGGGTTGGTTCCTGTTGGTTTGGTCTCCACTTCTCTTTCTCCTCTGGAATCATGCCCGGTTTGTTTCCAGTAATAGATACCGGTTCCAATACCGGGATTTGTCACTATGCACTCAAAATCGTGGAGAGGCCGCCAGTCAGGATCTCTCCGCACTCCGTCCACATCCTTTACGTCGGCGGGATATTTCTGTAAGATCTCATCCTGAAAATCCTTCAGACTCCATGTGTTCGCTCCCCCTCTTAGTCCGGGAAGAGCGAGTTGCACATTGTCATCTTCCCACCCACAGATGCCGCAGATATCAAAGCTTCCTGGAGCTTCCTCGAACTGATAGAAACCGCAGGACGGACATGGATATGTTCTGTCGGAGCCCATGACTACTCCTCCTTCCTCGCCAGTGCCAGAAACCCGTCCGGTACGCGGACCTTTCGTCCTTCCGGCGTGATCCATCGCTTGCCCGGCAGCACTGACCAGTCTTCCAGCGCGAGCCCGCCTTCGCTGCACCACGCCGCGATCTCCTCGCGGCAAAAACCAAGATGGCGATGCTGCATCGTTTCCCTCAGCCATGTCGCCTGATGTTCGACAAAATCCACCATCAGCAATCGCCCGCCCGGTTTGATTCCGCGCGCCGTGTTGGCAATCGCCGTTGCCGGTTCCTCCAAATGGTGGAGCACCATCAGGAACGTCACAAGATTCGCCTCGTTCTTTTTGATGGGCGGCTTGTGTGCGTCGCCTTCGCGAAACTGCACATTGTTCAGGCCAAGAGATGCCACCTTGCGCCGGGCAACCGCGAACATCGCCTCGTTGTTGTCGATGGCAACAACGCGCTTTGGCCGGTCGCCGAAGACTTCCAGGAGATAACCCGTCCCTGCGCCAACGTCCGCCACAACAAAGTTATCAGGAATAAACGCGCGAAGAATCTGCCGCGCGATGGAATCGCCAAACAACTGGGCACGCACATCGTCCCACTCCCCCGCGATGGCGTCAAAGAACCGTCCGTCCCGCGCGTGACGCTTTGCCAGCACATCCTTCAGCCGCGCCTCGTCTGCGAGCGCCTGATCGTCACTGTCCCAGTTGCTGCTGATGGACTTCCACAAGTTTCCCGTGCCGTTGGGAAGCCGATCCGTGTCGACCCGATAATGGCGCCACGCACCCTCGCGCCGCTCGTGGACGATCCCTTCCTCCCGCAACAGCTTCAGGTGATTCGACACCCGTGACTGGGCGAGCTGCGTCACCTCCGCCAGTTCCATCACGGACAATTCGGTCCCTGCCAGCAGCCGCAGAATCCGCAGCCGTGTCGGATCACCCAGGAGCTTGAAGAGTCTGCTGACATCCGTCAGTTGCATGGTGGCCGGACCAAGGGCGGGTCTGCCCCGCCGGAGTCATTTCCATATATCATGATATGATGATGTGATGGCAAGCGGAAACCCCGCCCGTCCCTCAGCGGACCGCGGGAAACCGCCGAACGACATCCCGCCACCCACCTGCTTCGGGTCCGGCAAAGTCATAAACCCGCCATGGTCCGATTTCCGTGTGGGGTGCCGGTTCCAGCGCAGCCGCCACCTCGGGCCTGAGACGGGTGCCGTTGCTGCGTACCACAAACAGCCGGTCCGCCGCTCCCGTCGGGGCCTCCGCCACTCCGGTCTCAGCGAAATGCAGGTACAGAACCCAGTAATCCACGCCCGTCTCCGGCAACCGGCCGTCCTGGCTCACGGCGTACGATCCCGGCTCGCCACCCTCCTCGGCGACGTGACGGATCGCGGCCCGCTTGTACCGCAGCAGCCCTCCAACGCGGTCGTCCCAGTCGGCGCCTGCCAGAAACGACCGCATCGCAAACGTCTGCCAGTGAGCCCACACCACGAACAGACCGAGCACACCCAAACCCAGGTGCATCCGGCGAATCCTCGCCGCCTCCAGTGCAACAGCGGCGAGAACCGCACACGGCACCAGCGCGGGAAGCTGATACCCGGGCACTGACGAAACCGGAAGAACGACAAACAGTGCCAGAGGTGCCGCGGCGGAGGCGGAAAGCACCCACATCCATCGCCGCTTCTCGCCACGGCACCGGAAAGCACATGCAACCCCCGCTATGACAAAACCAGCCATAACAAGACTGACAACCCATCGCGTCACCCCGAGAACCGGACGCTTGTCAAAAAACCGTGTCCAGGAATCTCCAACGGCATCACTGTGGGAAAGATCCGTCGTCACGCACAGCCACGAAAGCCATGGCGAGGAGTGTCCCGCCGTTCCCGCTCCCTCCGCCTGTCCGGTCACGATCCGGAGAATCAGTCCTGTCTCCACAAACGGCTTTTCGCCCGTGAGACCCGCGTCCTTCACAAGCCAGGGAAGATACAAACACACAAAAATGACAACACCTCCCGCCACCGCCCGGCGCCACCAAACGGGCCGAAACGCGATCAGGACTCCCGGCGGAAGGACCCAGAGCAGTGCTCCTGACAAATGGCAGCATTGAGCCGCGGCAGCCGCCGCCATCGATCCAGCCATCCACTTCCAGTTATTCCGGTTAATTGCCTGGACCGCCGCAAACAGACACAATGCCGCAAAAAAGACAATTGTGTCGTGCCCCCAGAGCCGACGCGAGTGATCGATGGCGGCCGGTGAAAAGGCAACGACGGCCGCGGCAATCAATCCGACACGCTGTGTCGTGATGCCGGAAACGGCAACACCCGTCAAAGGCACTGCGGCCGCACCCGCCAGCGCCATTGCCGCCATTGCAAGGCGCGGATCGCTGGTTACCGCAAAGAACGGCGCCATCAGCCAGACCAACAAGGGCGGGTTGTGAAATCCAAAGCTCGTGCGGATTCCCCAGAGAGGAAACTCCCGCAGCGTTCCCGTCTGCTTGGCGAAGATCGAAAGCAGTGCTTCGTCGATATTGTAGGGTGTCAGATCGAGCCTGGTTAGGCGCAGACCAAGAGCTGAAACAAAAAGGAGCCCGAGAACGATTGCCCAAAATCGTTCCGCAGACACGGAATCTTCTCTCTTCCGTCGCGCTGCCACTACTTGTCCGATACACTTCCTGATTCTTCAGGATTCACATGTACGCGGAGGTCCCTTGCCTCATCATCCCAATAAAAAGAATCCACATCGATATGGCACCTGAAGCCATACTCATCAAGCAGCCGTTCACGAAGCTCCAGCAACGCCATCCTGCTTCGTTCGTCCCTGATCTCCGCCGTGAGTTTTGCCGCGACGGCTTCAAAAGGTGGAATCCCGAAACTCTTCTGATGGAGCCGGGCGATCGTCCACGTCACAGGGAGTTTTACCACCTCGCTTGTTTCGCCCGGTGAAAGATCCTGAAAAAGAGCTCGGTAGCGTTTGTCGATACCAACCAGGGGATAGTCCTCAAACACCGTAACGGCCGTGGCTGCGGTATCTTCGTTGAGGTAGGCAGCTGCAAGCTCCCGCGCACTGACCTGACCCTCGATCCATTCCTCGCGAATCGCCAGCATCCATTTCTTCTGATCGTATCCTGAGGCGGAGGGTGCCAACTCAGCCACACGCGACACGGGAAAGGAGAGTAACGTCGCGTCCACAAGCCAGCCCTCCAGCAGGGACTTTGAGCGCTGGTAGCGCTCCTTCACCTCGCTCTCCGAAACCGGGACAACAGACTTGTCGGTCACGACATGACTTGTCAAACTGGCCGCCATGGACCAGTCAACGAAGCGTCTCCAACGATCAAACGCCGATGAATCGAGAGGTCCGTGTTTCCTGTAACCCGCCAATAAAAGGAACTGACGCTCGTAGATGTTCATCACTTCCTCCGCCCAGATATTCTCTCGAGCGAGGTCACCCACTTCGCCCTGCAACCCCCTTGCCAGGTGAGTCATTTCGCCGGCTGTCAGTTCAAAATCATCGCAGGAAAGATACAGACCTTCGGGATTGTCCGCAGAGCCCCGAACCACGGGGAACTCCTCTCTGAATTGTGTCAGGTTTTTCTCCAAAAGGTCGAGGGACTGCTGGCGACGAAGCTCGAAAAGGACTGTGACTCTCCGTTTCTCTTCGTTGATGTATCTGTTCTCACTTCTTTCCACCAGCTCGATAACCATAATGCCGAAGGGAAGATGCAGGGGGTCGGAAATCTCTCCTGGTTGAAGCTCGCCGAGAACCCTCGCCATTTCGGGAACGACGGACGTTCCAAACGCTGTTGGCCCGAAGACCTGCTTTTCCGAGGCATCAGGTTCGTCCGACCATTTCTTCACCAACTCGGGAAAGGAGATTCCCGTTCGGATATCACTAAGAACATCCTCCAGTCGCGATTTCGGATCCGGCCTGCCGGGAGCAGGCTCCAGAAGAATATGGCGCCAACTTGCAACATCCGGAAGGCGGAACTCCTCCATTCGTTGTTCCACCTGCGTCGTAACTTCGTCGGAGGCAAACTTGACCACCTCGTCGGGTGGAACCAGTGAGAAATGGTGTTCCGCAGTTATCAGGATCTCCTGTCGAACGGCTTCCCCGACGGATGCCCTCCAGGCGAGATCCGATGTAACATCGTTCTTTTCCGCCTCTGTCAGAAGAACATCATAAAAGGCAAGAGTTCGAAGATGATCGAGAAACCCCTGGCGGAGGTCCAGCTTCTCCATCTCGTTGTCCATCAGCGAATGCCGCCACAAATACTCGTTGAGTCGCGACAGCTGAATCTCTCCCGCAACCGTTTCCGCAATGACCGGATTTTCATCCGGCACCGCCGGAGCGCTCGGTTGAATGACGGCAAAGGAAATGTGGGGAAGAGCGAAGAAAAAAAGGAAAAAAAGAAGACGATTCATGAAGGTCCACACTGCAAGAAGAAAGCGGCAAGACCAGGCTTGCCGCTTTCCGTGTTCGAAATAAAGAGAGGAACTACCGTAAAGTCAGCTGACAGACTTACTGGTAAACCGCCCAGTTGCGAGCTCCCGAGAAGGCCAGATAGTCTGCACCACCATCAAGGTCCGAACTGGCGGTACCTGCACCGGCATAATCAACACCAGTCACATCATAGAACAACGGTGACTTGATATCCAGGGAAACGAAACCCGGGCTGGTGCGTACGATGTTCGAGCCCACGTTGACTGTCAGAGAAGAACCCGGATCGACATCCGGCAGAGTGGTGGAGATACCGCAGAAGTCCACATTGACCGTGGCGGTTGAGGCGCCGCCGAACTTGCCGGCCGCATCGTCCGCACCCGCAAAGATCGAATCGGAAACCGTCACCGTTCCGGCGCCGGAGTTGATAAGGATGGCCTCGTCTGAATTCACCGTAATGTTGTCAAACGTGAGGTTCGTATTGGCATTGGTCTCGATGCCGATACCGGTCGGGCAGGCGATGATCGCGTTGGAGACGGAAATGTCCCAGATCAATGACGAGCCAAAGGCCTGAATGCCGTTGGTGCCGCTCAAGAGGATTCCATCGTAACTGACGGGAATCGATGTGGAACCGCTGCCTCCGGCAAGACTTCCCTCGTAAGTCACTGTTGTCGCGTTTGTGCTGATGAAGACTGTCGCGGTGTCCGGACCATCGTTCTGATTTGCCCCAGTGATGTTCCACGTTCCCGCGAAGGTATTACCTGTACCGTTGCGGTTGGCGGCTGCGCTACCACCCGGATAGGCAAGCACACTGTTGGTGATTGTCAGGCTTTCGCCGTCCTGGCCGACCTGGTTGTTGCGCAGAAGATTGCCACTCGAGCTCGGCGGACAGGCGTAGAGAACAGTGTTGTCAATGACCAGTTGCATGGACTCGCCGCCGTCACACCAGTTCTGAACCTGGGACGCGAAGGCGTTGTTGCGCGCGCCTTCGTCGAGGTTGGTCGGCGGATCATAGGCGCCGGCACGGTCTGTAATCAGTGGAACACCGGCAGCATCCGTCTCTGTCAGAATGCAGTTCTGCAGAGTAACTGTGTTGAAGTCGTTGTTCGCGGCCGACTCGTCGACGCGGAAAATCTCATCGACAAAAGCATTTGTTGTCGACGGATACATCAAAAAGTCGATGAATGTCACATCATGCGTGCTCTGGATAACCAGTACACCGTCGTTGGAACCGCCGAGTTGGGCGGCAAGCGGAACCAGGGTGCCCGGTGTGTCGGACTGAATGACGATAGAACCCTGAATATCACCGACGCCAATGTCTGTCTCGTCGAGACTGATCGCCTCGTCGTAAGTGCTCGTGGGGTCGACGTTGATGATGAAAGGAGGGGTCTCGCCGGCATTGCCTCCCGTCGAGGAGAAGCTGGCGATGGCATCCCGAATAGTAGCGAAATCGCCTGTCGGGCCAACCGATACGGGATTCGCCGCGAACGCCACACCCGTCAGGGCAAGCGATGCAGAGCAGAGAATCATTTTGTTCATGAGGTTTTGCTCCTTCAATATTGTGGGTAAGGGCTACAGTTGACGATACCCCTCCCGACAAGGGGTCTGTCAACCTAGAAAGGTGGAGATTCTTGAAGCCGTGCAAAAACCGGTAGAGTCTATCTGTATATGTATCAAATATCTGGGGTTACGAAGTGGACCCGGCATGACAACTTCAAGCCGGAGACGCTGAGTGGTGGCACACCGGGTACAACCGTCCTGAATTACCCTTTCTCCTTGCTCCAAAGGAAACATGCTCGAATGATACCAAGGGTTTGTATGAACCCGCCATGTCCTGAGCAGAGCGAAGCCCGCGCAGCCTTGTATCGACTGTGCGGGCTTCGCCGTTTCGGGATATCTGGTAAACAGGGATCCGCTGATGCATCCCCGCATGGTTTTTATCTGTTACTGATAGAGCTCCCACTCGCTCACATCAGATGGCACCGGTCCGTCGAACGTTGCGTCCACGCCCCATGTCAGGTAAGCGGTGATGGAAACATTGCCACTGGCGGGAACCGTCAGATTAAACTGTGTTCCAATGCCCGCGTCCTTGCCGGAGTCAGCAACGCCGTTTGAGTCCACATCATTCTGCACGACATCCTGAATCGCTCCGTCGAAATCGAAGGATGTGGCTTCGATTCCCGTTCCCGAATACTCACTGCTCGCTGACCACCAGAAAGAGGAACCGTTGTCGCTGCTGATACCGTAATAATACGTCGGTTCAGTATCCCAATCGACAAGAATGCCGCGATTGAGATCCACACCGGATCCGCCATCGCTGTCACCAATCGCTGCCACACCCTTCGTGTTCCGCATCGTATAGCCGCTGACCGATTCCGTGGCGGGAATAAACGCCACGATATCATCGTTAAAAGCACTGCCGCCGACATAAACGTCGCCATCCACAAAATGGAAAAGACGGAGTTCTATTGGGGAGCCGCTGCTGTTGCTGAATGTCCACGCAAAGGACATTTCCACCGTGTTGCCTGCCGAGGGCGCACTGAGATCGATTTGAAGATCGGCACCAAGACTCGCATTGCCGGAAAACGTCATTCCGGTGTGTGAGAGCTGCGTCGCGGAGAGCACTTCCGTCCCGTCTGTGGGGTGCGTCGTGTGATTCGTGAAGCCCGTGTCCGTCGACCAATAGTCTGTCGCACCTGCAACATCATAAATGCAGAAATTATGATTCCAGATGGTGGTATTGGCACTCACTCCACCCCCGGGATTAAAGGTGGCATCGTCCCCATCAATAAAGCCATCGGTATAGACGGCACCGATGCTGAGAGATCCATCGCCGGAACCAATGCTCATCGCGCCGTTTTGGGCTGAGTAAGCGCTTGCGCAGACAAGTGAGCCGACGAGCGCCAGTGCAAACTGGTTTTTCATGTTCTTGAAACCTCCGTTTTTTGGGAATACCAAATCAGGCTTCTTCTTACGCTCCGTCTCTGCAAGCATTTTGTTCTCCACAATGGTCATCCCCTTCTCCACAGAGGGATGACCATTGCCCACCAACCCCGCCCGGACCAACTCGACGAGACTGTTTTGCCACAGAGAGGGGATCATGTCTCTTAAGTCGCGTATCGGCCAGGTGGCCGAGGAAACCTTTTCCAGCATTGCCGACGACAGTCCCGGAAAAGGACCGCTGGAACGCGCCCTTCAGACCACCTTCGGGGTTGTGGCCCCGGTTTACGGCGCAGCCGCGTGGACAAGCCGCCTCCTTCATGAGGCCGGAGTTCTCAAGCGCGACCGCCTTCCGGCCATTGTGCTTTCCGTCGGTAACCTCACCCTTGGAGGCACCGGCAAAACCCCCTTCTGCATCTGGCTTGCCCGGTTTCTTCAGCAAAAAGGGCGTGTTCCCGCCGTTCTGACCCGCGGATACGGCCGGGATGAAGAGGACCGCCTTGTTCTCGTCCATGACGGGAAAAAGCTCCGCGCCACCGTCCGGCAGGCCGGCGACGAACCCGTTTTTCTTGCACGCCGGCTTGAATCCGTGCCTGTTGCGGCCTGCTCAAATCGCAACCGCGCGGGGCGGGCACTGCTCCAACGGTTTGAAATCGATACATTCGTACTCGACGATGGCTTCCAGCATGTCTCCCTCGACCGCCAGGGCGACATTGTTCTTCTCGATGCCACAAAACCCCTCAACAGTCTGAAGGTTTTTCCCCGCGGCACTCTCCGGGAGCCCCTCGGTGCACTCGAGCGTGCCCATCTCCTTGTCCTGACCCGCTGCGATGATCGGGCGCAAACCGGCCAGGCTGTACGTTTTTTGAAATCCCGCTATCCCGGTGTTCCCATTGTCCGCACCCGCATGGACACCACCGGTGTCCTGCGTCTGAGAGACGGCAAAGCCCTTGGCGCCGCCGCTCTCCATGACAACGCCCTGTTCGTGGCGAGTGCCGTCGGCAACCCCGCGTCGGTCCGTCTTGCCGTCGGGCGAGCCGGGGGCCGCGTTGTCCGCGAAATTCGACTGCCTGATCATGCTCTGCCGACGAAAAAGGACGTTGCGAATTGGGAGCGGGCACGTCGCAGGGCAGGCGCCGCTTACATCGTGGTGACCGACAAGGATGCTGTGAAGCTTCGGGAAATGGACGGTCTTCCCGGAAGCTTTGTGTCTCTCCGCATTTCGTTGGGATTTGTGAACGCGAAGGATGAAGCCCTCGCTCAAAAAGTGGTCATGTCCCGCATTCGTGCCGGTGCCCTTCGTGGATACTTGAAATAGCCCCGGCAGGCTTCTCGCTTGCCAGACGGAAGGAGACGACCATGGCATGCGCAAACCAATGATCTTTTTGGGCGGAATACTGGCCGGCCTTTTTTTTGTGGTTCTGTTTCTCGTGGGCTGCTCAATCTTTTCACGCTCGCCACAGAACCTGGGCCCCTTGGACGGCAAACTGCTCCCCTGTCCTGAGTCGCCAAACTGTGTTTGTTCCCTCGAAGAACAAAACGATGCCGTACACTTCATCGAACCGATCGTAATCAATGAGGATCCGGACGAGGCGCTGGTCCGTCTTGAACAGGTTATCCGTGACATGCCTCGCGCGAAAATCATCACCCTGGAAAACGACTATATGCATGTGGAGTTCACATCACGGGTGTTCCGCTTCGTCGATGACGTCGAATTCCTTCTCGACCGGAAAGCATCTCTCATTCACGTGCGCTCTGCATCCCGCGCCGGACACTCCGACCTGGGCGTAAATCGGAACCGTGTGGAAAGCATCCGGGCGCGGCTCACACCGGATGCGATTTGACGTGAAAAGTCTGCTCCCGGACAGGAGGTACAGGCTGGCAGCAATGTCAGTAATTGTTACGGTGGTCGCCTTTCTGACCTTCGTCGTTTATCAAAATCACAAGGTTAACAGACACCGCGCGGGAACAGTCGCTATTATCATGGCAGCCCATGGTGCTCTTGAAAACAAAGACCATGATGCCGCCAGAGAAATTCTACTGATCGAATCCGGAAAGATCGGTGCAACCAATGACCCGGGCATTTTGGAGACTCTTGGCGTGACCGAAATTGCTGCCGGCAACCACGACAAAGCCATTGAGTATTTCGAGCGCCAGATTGCGGTCATTGACCGGATTCTAAAGGGCGAACTGCCCGATCCACAGTCCCCTTTTTTAGTTTGCGACCAACTGTATCGCGATACCATGGCGGCATACGTCGAAACTTTGAAAAACGGCAGAAGATGGACGTGGCTCGAGTTTCTGAAAAACACGGTCGAAAGCGGCAAAAGGATTCCCAAGAGATCAGAACCGCATGATCTCCCTGAAAACGTCCCCTGATTTGTCCTCGAGAACATTCCATTCCCCTCCCGCTTGCCACCCCCGGTTCCTTCATGCCTGCTCGGTTTCATGTTCCGTGCGGCTCACATCGGAGATTTGCATTTCTGGCGCTTTACCGCCAACCCGGGATACCTGTTGGGGAAACGCCTGCTGGGAATTGCCAACCTTGTCCTCAAGCGATCCAGAGCTTTTCAACAACATCGGGCCACCGAACTTGTCGAACATGTCGAGAGCATCTCACCGGATCGCGTTTTGTTCAGCGGCGATTTCACCACCACCTCGCTGCCATCGGAATTCAAGGCTGCGGTTGAGGCGCTGAAGCCGCTCGAAGACTCACTTTCCGGGAAAATTCGTGCCGTACCCGGCAACCATGACCGCTATACCAAACGGGAACTGCGAACGAAGAGCTTCGACGTCCATCTCGGCAACTGGTGTTTTCACGGCACCTGGCCATGGTTCGAAGACGTCGGTAACGGACTGTGGATCGCGGGAATCGACGGAACCACATCAAACGGCGTTGGCTGCTTTGGCGTCTTTGATGATCGAACTTTGAAATCCCTGCGCGACTGGCGCGCGGATCGTGGCGCCACCGCCCGCGAGCTCTGGGTTGTCTGCCACTTCCCGGCAGAGGATCTCCCCGGTGTGTTTCATCACGACCGGGGCACGGAACTCCGCGGAGGCGACCGGCTTCTTGCCTTTCTCGGAGAACTCGATATCCCCGTCCTTTTTCTCCACGGGCACCATCACTATCGCTGGATTTATCGAAGCCCTTCCCGTCCGAATATCACCTACCTGAATGCGGGAGCCCCCATGTACCGGCGAAAAGGCAGACCCTCCGCCGACCTGGGATTTCTGGAGCTGGTGCGCGAGAATGACACAACCGGCGTGAAAGTCCATTCATTGAAAGGTCAGGACTGGACAGTCCGTGAAGTGCAACAGCCCGAGCCGGGAAAATACCGGGATTTGCAAAAAACAGCTCCTTGAGCACCTAAATCCAACAGTTCGTGCACTCTTCGTTCTTTCGAGGCAGGGAACAAAACATTCAATCCGGTTTTCCATTTGAAGGCGGGCCGACCCATTGCGTACCCACCTTCAGGCTGGAATGCAGCGGCCGACACGACTGAAAGGACAATTCATGCGATTCTCCGCAATCAAGGCGATAACAGGAGGCTTTGCCTTCGCGGCGGTTCTGATTTCCACCGCGAACGCCGAAGCACCCGCCCCCTTCTCCCAAATGCCGTCGGACGCTCAGGTGGTCATGCGTTTCGACATGGACGCGATGCTTGCCACGCCCCAACTGAAGTCCATCCGCGAAGCAGTGCCGGAAATGCAGAATTACTTCACCGGCATGCTGCATGAAAAATACGGTGGCGAGCTTTTCGAGGATTTTCCCGGACAGCTGTCAGCCATCGAAATCGGCATGACGGATCCGTCCGCTCAAAATGACGATGTGGAATATCTTCTGATGTACGGAGGCATCGACCGCGATCTCGTTCAGCAGCGCATCGATCTCGATGAGACCGGCGATGTCGAGGCACAGCTGACGGACAGTGGCGTTGCCATTTCAAAGGATACCGACATCCTCGCAAAGATGACCTCGGCAGAAGCGGGATCCGTCACCAGCGGTCCTCTCTCCACGCTCATCACCAAATTCGGCAAGTCGCCGGTCTTTGTGGCGGCATCTCTCACCGACGAAAACCGCGTGGAACTCAAAGCCGCCGCCGCGCAAATGGCTCCTCAGGCTGCCATGTTCCCGGGTGCTCCCGCGTTCCTTCAGGAAATCGGCAACCTACAAACAGCCGCTCTCAGTGTCAGCGAGGGCGACTCCGTGAACCTGAACCTCCTCATGTCCTTCAGCGACGAGGAAACCACCGGCCGCGCGGTCACAGCCCTCAATCAAATCCTTCCCGGCGCCGCCGCCATGATGCAGATGATGTCACAGGATCCGGAAACCGCCGCCATGGCTCAGAAAATCGGTGCTCTTCAGTTCGCTCAGTCCGGTGCCTCCGCCTCCGTCGCTGTTCCTCTTCCTGAAAGCGCCATTGCTACCATGATCAGCGAAATTCAGACGGCCCAGGCTCTGGACGCGGATCTGAAAGCTGTCTCTGAAGAACCCGCCGGCTCCCATACCGGAGAAGCCGCATCCGAAGGCCAGAGTTCACTGCTTATCCCCTCGGGAGAGCGCAAATCCTTCCCCTCCGTGAAAACAACGGACCTCTACGGCGAGTCTTTCGACCTCGCCGCACATGAGGGAAACGTTGTGCTCGTCGACTACTGGGCAACCTGGTGCGGACCCTGTGTCCGTGAAGTCCCCAACCTTGTGAGTCTTCATGAGGAGTACGACGACAAAGGTCTCAACATCGTCAGCATCAGCCTGGACCGGAAAGAAGACGCTCTTCTTTCCTTCGTCAAGAAACGCGACATGACCTGGACACATATTTTCGACAAGGGAGGTGAACTGGCAAACATGATGAATGTGCAGTTCATTCCCACCATGTACGTCCTGGACCGGCAGGGACGCATTGCCGCGGAAAAGGTGCGGGGTCCGCAACTCGAGGTGGCGGTTGCGCAGGCACTCTCGGAGCCCGGCGGAAAATAATCCGGCTCGCGTCACAAACGGAATTCGCGGCGGCCATTGAAGGCCGCCGTTTTCATTTTGCCCCGCCTCCGCCGCAATGGCTCACAAAGCGCCGTACACCACCCCGGAATTCTCATCATGTACCGCGAGGCCCTCTTTCCGCTCCTGAAGCGCCTCGATCCCGAGCGGGCTCATCACCTGGCAGCCCTTGGGCTTGAATACGCTCAGGCCACTGTCGCCGGACGATCTGTTCTCCGCCGTATCGCGGGAGCCGTTCCACGCCGGGAGATTCCTCTCTGTGGAGTGATTTTTCCCAACGCCATCGGAGTCGCCGCCGGCTTTGACAAGGATGTGCGCCTCGCCATGGGGCTTTGGCTTCTGGGCTTTGGCCATGTCGAGGTCGGAACCCTCACACCGCGCCCTCAGGTCGGTAACCCAAAGCCTCGCGTGTTTCGTCTTCCTCCGGAACATGCCATCATTAACCGCATGGGGTTTCCGAACTGCGGAGTGGAGGCCGCTCTCCCCCGGCTCCGCGCCTTCCACAAGAACCGTGGCCGTGAAGTCCTTGGTGTCAGCCTTGGCAAACAGAAGGAAACACCCCTGGAAAACGCCGCCCGGGACTATGTTGATGTCATGCGGCGCATCTATCCTTTCGCCGACTACCTTGCAGTCAACATCAGTTCTCCCAACACCCCGGGCCTCCGGGATTTGCAGGGCGGCGACTACCTGCACCACCTGCTGCGCACACTGGTCGACGAAGACAACCGCCTCGGAAGACGTTACCCAAGGCGCCCGCCGCTCTTCGTCAAGATCGCACCCGATATCGACGACAAAGACCTCCTGCCAATGATCGATACCATCGTGGAGGCGGGCGTCGACGGCATCATCGCAACAAACACAACGACCGCCCGGCCCTGCCTTCGCTCCAGTGAAAAGGACGAAACCGGCGGTCTCAGCGGCCGGCCATTGACAAAAAAGAGCACCCTGACAATCGAACGCATCAGCAGACACACTGACGGCAAATTGCCTATTATCGGCGTGGGCGGCATCTTCACGCCCAAAGACGTCGAAGAGAAGCTCGACGCGGGAGCGGGAATCGTGCAGGTCTATACGGGACTGGTTTATCAGGGCCCCGCCATGGCCGGTGAAATCGCGAGAGCCGTAAACTAGTCTTCAACGCAGAGACACGGTGCATTTTCTCTGAGCTCGTTGTTTCCGTGCCTGAAACTCCGGCCGGTATATCCGCAAAGGCAACCCACAGCGCCTTGGACGAACGTGATCACAACAACTCCTGGATTCGCTTTCCCGCGTGGATCGAACACAGCGGTCTGCCTGTCTTTCTCTTCGAAAAGTGCAAGTCCCCCCAAGCCTGGGTTGTATTCAAGAAAATCGTCGAGCTGGACTGCGCATTGAATCGCGATCCCGGAACGGTTGAGATCTCCATCGATACCCTCGCCGGCCGTCTCGGTATGGACGCAAAGAAAACGCGCCAGGCACTCACCAAACTCCGCAAGGGCGGTGTTCTCCGCAGCTTCCTTCCCGATAACGACGAAGAGGAAGCTCTCTTTCAGGTCGTCGTTCCCCTCCCGACGCCCACATCGTGGGAAGAAGTGCGCCGCATGGAGCCGGATCTCTTCGGATTGTCTGACGACGCATTCCGTTACGCGCGCCCTGTGGAGGCTGCCGCCGCCGAGAACAACGATGACCACGACTCGAAACTCCGGGAGGTCGTGAGTCTCTATCTCGACAACGTTTCCATGAAAATGAATGCCTTCATCCTCGACGAGTTGCGGCTCATCAATCGCCGCTTTGACCTGCCGCTTGTTCGCAAGGTCTTCGCTCGGGCGAGAAAAAAGGAGATCCAGACCCTGGGCTGGATCCTCCGGGAAATCCGCCGTGAGCAGGACATTCTGGACCGCGCCGCGGAGGAACGCCGGAGGACCGGGGAGGCTTCAGATCCGTGAGAAAGTTGTGTTTACAGCCTGTCTCGCGTTGACGGGGGCTGGAGTTTTGCACAGAATTCTCTCGGATGGATAGAATGACAGCCTCTTCATTGGGGCATATGGAAAGCAGGCATCATTTGCAGGCACAGGCCGAGAACACCGTTACCCTCAGCCAGAACGAACTCCTCGAACTCTGCGGAAACAACGACGAAAAGATCCGGGCTCTTCAGTCCCACCTCGATGCGCGTCTGGTGATCCGAGGCAATCGCCTCAAGATCATCGGTGAGCCGGAAGTCGTCGAGCGGACCACCCAGGTCATCCGCGAAATTCTGGACATCGTCCGCAACCAGGGCCGTCTGTCGGACCATCAGTTCCGGCAGGCGATGCGCTATGCCGCGGATCGCGCCCGCAAGGGCATGCCCCCTGTTGAGGGTCTCGATGGAAACGGCGAAGTGGAGGTCCCGCAGGCGGTTCAGGACGAATCGCTGCGGGATGTCTTCATGGATACCATCCCCGTGCCCATCAAAAGGCGCAAGCTCTCTCCCTTGACAAGCTCTCAGCGCCGTTACGTCCGCGCCATCCGCGAAAACACCGTCACCTTTGGCATCGGCCCGGCCGGCACCGGCAAGACCTACCTCGCGATGGCCATGGCATCCGCCGCTTTGACCAGTGGTGAGGTCAGCCGCATCATCCTCTGCAGACCGGCGGTCGAAGCGGGTGAACGTCTCGGATTTCTCCCCGGTGATCTGGCTCAGAAATTCGATCCTTATGTGCGGCCCCTCTGGGATGCTCTCTACGAAATGATGGACGCCGAGAAGATTCGCGCCGCTCTTGAAAGCGGTGTCATCGAAATCGCTCCCCTCGCCTTCATGCGCGGCCGAACCCTCAACAACGCCTTCGTCATCCTCGATGAGGGTCAGAACACCAGCGTCGAGCAAATGAAGATGTTCCTGACCCGCCTCGGCTTTGAGTCCAAGGCCGTCATAACCGGTGATGTCACACAGATTGACCTTCCCCGAGGCCACATGTCAGGGCTCGTCCACGCTCAGCGGGTCCTGAAAGGGATCGACGGTGTGGGCATGGTGCACTTCCACAATGGCGACGTGGTGCGGCATCCGTTGTTGACGAAAATCATCAACGCCTACGAGCAGGAGAGCCATGCGGCGCGCGAAGCCAGAGACGCCCGGCCAAATTCCGAACCGGCACGCGAAGCGCCCGCCGGTGGCGCTCGCAAAGCGGCCGTCAGCTAGCATCCCGCCCGCCGCGGGAGCCTTTCTCCCATGAAAGTCATCTCTCTAGCCCGAAAAATGCGGGTGGTGACGCGCCGTGCCGACGCCCCCGTCCCCACTGATCGGCGTCCGTTACGCTGGGTGACCCTTGGTGTGGTTT
>JANQSL010000107.1 GCA_028284075.1 Candidatus Sumerlaeia bacterium | reverse complement strand
TTCCCGGTGGCGGAACGTCATTATCTCTTTGGTTACGGAAGCCTGATCAATGCCACAAGCCGTGCCGCCAGCGGCCGCACGGGCGATTCACTGTTTGTCGAGGTGAGTGGTTTGCGCCGCGGCTGGTTTGCCCGGTCCGTGCGACAAGGAACGACACCTGTCGGTGTGGTGGAGCGGGAGGAGGCACGTTGTACCGGAGTGCTGGTGCAAGTGGGGGAGGAGGAACTGCCGGCCTTCGACGAGCGGGAAATTGTGGCCACGGGCGGTGCCTACCGGCGCGAACTGGTGCCGCCGGAGAGGATCGACGGGTTCGAGGTGGGTGGCTCTGTCTGGGTTTACGTTGCCAACCGGATCGAATACTCCGTTTCCGAGTTTCCCGTGTGCCAGAGCTATATCGATGTGATCCTGGCCGGTTGCCTGGAGGAGTCGGAGGATTTTGCCCGCCGGTTCATTCAGACGACAACCGACTGGGAGCACTGCTGGATCAATGACCGCGGCGCGCCGCGCTACGTCCGCCCGTTGAAGCTCAACAGCCTGTATGAGCGGTTCGACGCAATGCTGAAGGAGGAACTTCCCGCGGCTTTTCCGAGGCGTCTGGAGTTATAAGAAACGCCGGTCTCCCAAGAGACCGGCGTTGAATAGCTGGTAATAATCGTGTGACAGCTCGCCTAGCTCTTCTCGGCGCCGGCCGTCTTCTTCTTGCGGGACGTAATCGTGGCGCCGAAACGCTTCTTGAACTTGTCGACGCGGCCGGTGGTATCCACGAGGCCCTGCTCACCGGTGTAGAACGGGTGGCTGTAACCGCTGATTTCCAGAGTAATGACGTTGTACTGTACGCCGTCACGTTCTTCCGTGGGGCCGTCCAGTTTGGTCGATGCGCCGATCCACTCCTTGCCGTTGGATGCGTCACGGAAAATCACCGGGCCGTATTTGGGGTGAGTGTCAGTCTTCATGATGCCTGTCCTTTGAAAAACGCCTTGTTTTCAGGTCGATTGCGCGCTCCCGCGAGCGCTGTTTCGTACTTTTCCTCGTCCAGCACCGTCGATTCATCGATCAGCAGCACCGGGATGTCGTCCTCGACGCGATAGAGACGCCGGGACTTGCCGTCTGTCGAGAGGAGTGAACCGTCCTCCGTCACAACCAGCGGCGCGTGGGTCTCCGGACAGACGAGGATTTTGAGCAGATCCGAATGGATCATAATGACACGCTCCGCCCCGGTCCGGCCGGGAGCGGGGAAGGCTACCCGCCCGCGGATCGAATGCAAGCGGGAAGTTCAGAGTCGCAGTTCCGGTCTCTGGAAAACGGCATGAGCACTGCCCGTGTTTTTGAGTGACAGCACCGCACCCGGCGCCCAAAACTCTGGAACGTCGTAGATGGCTCCATTACGAGTGCTAAAACCAGACTTCTCCCCTCGGAGTTACTGAGCGCATGGACCGTTCTCCGGCCAGCAAGCCGCTCGATACCGCTGAAAGGATTTTCACGCCATGCGCGCATTTTTTTCTTTTGAATCCGGACGCTCGGGAGGCGGAGGTTTTTTCAGAAGAGGTTTCCGGGAAAAACTGAGTTCGCAAAGTCGATTTGCTCTCGGCACCACGCCGGTCCGCTCCCTGTTCCTTTTGGCGGGCTTTGTCGCGGGCGGACTTGTCACAACGGACGTTCACGCTCAGGACACAACGCCGCCGAACGCCGTTTGCCAGGACATTCTGGTGCCTCTTGAACCGAGTGGCAGCGTAACCATCACGGGTGCGGATGTCGATGGCGGCAGTACCGATAATGTCGGCATCGCCAGCCTGGGCGTTTCGCCGGACACGTTTACCGCGGTGAACCTGGGCGACAATGCCGTGACGCTCACCGTAACCGATACCAACGGCAACATGTCGACTTGCGGAGCGACGGTGACTGTGCGGAATCCGCTTTTTGACATTGTGGTTGGTCCGGAGAGTGGCGCGGCTCCACAAGTCGCTGAGTTTCTGGCAAACAGTGGAGGCGGTGCGGATCCGGCGTTCGATTTTCCAGCATATCCCGCGGGTTTCACAGGTGGCGTTCGAGTGGCTACAGGTGACGTGAACAATGACGGGGTGGTTGACATCATTACGGGAGCCGGTCCCGGAGCAGGACCTCAGGTTAAGGTTTTCGACGGAGTTACCGGCATCGAGCTGGAGGACTTTTTTGCCTTCAACCCCGGGTTTACCGGGGGCGTTTTCGTGGCCGCAGGGGATGTAACCGGCGACGGTCTTGATGATATCATTACAGGCGCGGATGCGGGCGGAGGTCCTCAGGTCCGGGTGTTCGACGCAACGAACACGACGACTCCCCTGTTCGATTTTCTTGCTTTCGATCCGGCATTCACCGGCGGTGTTCGCGTGGCGGCGGGAGACGTCAATGGTGATGGGCTTGCTGACATTATCACCGGGACCGGGTCCGGAAGCCTGACACAGGTGCGAGTCTTTGATGGAACGAATCCATCGACCGAGCTGGAGAGTTTCCGGGCCTTCAGTCCGCCTTTCTCCGGTGGTGTTTTTGTCGGTGCGGGAGATGTGGACGGTGACGGACTGGCGGACATCATCACGGGAGCAGGGCCGGGCAGCACTCCGCTTGTGAATGTGGTGGATGCGCGTGATCTCACGCTTCAAGGCGATGGAACGCCGGACTCCACATCTGTTCTCTCGAGCTTTCTTGCCTACGGTGCGGGTTTCACTGGCGGTGTCCGTGTGGCCACCGGCGATGTGAACGGTGACGGACTGGCGGACATTATCACGGGGGCAGGTCCCGGTGGCGGCCCTCAGGTGAAAGTCTTTGACGGAAACACCGGCCTAGAAACGCACAACTTCCTGGCCTATGCACCAACGTTTACCAATGGAATCTTCGTTGGCGGGATTCCGCCTGGCCCGCCTCCTCCGGGCATCGACACGCGCGTCGTTGCCATTGGCGATCAGGTTTGCGTTTTCGATGTAAACGCGGAAACGGACGACACGATACAGATCGAGATTGTCGGGTTGAACCTGCGCATTACGGATCCCGCCAATGTTCTGGGCGCGGTCGGTGCCGCCGTGCAAATCGATCCCAATACCGTGGAGATTCCACTGGCGGGCCTGAACTCCGTCTGTATCGAGTCCGGCGGAGGAGATGATACGCTGTTGGCAAACTGGGCGGCGGGGAATCCACAGTTCCCTGCGGTCTTCTATTCCGGTGGCGGCAACAACTCCACAGACCCCGGCGATCAGCTTGTTCTGGCGAGCATCGATCCTATTACGGACGCTGTCTTCGATTTCGCCAACGCAAACGACGGTTCCGTTGATTTCGACGGATCGGTGATTACATACACGGGCCTCGAGCCGATTACATCAACGGTCACCGCAGCCAATGTGACTCTTAACTACAGTGCGGCGGTGGACAACATCTCCGTAACGGACGGCGGTGGCGGGTCGACAACCGTGGACTCCAACGCCGCGGAGATTACGACCTTTCCCAATCCGACGACTTCGCTGACAATCAATTCCGGCGACGGGGCTGACGTGATCGATGTCGATGCGTTCGGTGCCGGGTTTGCCGCGGCACTGACAATCGACGGTGAGGGTGACACAGACACGATCGACCTTCTGCCGGATCTGAATCTCACCGGTGATCTTTCACTGACGGCGGAACAAATAGATATCGATGGTCCGACGACGCTCGCCACGGCGGGAAGCCAGGCATACAACGGACCGGTCGATGTTTTACAAAACGTGACGCTGACCGCAACCGGCGCCGTGGCGATGAATTCGTCCCTTTTCCTGGACTCTTCGAACATCACTTTTTCCGTGGGAGCTCCTTCGGTCGTTCAGGACGCCGTTTCAGGAACCGGTGATCTGGGTCTTGTGGCGGGTACGCTGACTCTGGGGGACTCCGGTGTGGTTGAAACCCACAACGGCATCCTGCAGGTCCCGGCGGGCACCCTCTTCGTAAACGAGCAAACAACCGCTTCAGCAAACGTCGCCGGCGGAACGCTGGGTGGCGGCGGCAGTATTGGAGGTGCGGTAACTCTCTCCGGTGGCGGCACGATTGCTCCAGGCTTGTCTCCGGGAATCATTTCAACCGGCGATCTGTCGGGAGTGGGAACATATGAGTTCGAAATTGAGGGCGCCACGCCTGGCAGTGGTCACGACCAGATTGCAGTGACAGGGACGGTGGACCTTGCCGGTTCGACGTTGTCGCTTTCGGGAAGCCATGTCCCCGCGGTGCATGACTCCTTCGTTCTCATCGACAACGATGGAGCCGATGCTGTCACGGGAACGTTTACCGGATTTCCCGAAGGCACTCAATTCGCCTTCAACGGTGTAACGCTCGCAATTACCTACGCGGGAGGAGACGGGAACGATGTCGTGCTCTTTGAGACGACCATCAGCGTTTCCAACTTCGTTTGGGAAGATCTGAACGGCAACGGGTTCCAGGAGTTCGGTGAGCCGGGTATCGACGGGGTGTCCGTGGAACTTCGAACCTCTCCCGGAGATGTGTTGGTTGCTTCCGATACCACAGCAGGTGGCGGATTCTATCTGTTCACCGGCCTGACCCCCGGAGACTACTTTGTCCGGTTCACTCCACCGGCGACCCCGCCCATGTCGGAACCGTATGAGTTTACTCTGTTCAGGACGGTTGCTCTGACGCTGAACAGCGACATTCCAAACGAGTTTTCGCAATCGGTGGAGGACACCAATCCCTTCACGCTTTCAATTGGCGACAATCGAAACGATATCGATGCGGGTTTCTTCAGGCGCGTTCCATCCATCGACGGATTCGTCTGGCTGGATGCCAACGGCGACGGCTTACAGGATGTGGGAGAGCCTGGAGTTCCAAATGTCAATGTCGTGCTGCGTGATGTTGCGGGAGTGTTTGGGACTCAGTTCACGACGACCAACGGGAGTGGTATGTATACGTTCCCGCCAACGATTCCAGGAGCTCTTCGCTGGCAGGTTCAGGTGAGTCTGCCGATCGATCCTCCGCCTCCCGGTCCCGGGATTACGGAGTTCACGCAAGCCAACGCTCCCGCCGGCTCCGATACCATGGACCTGGTTGACAGTGACATATCGATCTTTACGGGAACCATTTTCCCGAATTCCGGTCGTGCACCGAATCTTTCTCTGCAATCAGGTCAGGGACCGGAAGTGGTGGACGCGGGAATGCTGGACGTGACTTCCCCCACACCGACCATGGATTGCGATCCCGTGGACGGAGGATGCTCACCGGTGGATACTGTTACTCATCGCATTGATTTCGATGAGCCTGTTCAGCTGGCGGTTGTGCCTCCCACTGGTCTGAGTTTGACCAATTTGACTTTTGTTTCACTGGTTCCGGTGACCGCAGGGCCGTTCGACACCGAATGGGATCTGACGGTTCAGGCAACGGCGCCGGACGTTTTGACATCTGTTAACCTGCTTGCCGGTGCGTTTGAGGATTTCTCGTCAAATCCCAGCAATGCGTCATCCGCGTGCACGTTTGTTTTCGACGCAACACCGCCGGACGTAATATGCACGGCTACCGCACCGGGCCTGGATCTGACACCTCAGACCGGCCTTACGTCGGTTTCGCCCCTGGTGTTTACCGTTCTCTTTAACGAGGATGTGACGGGTGTGGACCCATTGGACATCACCGTGAACGGTCCGGGACCGACAACTCTGAACGTATTCCCCGGAACCGGGCCGGAAACAAGCTATGTTCTTGAGCTGGATGTCAGTGTGGCCGGTATCTATGAGATTGGCTGGGCGGCACCTTCGGCGGACTGGATCGAGGACTGTGCAGGGAATGACTTCGGAGGTTCCGCAACCACAGCACAGACCGAGTTTATTGTCGTCGGCACCCAGGTTGGTAACCGCGTGTTTGCATCGGACGCTTTCCGTTCCGATCGTTTCGGCTGGGCGGTGGCGGCCGACGCGGAGACTGCTTTGATCGGTGCACCAGGGGACGATGATGCAGGAACGTCCTCAGGATCGGTCTATGTCTTTGAACGTGACAGTGCGTCTTCGATGACAGAGATTCAGAAGATCGTGGCTCCGGACGGGACAAGTTCCAGCCTGTTTGGATGGTCGGTTGCCCTCCGTGGCGACCGTGCGGCTGTCGGCGCTCCTCAGGAGGATGAAGTGGACAGCAACACGGGGGCCGTTTACGTCATTGACCGCGATCCTGTATCACGTATCTGGGGAACGCCCACCAAGCTGCTTCCTCCCCCCACGACGGCACGAAGCGCGAATGTGGGTTGGGATGTCGATGTCTTCGGAGATACTGTTGTTGCAGGTGCACCGCGCGGTGGCTCCGTTATTAGAGGCCAGGTGATTGTTTGGGAACGAGATCCATGCAACCTGGTCGATCCCTGGTCGGTCGCGACAGTTCTCTCGGCGTTTGATGCGGCGAGTTTCGATACCTTTGGAACTTCTGTTGCCATCGATCGCCAGCGCATCATTGCGGGCGCCCCCGGCGATGATGACTTCGGTTCAAACACGGGCTCCGTCTATTCGTTTATCCGAAGCGGCGGTACCTGGATAACTGAGCCGGGTGCGGCCAAAATGCTGCCGGCGGGAGCGGCACGAGGCGATCAGTTCGGGTACAGTGTCGCTTTGAGCGGCGATATCGCGGTTGTTGGCGCCCGCGGTGATGACACTGGCGCCGACGCTGCCGGAGCTGTCCATGCTCTCGAGAGAATGCTGCTGTTTGGCTGGATGGACGTGGCCAAAATGGTCGCCAGCGATGCCTCCGAGGAAAGCAATCTGGGCGACTCGGTCGATTTCGATGGCTCAACAGTCGTTGCCGGCGCTTCAGACGACACGGCCAACGGTCCCTCAGCAGGAGCTTTCTATTCCTTTGATGCCGCGACCTGGACTCAGATCGACAAGTATCTGACACTGGATACCGGTGACCATGACGACCTCGGCTTCTCGGTTGGTGTCAGTGGCCGGACGATCGTGGGCGGAGGACCTCACACAGCATTTGATCCCGAGGCCGTTGCGACGAACCGAGTGGGAGGAGCCTTCTTCCACCAGCTGCCATAGCAGTCGGAAAACTCACGAACCGGAAGCCCTCTCCCCATCGGAGAGGGCTTCTCTTTTGTGGGTTGCCACAGGAGTGCCCCGCCGGAATTGTGGGCTCTGCAGTTCAACAGGGGTTATCCGTGTGGCGCCTTTGGAAACGGTGTTTCAAACTCAGGGAATCTGGCAGCAGCTCGATCCGGCCGCTCCATGGCAGGGAGACTGGAAGCATTTCCGGTTTTCTGACCAGCTTGAGTTAATCAGTGAGTTCCGAAACAGAGCGCCTTTTCCCGTGGATGTGCGCGAGATTGGTCATTCACCGGAGGGCCGGTCTCTCCAGTCAGTTGTATTCGGCAGTCCGGAAGGTCGGCGTATTCTGGTTTGGGCCCGGCAGCATGGCGACGAACCGGAATGTACGGCTGCACTGATGATGATCCTCCACCGGTTTGCCGCGGAGCCGGAGGATCCGGTCGTCTCCCGGATTCTTGAGTCGTGTCGGTTCCTTGTTGTTCCAATGGTCAACCCGGATGGTGTGGAACTGTTCACGAGAGAGAATGCACTGGGTGTCGATTTGAATCGCGATGCCCGCCGTCAGGCCACACCGGAAGCACGCGCTCTTGTTGCAATGCAGCGGGAGTTTGAGCCGGAGTTCGTGTTTAACCTTCACGATATGCGGCCGAGAAAGACGAACAACTCTCCGGATCCGGATCTTGTAACAATCGCTTTTCAGTCGTGTCCCTTTAACGAACAGGACGAGGACAACCCTCAACGTCTCAAAGCCAAGGCTGTGATCGCGGAGATGCTG
>JANQSL010000093.1 GCA_028284075.1 Candidatus Sumerlaeia bacterium | reverse complement strand
CTACCAAATGTAGCTTATGCTAAACAATGAAGTCCTGGCAAAGGAGCCGTCTCATGATCGTCCGAAGGAATGCCTTCACACTGATTGAACTTCTGATCGTTGTTGCCATCATTGCCATTCTCGCCGCCATTGCAGTCCCCAATTTTCTCGAGGCGCAGACCCGCGCCAAAGTCTCGCGCATCATGTCGGACATGAGGTCCATCGCCACGGCGCTGGAAACCTATCGGGTCGATTCCAACCGCTATCCCTTTCCCGACGACATTCAGGGGGGGCTTCTCGGGACGTCCGATGCTCGCACGTTTTATGAAACGAAAATCACGCAGCGGCTGACGACACCCATTGCCTATACCACAACGATTTTCGACGATCCCTATTTCAATGCGTTTGAACCGACGGAGACGTATTTTCCCTATCACTATACGTCCCGCGAGTATGCGGAACGCCACAGTCTGGAAGCCGGGACTCCGGAGTTCGATGCGTTTTACTTTGCGATGTTCGGCCGCGTGAACGGCGCGTCGCAGTGGTATCTGCTGAGTCACGGACCGGATGCGGATCACGACGCCGGTCCTTCCGGCGGTGGCACGCCCGGCCTGCCGGGGCATATCACCGGCGACGGAGTTCTCCCCTACGATCCCACGAACGGCACGGTCTCCAATGGCGATCTGACGCTGTGGGGGCCGGGTATCGGATTCTCCACGGCGAAATAGATCCGAGGGAGGAATGGGGGAGAAGACCTACTCCGCGGGCCGCCGGGCGAAGGCAAAACTCTTCGCCCAGCCCTCGGAGTAAAGCGGGTCGTTGGGGTCGAGGCTGTTGATCTGCACTTCCGGCAGCGATGAATGGATGAAACGCGAACCGCCGAGGCTGATGCCCGTGTGCCAGACTTTGCCGTTGTCATCGATAAAGAAAAGATTGTCTCCAGGCTGCAGTGCATCGGTGAACCACGGTGTTGCGACGAGGCGCCCGACAAGCGCCTGCTGACTCGCGTCGCGTGGCAGTTGCACGCCCGCCGTTGCCCAGGAAACTCCGACAAGGCCGGAGCAGTCGAGGCCCAGTGGAGAACGGCCGCCGAAGTTATAGGGCGTATAGAGGAATTCACGGAGTGCGGTTTCGGCCACCAACGCGCCTGCGCTTTCTTGAGGAGTCGTCCTGAACTCTTCGGATTCGACTCCTGATGCGGCCGGCAACAGAGAACCGGCGGGAACAAGAAAGCCATCGTTATCCGTTGTTCGCGCGTTTCGATGGGTTGTCCGGCTGTCGAAGAGGTTTTTAAAGTCCGCTCGCTCAACCCGCCGGACTGCATCCGCTCTCACCCATCCCCAGTAGCCATCGATGCCCTGGACAAGATAATAGTCTCTTTCTTCCGTGACATCGAGCAGGAACAGCGGTTCGCCGAGAAGAAGCTGTGTCATCTCACCACTGTTTTCGCGCGGTTCAGCCCATGTCATGGCCATGGGAATTGCCATCACGGCAAAGGTATCCTCGCCAAGGACCTTTGCCGGAAGGTCGATGAACTCGGTTCGGACTTCTTTACCGAATGTCTTCTTGAAATCGCGAACGAAGGCTTCCGCAATGCGTCGAACGTTCGATTGGACGGTCATGTTGCGGATGACCAGATAACCGATGGAGTTGGCGTCGAATTCGACATCCAGGTAGAGAGTCGTCGCGTCTGACAGACGCATCTTCCTCCATGTGCGCAGAAACCATTTCGCTTCCGATTCGTTCGCGATGGGACGGTCGAAGGGCCAGATGTCGCGTGGCGGTTCACCGAGGGGGAACATGTCGTCGCCGGCAGGTTTGTCCGCGGGTTTTGAAGCGGGTGGATCGTCGCTGCCGAGAATCCTGCTTCGCAGTTTCTCCAGTTCCTCTCCGTGCTCGGCCCACATGCGTGCCACGGCGTTGTAAACGCCAACGGCTTCCTTTTTGTGGGACGTTGGTTCGTTGACCCATGCGTCGAACTCGGCGTTGGAGAGAAAACCGAACTCCACAACCGCGCAGGGCAGGTCGCTGTCGGTGACGAGCGGATGTTCGTTCAGATAGTGAGGGAATTCTTCCGTGTGGTGGACGGTGCGCTCCACCTCCTCCCGCAGCAAGTCAGCAAAGGCGATTTCCAGCGGCTGCTCGTTGCCGTTGCTGTCGGTGGGCCAGATCAGCACGACAACTCCGTCGGCGGTCTTGCGTGGCGCGGCATTGTGATGGAGTGACAGAAAGAGGTGTGAGTGTGTTGCTTCGGCCATTGCGGGACGCGCACCGAGTTCCTCCGCCCGGCCTGTTGCGCCCAGGGTGACTTTGCGGTCATCACGGCGAGTGAGGTGCACCTCCGCTCCGGCGTTGCGGAGATGATGAAACACGAGTCCCGAGACGCGCATGTTCAGATCACCTTCGACGACCCGTGAGTTCACGCCTCGTGCGCTTCCATGATAGCCTTCGCTGAAACTGCTGCCTCCATGTCCGGGATCGAGGGTGATGACGAGACCCTCCAATGGTTTGCCGTCAGGGAAGAAAGGCGGTTCGTAGTCAGCCGGAACCGGGACGGGTTCCGCGGCAGGACAAACACTGACGGTGCAAAGCGCAACGAGGGAGAGAATGCGGCGAATCATGGAGGTTGTCGCTCCGATTTGAGAGTGATGCACGCAACCTGACGGCATGGGATGCCGCAATGGAAAGCCCGTTGCCTTGTTGAGTCTTCCTTCGCCAGTTTCGCACTCGCCTGCACGGAGGAATGTCATGTCTGAGGAACTTCGCAAGTTTGTTAACACAACACTGATCGCTGACACGCACGAACATTTGCTGGAGGAGTCGGAGCGGTTGGCGGGTGGTGACCGCTGGGCGCTCAAGGACATTGGGATTTTGTTCTCAATGTATACGGACTCGGATCTTGCGGTGGCGGGTCTGAGTAACCACGAAGTCGGAAGGCTGCTCTCGGCAACTGTCGACCCCGGTGAGAAGTGGCGGCTTGTTCGCCGCGTCTGGCCGCACGCGCGCACAACCGGTCATGGCCTCGCAACGCGCAACGCCATCAGGCTGCTCTTTGGTGAAGAGGATATCACGGATGCCAACTGGGAAGGGATTCAGTCGGAGGTTGAAGCGCTGATCAAACCGGGCTTTTACCGGCACGTGCTGAAAGATGTCGCCAACCTGCACCACTGCCAGGTCAATGCTCTGGACGCACCGGTTTTTCGGGAAACGGAACTGCCGGGTCTGATGCTCATGGACATCAGTTTCATCGCTCTGTCCACGGATCCGAAGCCGGAGGTTCTGGAGGAGCTCTTCGGTATCGAGATCAGGACTCTCGAAGACTTCGTCGCCGGTGTTGACAAAGCCTTTGAGACGTATGCTCCACGCGCGATTGCGGTGAAAAATCAATGCGCCTATGGCCGTTCACTGCATTTTGACAATGTTGCGAAGGGGGATGCGGAGCGCGCCTTTACGCGCATGATGATGGCAAAGGACGATTTCCCGTCTTATGATCGCCGTCCTCTGGAGGATTATCTTTTTCACGTGTGTATCGACAAGGCGACGGAGCATCATCTGCCCGTCAAGATTCACACAGGTTATCTTGCGGGACATGGCGGCATGGTGTTGCACCGGCTTCGCCATCATGGCGGAGACATGGCTGAACTGTGCCGGGCCCATCCCGATGCCCGGTTTGTGTTCATGCACTGTACATGGCCCTATCAGGACGAAGCCATTGCGGTTGCAAAACACTTTCCCAACGCATGGATCGACATGTGCTGGATGTGGACAATCAATCCGATTGCCGGTGTCCGATTTCTGAAGGAGTTCCTGCTGGCCGTCCCGTCGAACAAGGTTCTCTGTTTTGGCGGAGACTACGGACCCGTTGAACTGGTTCCCGGTCATGCAGCGATTGCACGTCAGGGAGTTGCTCAGGCACTGGAGGAACTGGCGGCGGAGGGCTGGCTTGAAGAGGACCAGCTTGTTCCATTGGCGGAGAAACTTCTCCTGACAAACGCGACAGGTTTGTTTCAGCCGGAACGTCTGATGTAATTTCAGCCGGATTTTGATGCGCAGTCTTCAGGCGAAAATCATTTTTCATTGTCAACCCGGGTCTCGTGAGCGCATGATCTCCTCGAGATGAAATCAATATCCGGAAATGCCAATGAAGGAACGGGACAACGACGCCATGAACGTCTGAGTGTCTGCACGGACGTCATGCTGACACTGTTGTATCCCGAGATCTCGTTTGAACCGAGAACGGTTCGGGCCGTTGCAATGGACTTGTCTTTGCAGGGCATCCGCCTGACGTCGTCGCAGCTGACGGAGGCTGACTGGAAAATTCTTTGCAGTGGTTCGCATCATGCGGAACTTGCCATTGAGTTGCCGTACTTGAAGGATCCGCTGAAGGCGCGTGCCATTGTCCGATGGTCGCAATACCATGAGCTGTCCGCGAAGGGCTGCGCGAATGTGGAGATGGGTCTGGAGTTCAGCTCGCTGCCGGAGAATGAAACGGCACGGCTGCTTTTCGCAATCGAGCGGCTGCGCGCCGAAACGACAAGTACGGCGTCTTATTCCCGCAGCGGCATTCATCCAAAGAAGCTCAGGTAGTCAGTGTGCGGCGAATTTCCCGCGCCGTGAACAGAGAGAAGCCCTCATAGTGGTTGTTGATGAAGGCGAACACTTCCCGGGAACTGAGCTGGTCGCGAATGCGATCGATCCAGTTGCCACGATCTTCCGTTCGATCGAACAGAACCTCACCGTACCGAAAACGTCTTTCTCCCGTTCCTTTCTCGTACTTCTTTGACGTGTCTCCCAAAAGACGGATAAAACGAAACGATCCCGTCTCCGCAAAGGCATGACGATCGTTTTCGCTGACATGGCGTTCCGGGTCCAGGTAGTGGTCGGCCCAGACGCGGGAAGCACCGCGCTCCGCGAGCCATCCATTGACCTGTGCATGATGCCATGAGGGGTGGCGGAACTCCACAGCGAGTCGTGTTTCGAGAGGGAGTGAATCCGCGACGGCGCGAAGATGATCGAATTGAAGAATGGTGGTTCGCGGGCCCAGTTGGAGAAGCACGGCTCCCAGTTTTTCCCCGAGAGCGGCAATGTTCTCAATGAATGACGTCCAGTCGGCGCGGGCCGTTGAATCGTCAAGAATCAGGTTCGCATCGTGGGTCAGCGTTCGAGGCGCCTTGAGAGCAAACATGAAGTCTTCCGGAGTTTCATCGCGCCATCTTTCGAGTGTTGACCGAGCGGGCACGCGGTAGAAGCTGGAGTCCACTTCCACGGCGTTGCAGAAGCGCGCGTAGTAGCGCAGTTGTTTTGTTTTCGGAAGCCCGGCGGGGTAGAAGTGACCGTCCCAGTCGGCGTGATTCCAGGAACAGGTCCCCAGCCAAAGGTTGGAGGGGTTTTCACGATACGGCTCAAGCCCGCAGGGGGATGGCGCGTCCAGCGGATCCTCCGGTCCGCCGAAGATATCAAGTTGTCCGCCGGTCATCGCTTCCGGAAATGCTCCGCCACATAACGATTAACACGGCTGTGCACACGATCGCCGCCACCGTTAGAATCAGTGCCGGCATCGTGTTTCCATAGATCCACATGCCGGTTGCAAACAGGGCGGAATAGACGGCACCGCATCCAAGTAACATTCCGAGAATTCCCTTTGGAACCTGCCATGCCGCATCGGGATCGTCGAGTGTTTCGCCGTCGCGCCTGGCCTCTTCCACGACCCGCCGCCAGCCGGGTCCGCCCGGTCGTGTCTTGCGGTAAAACTCGCGGAGGGTTTCAGTGTCCGCAGGGCTTGTTGCGAGAGCCACGAAGATCGACACAAAGCTTGTAACGAGGACTCCGAAGACCAGCTTGATCTGATCGATGGGGATCGTCTCACCAACCCCGTCGGCCCAGACGATCGCAAATCCCGCGACGCCTGCCTTCTTGAGATAGAAAAACAACAGGGCGATTGCCAAAGAAACAACCATGGCCGTGATTTCAGCCCATGCATTAATTCGCCACCAGAACCAGCGCAGAATGAAAATGAGTCCGGTGCCTGCGCCGACCTGTAACAGGATGTCGAACGCCTGCAAAGCGTTCTGCAACTGCAGGGCAAAGAGTCCGCCGAGGACCATCAGGACAACGGTTGAGATGCGGCCGACATGAACGAGCTGACGCTCTGATGCGTCAGGCCGGACAAAGCGCTTCCAGAAGTCGTTCACGATGTAGGACGAGCCCCAGTTGAGCTGCGTCGAGACGGTCGACATAAATGCGGCAATCAGCGATGCCGCGACCAGGCCGAGCAAGCCCGCCGGCAGGAGCGTCATCATTGCCGGGTACGCCACGTCATGGCCCAGTTTGCCTTCGTCCAGGCCCGGGAAGCGTTCCTGAATCGATGCAAGATCGGGAAAGACGACCAGCGAGGCCAGGGCGACAATGATCCAGGGCCAGGGGCGCAGTCCGATGAAGGCGACATTGAACAGAAGTGTGGCGCCCAGCGAATGGGTTTCGTTCTTCGCGGCGAGCATCCGCTGTGCAACATAGCCGCCTCCGCCGGGTTCCGCGCCGGGATACCAGACGCTCCACCATTGAACCGCCAGTGGAATAATCAGGACGGTGAGAACCATGCCCTTGTCGTTGAAGTCCGGCAGCAGCGAGAGCCGGTCCTTCACGTTTTCATGCGTCAATAATCCGTCGAGGCCGCCGACCTCCGGAAGCGACACCATGTAACGGGCGGCAAGGACAGACCCCGTCATGGCGATGGCAAACTGCACGAAGTCCGTCAGGATCACGCCGCGCAGGCCTCCCAGGGCTGAGTAGACAACTGTGATGACGGCTGCTATGAGGATCGTCTGTATCGGACTGAATCCGAACATGACGCTGCCGATCTTGATCGCAGCCACACAAACGGACGCCATCGTCAGCACATTGAAAAACAAACCGAGATACAGGGCGCGAAAGCCGCGAAGAATGGCCGCCGGCCTGCCGCTGTAGCGCAGCTCATAGAACTCCAGATCCGTGAAGACGCCGGACCTCCGCCACAGACGTGCATAGATGAAAACGGTCAACATGCCCGTCAGCAGAAAGGCCCACCAGACCCAGTTTCCCGAGACACCGTTCTGGCGAACGATGTCCGTGACCAGATTGGGCGTGTCGGTACTGAAGGTCGTTGCCACCATGGATATGCCCAGCAGCCACCAGGGCATGGAGCGGCCTGAGAGAAAGAACTGCTCGGAGTCGCGCCCGGCCTTGCGTGCGGCATAAATGCCGATGGCGAGGGACAGTGCGAAGAAAGCCCCGATAATGATCCAGTCGAGTGTCTCCAGAGCCATGAGGCGGCTCCCTTGTCAGTTTACATAAATCAATGGCGCGCCAACATACCGGCCACAACAAAGGGCCGCAAGCCTCAAGACCGCAGTTCGGCGTCAGCCGTCGTCGAGTGCGACCCATCGCCTTGCCAGGATGGAGAATGGGTATCGTCCGGCAACAATCAATCCGACGCCCGGCGCCAACAGGAGGAATCCTCCCACTTCGAGGGCGAATTCGCTCGATGATCCCCGTATTGTCAGCACGATCAAGAGTAACTGTATAGCAACAGTCGCGACGGCGATTAGCACTGGCACATGCCAGGTAATACGGCCACGAGTCCTGCTGCAGCGGGCGATCATGTAACATGTCAGCGCAAAGGGCGCTGCAGCGATCGGAAGCAGAGCCAGTCCCATCGAAGCCAGTGTGAGGTACATTCCGAGATCTCGAGGTGGCGCAGAAAAAACAACGAACAGAATAACCCAACCCATCAGCGCCGGTGCCAGCGAACGTATCAGGAGGCCACGAATTCCCCGTCGCAGAAACCGCGGCACATTGACTGGAGTCACGGAGAGTTCCTCCCGCAGCGTCCGCGCTGTTAGTGCAATCGCTCTCGGCTGGATGCGCAGCAGCGTATAAACGGTCGATGCCCACGGAAGAACGAAGATGAGGATCAACAGGATGAGGAGGGGTAAGAACTTCCACTGACTATGTAGTTTGCTGATCGCTGCAACAACCAACCCGCCGACGATCACACACCACAATCCGTCCACAACGAACGCGAAGCGATGCGGCTTCAGTCGCGGGATGATTTCCATGGTGTCCCTCCGGTCAGTCCTCGTGGCGGATAACGGACCACTCCACCTCAGGACTCATAAGAACATCTTCCAGATGAAGCGCCTCGCCGGTTTTCGTGGGGATTTCCAGAATGTCCTCATGCCGGTCGTATGGAAGCGCATCCTCGCCGTTGTCTGCCGGTAACAGAACCACGCTCAGGCGGAAATATCCCCGGAGGAAGGGCCATGCGTCGATCCGATAAACGATCCTGCCACTTTCGTCCGGATTGATAACCGGGCTGTATTCCTCCATCAGGCGCCGGCCCGTCGACCAGCGCAGACAGTGCCAGACACGAAGAGGTTTCGGGTTATCGATTCGGCAGACGATGTTCACCGGATCTCCGGTTGTCAGATGTGAAATTCTCTCTCCATTGTCATCTTCCATAAACACATCCGCGACCGCGGGATGTCCCGGTTCCGATGACACTTTCAGGTCCTGGTGCAAATAGTGTCCGCGAGGCACGGCAAGCCGGGAGATGTGATCGAGATAGCAGCGCACGGTTTCCCGCGCATCGCCGGTGTGGCGGATTTTTCCCTCGTCGAGCCAGATCAATCGGTCGCAAAGTTCACGCGAGGACATGATCTCGTGGGAGACGGAGACAATGGTCACTCCGGAACCGTGCAGCTCCAGGAGTCTCGCAAAAGCGCGATGACTGAATTCCGCGTCGCCCGCCGCCAGAATTTCGTCCAGGAGAATGATCTCCGGATCGAGATGCAACGCCACGGACATGGCGAGTCTTGCATACATCCCTGAGGAATAGTGCTTAACAGGCTCGTAGACAAAGTCGGCAATGCCGGAAAACTCAATGATGGCGCCGACGCGATCAAGGACCTCGGTCCGGGTCAGACCCAGCATGATTCCATTGTAAAAGATGTTTTCCATGCCCGACAAATCCGGGTGAAAACCGATTCCCAACTGCAGGAGCGATGCGACCCGTCCGCGGACGCGCACGCTTCCCTTTGTTGGATGGGTTACGCCGGCAATCAGGGAGAGCGTGGTTGATTTTCCGGCTCCGTTCGTTCCCAGCAGGCCAAGGAATTCTCCCTGCTCCACCGTGAAACTGACATCGTCGAGAGCGTTGAAGGGAACACGCTGCAGATGCTCGAAGAGTTTGTCGATCAACCATGCTCCAATGCGCGGCGTGGCGCGCTGCTGGATGCGGTATGTCTTCGTGACGTTTCGAAATTCGATGACGGGAGGACTCATCACGGGAGGACGCTTGCAAGCGTCCTCCATGGCGGGAAAGAGGAATTGCACGCTTCCCTTGACCGGCCTGGGGGGCACTGATCTCGTCGCCTTTCGTTCGAATGAGAGCAATTTCCGAGAGGTATTCTGTATGACAACAACCGCGACGAATCAGGAAGGGGCTCTGAAGTGCGCGGACATGCACCCCGGCGACTCCGTTGGCGGAGTGCTGCTCCTGACCTCCGTGGAGCGCCGCACGAAGAAGAACGGTGAGCCGTATTTTTTCCTGAACCTGCGCGACCGCAGCGGCAGCATCCAGTCCGTCATGTGGGACAATCACGAAGCGCTTGTCGACGGGCGCGTGGCCGCGGACGATTTTGTTTTTGTCGAGGGACACGTTTCGGAGTTCAATAACGGCGTTCAGCTGACGGTTCGCCAGATCCATCGCATCGAAGATGAAAAGGTGGACGTTTCGGAGTTTCTCGCCGTCAGCCCCATTCCCCGGGAGACAATGGAGGCGGAGCTCGACGAGTTGATCGAAAGCGTTGAAAGCACGGAATGCCGGCGTCTTCTCGACAGATTTTTCGGGCACGACCGGTTCCGCGATCTGTTCTGCACCGCCCCGGCGGCGGCCCGGATTCATCAGGCCTGGATCGGAGGACTGCTGGAGCACACGCTTGCAGTCATGCGCACCGCCCTGCACCTTGGCGAGCAGTACAAGCCTTATGACCGGGATCTGCTGATTACCGGCACGCTTTTTCACGACGTCGGCAAAATTCGCGAATACAACTGGAAGCGCAGTATTGTTTACACGGACGAAGGACGCCTGCTGGGTCATATCTCCATCGGCGCCAGCATGATCGACGGTGCCATTCGCGCTCTTCAGAGAGAACCGGAGGGCTTCTCGGAGCACTACCGCACGCACATCATTCACCTGATTCTGAGTCACCACGGAAAACTGGAGTATGGTGCCCCGGTTGTCCCCAAGACCAAGGAAGCTCTGATCCTTCACTATGCGGACTATACGGAAGCCTATCTTGCCAGCTTCAACCAGGTGACCGATGAAGCAAGGGATCAGGGTCAGCAGTGGACGGGCTACAACCGCATGTTCGAGTCATATCTTTTTGTGCCGCCGGGAGCGAACGGAACCGCGGCCGGGATGCATCAGGTCATCGGGTCCGCTCCTTCCGCCGGCGGGCTCGATACTCATGAGAAGCGGGGCGGCGAGGTGATCCTTGACGACGAGCCCTGATTCGGGGGACTCGTGGAAAATCCTGTCGACAAAGGTTTTCGATGGCCACTCCCGATCCTGCAGACGCTGAGCGGAGACGCGAAGAGCGGCTCGAAGTCAGTCACGATTGCATGGTCGAGGTTCGTTCTCCATCCTGGGCGAAACTCGTGAAACCGGCCGAGGGATTTACATCCAATCTGACCCTGCACGGCATGAAGGTTTTGTTGCCGGACTTCTCTCCGGTTCAGTACGAAACC
>JANQSL010000092.1 GCA_028284075.1 Candidatus Sumerlaeia bacterium | reverse complement strand
ACTCCCCATGCAACAGCCCGACAGTCATCGAGGACTCAACCACCAACCCCCCATGCAGCAGCCCGACAGTTATCGAGGGCTCAACCACCAACCCCCATGCAGAAGCCCGACAGTCATCGAGACCTCAACCACCAACCCCTATGCAGAAGCCCGACAGTTATGGAGGGCTCAAGGTCATCAAAACTCCCGGCCACCCGAGCCTCGCACGTTTCATAATACCCTGCTGCTTCCCACTCATCGAGCCGTGCTCGACCCGCTCCGCCCCCGCACCGTTTCTTGCGTCGATCGATGCGCCAGAAACGTTTCAATCTGTTGTTTACCGCGAGGCCAGGTCAGAGCGGAAATCATCAGTAGCCAGGGTCTCTTCAATAAAACGAGCGGAGTTCTCCGCGCAGCCAGACCCCGACGGCAACGGGAAGATTTGGGGGAAATGAGGATGCACCTCAATCAATTGGGATCGGAAGCTCGATGTCGACACGTTGCAAACGAGATGAAAGGAAGTATCAAGAGCTTGGTCGAATGCGCAGAGAAGCTTTATTTCTCCGAAATTCCAACCTTGAGTTGAAAAGCAATTTGTTCGGCTTTCGAAATACAGAGTGAAATCGCATAAATCCTCGCCGTGCTATAAAGAAACTCCCCGTCGATGACCTGTATGTCGGGAGCAGACGTTCCCGGATTAATCACTTTGGGAGTGTCTGTCATCAAGAGTCGCACCTCAGAAAATTCAGCTCTTATGCCAAGGCAAACTGGGTTCATATCTATTTTGTATGTATCGCATGCATGCTCAATCGACTCAAGGCACATACCGACCGACTTGAGGAGTTGACTTGCTTCGGCGACTGGTACGCTGTTCCTTGAGGTTCTTGTTGCTGTTTCACGAAGACGGTTCTCAAGATCCCTGATCTTTTCAATTAGCAATGCTCGCCTAGTTTGATATTTATCCTTATCATGAGCAACGAGAACCCCAACGTAAATTCCCACAAAGGCTGTCGTCAGTATGGAGATAAGGTGTAGTGGATTCAATTTGGAATCCATGCTTACCAGAGGAAAGAAGAGTATCTTGCCAACGCAAACGCCAGCTACAAATACCAAAAAACACAGGCAAAATCGGCCGATATTATTTGAAAGCGCCTGCATCTTTGATATATGTCCAAATATCATCAATAAGATACGGTTCTTCTTCGGACTTGAATTCCAACATCTTCTGAAGCGACTCTGAGTTTATTCCTTCCTTGCGAACCAGCCCCCCAAAGGCTTCTTCCAGAAAGGAAGTTGCATAACCTGCCGTCCCATCTAAATCGACTAAAAGGCGATCTTTTTTTTTCGTCGCTACTTGGATTTTTCCCACTAAGAAGTCTTCTCGAAACTCCTCGCCAGAAAATCTTCCCTCAGTACGAAACCTCGGACCCGGCGTAACGCTAAACTCGCTGGCCACGGATAGTATGGTTCTATTGGATACTGACATTGTTTTTGTTTAGCTCCCAAACGAATAGAGTCCCGCTGAAATTCGCTTTCATTGTACTAAATGAATTATCTTCGAGTGAGCATCGAACATTGTTAGTTACGATATGCAGGTTGGAAAACTGATTCCTTCCAGCTCGTTCGGCAATCCCGGGCAAACCTCGCCCTCGGTGATCTTCTCCTGTTACGCTTTTTCGCAGTTCGCCGGTGAGCATCTTTTCTAGAATCTGTGCGTTGCCATCTGGCTCCGCACCAAACAGCCTAACCCATTTTGGCAACCAGCCAGTCCATTTGTCCTTTAGATTTCTCGACGCTATGCCCATTCTTTTGCTCTCAAGACTCTTGAAAACTCCAACTCCCAAATCCACAAAAGCAAACCTAACCACCTTTTTTTCTGTATCGTGGAATACAGAGACCCACCAATGCTTTTTGCCCGGACTGTCGAGATCCGCATGGTTGTTTGTGTTTAACATCAACTCCAGCATGGCGCTTTGGACGCCTTGGCATCGTCTCGGCTCGCCCCACACCGTAATTGAAGCAGCTTCGATCAGGTCTGCACTTAACCTTGAATTCACCCGCATCCGCGCGTGGGTGAATATACCCTGAGGCTCGCGAGAATGAATATCATACTGCTCTTTCTTAGTGAAAGTACGCTCTAGCGAGTCAAAAAACCCACTATAGATCAGCAAGGCACAGGCCAAGGTATCTTTGGGAAAATTCCCATTGAATGGAATTCCTCGTGTTTTGAACTCCATCATTGTGGATAATAGGACAATCACAGCTCCATAGTCGATACTCTTTACACCAGAGAGGTCTACAAAAACCGGGGTTCCGGACGCCAGATTAGATTCGATTTGATTAATAAAATGCACAACTTTCTCAGTACTCTCTACGATCTCAAGTCTATTGGGTGCCTGAACATGGGCATATCTAGCAAATCTCCCCAACCAGTCCGCTCTTCGATCCCCAAACGCTGTCGTACCTTGACTTAGCCGATTCTTCTGCTTTCGCCACCTTTGATATGAGCGTCTCCGTTTAGCATACTTTCGCTCACGGCTTAACTGTACCCTTTTGTGCCATTTTCGCCTACTAATCCGCTTCATCTTGCCTCGTTGAAAAACAGCTCAGGATACGTTTAGCTACAACACCCTTTGGAAAATTAACAACGATAAGGTTTCGCGGTATTCCAAATGGGATCAATGGCATATTTGAAACATGCTGCCGCTCGCAAGTTTCCATTAGCAAACGGCGTTTTGCCAACGTGGGCTAGATTTCCACCAGCAAGCCGATGCAACTACGCTTACTATCCAATCAACGAGTAGAAACGGTAGAAAGAGTGGAAAAAGGAAGGTTGAAAAGTGTCTCTGGATGAGAAAACGACCGGGTCTACAGCAGCACGAATTCTGCTTTTTCCCCCGTCCATACCGCCCATTCCTTCCAAATCTCCCAAATCTCCCATATCTCCCAAAACAGCCTTTCTGATTAAAATTTCCCATTCCTTCCATATTTCCCACGGATTCCTGAAATCCAAACCAACCTGTGGTTCAATTCCCCATCAGCCCTGACCGGCAACACACCACACACTTCGTCTTCATCTCTATCTGCGCCTTCGCCAAAGAAAGAAAAGCAAGACCATCCATGATGAAACAACAAGACCCGCAACACCGCAACACCGCAAGACCCGGAAGTACCCGAAAGAACCAGTCACAAAACGCAGGACCACAAGACCTCTGAATCGGCGAAGGCGCGGATAAAGACGAAGAACAGAAACAAAACGGGCACCCGCTCAACTCTCGACCCGCCAACCCTCCCATGAAACGCTCAATCACTCCTGATCCTCTTCCGCGAATCTCACCCAAATGCTCGCATCTCCGGCCTTTTCGTCGTGGGCGGAGCCCATCGTCCCCCACTGAAATTCATAGGGAGGGCCGCCGAGTTGCGCCTGAAGAAAAGCCTCGTGCGTTTTCATGTTTTCCCTTTCGCGCTCCACCGTCCAATCGTCCCAGGTGCGGCCCGGTTCGCCGATGGCGAATCGCAGCATGGAGAGGCGCGATTCATCGAACAGCACGAGGACCGCCCAGTCTCCGGAAAAAACGCGATAGAACGTTCCGAGAGTCTCGACACCGCGGTCGGAGACGGCGCTCAGGAACTCTTTCCGTGTGGTTTCCTTCGAGAGAGCGAAGCCTTCGAACTCAAACCGGCCCGATTCGGCGTCGATGCGAAGTCCCTGAGGGATCATTTCCCGGTCCTCCCGGACGATCATTCGTTATTCGCGGTTTTCCCAGACCCGCAGACCGCGTCTCGACAGATAAACCGGCAACGTCTGGTAGCCCTTCTCCTCCAGGGCGCGCTGCAGACGGCGTTTGCCGGCCATATCTCCGTCGGTGAGAATGGCAATGGAACCGCCATCGCCTCCGGCACCATTCACTTTGCAGCCGGTGGCCTGAAAGTCTTTTGCGATGGAAATGATGTTTTCGAAGTCGTCGCAGACAAGACCGGGGTGCAGAGCTCGCTGGACGTCCGTGTTTTCGTCGAAGACACGGCCGAGCAACACGACGTCGCGGTCGTAAAGGGCGTTCTTCGCCCGCACCGCCAGCTGCCGCAGCGCTTCCAGGCGCGAGTCCCGGTGCGGATTGTCTCCGAGATCGCGAATGACCATCTTGTGAATCTCGGAGGAATCGTGAGGCTTGCCAATATAGGCCAGCAACAGACGCTGTTCCAGTTCCCACCAGAGGCTGTCGGGAACGGAGAGACCGGAAATGCTGGAGTGGGGAAAATCGGTGATCTCGATGAAGTTGATGCCGCCATAGGCGCTGGCGAGCTGATCCTGCACACCGCACTCCAGACCGAGTTCCTTCGTCTCGATGGAGTGGGCCAGTTGCGCGGCCTGATGAGGCGTCAGCCGCCCTTCGGTCAGAGCATCGAGGGCTCCGACAAGCGCCACGGACACTGCAGCCGAGGTGCCCATGGAGGCTCCCGGCGGAGCGTAGCTGAAGATGTTGATGCGCAATGCGGTCTCGGCGGGAAGACCCATGACCTTGACGGCGGCTTCGAGAATGGGATGCTTCTCGTAGACAATGCGCTCAGGATCGAGAGAGTAGGAAACGCCGTAGTTTTCGGCGGAAATGACAAGCTGTTCGTCGGAATCGCCGCGGGACCGCGCGGTAAGCTGCACCTCGACATAGGGATAGATCGCAACGTTGAAAACGGCGCCGTGACGGGCGAAATGCGTGTCGGTCCAGCCGCCGACGTCGCAGATGCGTGTCGGTGCCACGGCGTTGATGATGCGATCGATCACAGTCGTTTGTCCTCCGGCACAAACGGTTCGAGAGAACCGATCCGCTCGATCCAGGACTGTTCAATGCGCGCGATGTCTTCCGAGGTCAAAGGTGTGGATCGCTCGTAGATCCTGGTCCTGCCGTCTTCAAGCCGTATGTTGGGACGAAAGCTCTCCACATAACCGAAGGGAGGATATCTGCTGTGGGCCATCAGGCGGGGTGCATTGTCCGGAAGAGGTGTGCGCGCGATCACGTAGTCGTTCAGTCCAAAGACATCGATCACGGCAACGTTGGGCAAAACCCAGCTGGGGATACCCACGGATGCGAGTGCGACGACGGGATTTTCCTCACCGGAGATCTGCGAACCGAGAGCGCGGGTGGGAAGCTTCGCCAGGTATGTCAGGTGGAATGTCTTGTGTTCCTGGTGGCGCATGCAAATGTGCTGATTGATCAGAGACCTCTGTGCGGAATCGAACATCCGGCCGTACCACTTGACCGGTCCTGGCATGGCCGGAGTCACGGGGTAGCTCATGCGATAGGTTAACTCGCGAGTGTCCAGGTTCCTCGTCAGCATCCAGTGGGTCCACGGGATCGGGATGGAGAACAAAAGAAGCGACACTGCAACAGTCGTGGAAACAGCGGGTCTGGCGTCGATCTTTGACAACATCCAGACAAGCCCGAGAAAGCTGAAGGGAATCAGGTGATTATAAACCCGGTATTCAAAATGATCGCCGCCGACAATGACCGTATAGTAAACAAAGTGTCCCAGAACGGCTCCTGTAACGGCGATGGGAACGCCGTCTCTTTTGATCCAGTCCAGGAATCCTGCGGGTTTCGCGACGGAGGGCAGAGCGCGAAGAAGAGGTTCCGATTTGGCCGCGAGCAGCCATGCAAGAACTCCCAGGGGAATCCACAGAGCATACTCGAGGGTAAAAGAGGCGAAGTACAAAAGGCCGGTTGCCGGTGATACGCCGGAAACCTTTGCGTAGTAGGTGTTGGGAAGCCACTCACCGTAGAAGGATTTTCTCCAGGCGATGTGAATGACCACGAGAAAAAGCGGGAGCAGTGCGGCGAGCGCGCAACGCAGACCGTCGCGAGGATTTGCCGCTCGAAGGATCTCGACAACAACGATCCCCATCAGAGCCGCACAGAATAACAGGCCGTCGGGACGGGTGAGGGTAAGGAAGGCGGACGCGAATCCCGCAAGCACAAGCCGCGGTCCGGTTTGTGGAACACAAAGCAGAACGAACACCCATGAAACAAAAAAGAATGTGAACATGCCGGTTTCCAGACCGGAGCTGCTCCATGCAAGGAAGGTGCGGTTGAACACCATGAAAAGAACAAGGAGGGCGACAAAGAGGTTTCGCCAGGACCGAAGCCTTTCCCCGGAACAAACCTTCCACATCATAAGAGCGGACAGTGTCAGTGTTCCCAGAGAAAAGGCGAGAGCGAGCAGATTCGAACTTTCAGGCGGTTCAATACCGGTCAGGCGCCAGACTCCGTCGAGAACAAACACCCAGAGGAAACTGGTATAGCCCTCGACAGGCTTGAAGGGCGGCGGATTCCAGACGTAACCCAGTCCGTCGATACTGTTGCTGATGTAGCGGAAGGCGATAAACGCGTCATCCGTCAGAAACCAGAAAACCTGCCAACCGTAAAACAGAGCCGCAAATCCGGCCAGAAGTATGGCGGTGAAAACCAGATGATCTCTTGAAAAGCGTCGTTGTCGGCTCATGGCGGGTGCTATGGCGGTTTGTGACGCCGGGGGGCTCAAGCGTTAGTTTGAGGAGGATTTGCCTTTCGCGATGCGGCCCGAATCCCAGTGGCAATCGTACACGGCGTTCCAAAACGTACGTCCGTGCATTCCATCTCGGGAAATTAAGACCTGATGCTTCTGGAGTTGTGCTGCGGAGCCTTTGTGGCACAGGTTTCCCTGTTGATTTGTGACACCCTCGACGAGGCGCCCCCGTGAGACAAACCCTCAGATTCAAAATCCGTTTCTTTACCGCATTGATCGTCGCGGCCCTGTTCAGTCCCGCGTTTCTTCCGGCCTGGACGTCTTCCGACATCGACACCCTTCTCGCGGCGGAATGGTCAAAGCAGGGCATCGAGCCGGCCGGACCGGCGGGTGATGAAGAGTTTCTCAGGCGCCTGTCACTGGACCTTCGCGGCATCATTCCGGCAATCGACGAGGTCATCGCCTTTGTGGAAGACGATGCTCCGGACAAGCGGGCGCGAATCATCGAGGACTGGCTCGCCGCCCCCGAACGTGGAGAACACTGGGCGGCCTCCTGGGACAAGGTCCTGGTCGGAACACTGGAGCAGCCCCGCAACGTTGTTCCTCAGATTCGCCTGAAGACGTACTTTCGCAACTGGGTTTCCGAACAGTTCAATGCCAACACTCCCTACGATGAATTCATGCGGGAGATCGTCAGCGCGCGCGGAGATCTGCGGGAAGAGGGTGCGGTGTTGCCGCTTGGGCGGTGGCAAACCTCACCGGAAAACATGGCGGGTTCCATCAGCCGCGCATTTCTCGGTCAGCAGATTCAGTGTGCCCAGTGCCACGATCACAAGGATGACCCAACGCTGACACAAAAACGCTTTTGGGAGTTTGCCGCTTTTTTCGACACAACGGCCGCACGGCCTGTGCGCAACGAAGAGGGACGCGGCTACGAAAGTATTCTGCTAACGGACACGCCGAAGCGCTGGCAGAAAAAAGTGCCCGACACGGAACCGGAGATGGTGGTGTTTCCGAAGTATCTGGACGGTTCCGCAGCCACTCATCGCGTTGTGAACGATCAGGGTATCGTCCTCGACCGGCGTGAGATCGCGGCCGCCGGCCGGGAGATGCGCAAGCTGCGGGACAAACGCAACGCCATGCGCAAGGCGGGTGCCGATCCGTCAATGATGATGGAACTTGCGGAGGAGATGCCTGACATTCGCGACACGCGGCGGGACCAGTTGCCGCAAATGATGCTCGCGGGAGACAATCGTCAGATTGCGCGAAACTTCGTCAACCGCCTTTGGGCCCGGTATTTCGGCCGGGGCTTTCTGGAGCCGGTGGATGCCTGGGGTGTGGGAATGGAACCCGCCATGCCAACGGTGCTGGAAGCCCTGACGGATGAGTTCATCGCCAGCGGTTGGAATGTCCGACATGTGGAAGGTGTGATCCTCAACACGCGGGCCTATCAACTGAGCAGCCTCCCCACGGAAAGCAGCGCGAAGTATCCGGACTATTTTGCACATTCATCCGTTCGCCCGCTGTCACCGGAACAGATTCTCGACTCCGTTGTGCGAGCCACGTTTGCCGATCTTGATCCGGACGATTCGAACCGGCTGCGCAACCTGATCCGCGACCGTTACATCGGCCAGTTCATTCTGACCTTCGACAACGACGAGATGGAATGGATGAATGCGTTTGAAACCTCGATTCCGCGGGCACTGTTTCTCCTGAATGACAAGGGAGTGAATGAAGCGGTGTCGGCGCGCGACGGTTCCGTTCTCGACCGGATCGACGAGTCCACGGAGTCGCTGGAGGAAGCCGTCGACTATCTTTATCTTGCAACTCTCTCGCGCCGGGCCGCGGACGAGGAACGGAAGTACGTCGTCGCGATGCTGGAGAACGCGCCAAACGAATCCGGGCTGCAGGCGGTAGCTGAGGATGTCCTCTGGGGACTTGTCAATTCCACGGAATTCATTACAAATCACTAAACGGAAAGCATCCCATGACCGATCAAATTCACCCCTGTCCCGACTGCGCGGAGTCGCCCGAAGCGCATTCCCGCGCGGTCTGTGACCGGCGGGCGTTCCTGAGACGCAGCGTGGCCGGCGTGCTTGGCTTCACAATGGCGTCACCGATTCTCTCCCTTGTTTCGAACAACAGTCTCTCCGGGCTCTCCGCGGTTTTCGCAAACGCGGCCACGGGTGAACCTCCCCTGCCGGACAATCCGGCCATCAAATCCATCGTTGTGCTTTGGATGAACGGCGGGCCCTCGCAAATTGACACATTCGATCCAAAGCCCGGCACGAAGACCGGCGGCAGCTTCAACGCCATCAAGACGTCGTTGAACGGCGTGCGGTTTTCTGAACATCTGCCGCGTCTGGCGGAGCAAATGGACCGAATGGCTCTGATACGCTGTATGAAAACGGGAGAGGGAAACCATCAGCGTGCGCGAACATTGATGCGTACGGGATTCCGGCCGAATCCCACTGTCAAGTACCCCGGTCTGGGATCCATTGTCGGTTTCGAAAAGGGAACGCCGGATTCTCCGTTGCCACAGAACGTTTCGATTAACGGACCCGGCGAGCCGGCGGGACTTCTGGGCCTGACCTACGATCCGCTGCTGGTCAACGATCCGTCGCGTCCGATTCAGAATCTGAACTCCGCCCGTGGTGTCACCGACGCACGCATCGATCGTCGTGTGGACATGCTGCTGAAACAGGATGAGTTCTTTCGACAGCGTATTGGCGGAAAGAGCCGGGAAGCGGACGGTCACAACGACACGATGAGGAAAGCCGTCGCGTTTATGCGGTCGGAGGAGACCGCCGCCTTTGATCTGTCGGATGAATCCGCAAATGCAAAGAAGCGCTATGGCGAATCCAAATTCGGGGGAGGCTGTCTGATGGCGCGGCGCCTGGTGGAAGCGGGCGTGCGCTTTGTCGAAGTCACACTGAACGGATGGGACACGCACGACGACAACTTCACGCGGGTGGCGAACCTGTCGTCACAGCTGGACAAGGGAATGTCCGCCCTGGTGGACGACCTGGAGGAGCGAAGCCTTCTCGATTCAACTCTTGTGGTTTGCATGGGCGAGTTCGGACGCACGCCGGACATCAATGCCAGAGAGGGTCGCGACCATTTTCCCGCGGCGTGGTCGGTTCTTCTGACTGGTGGAGGTTTTCGACGAGGGACGGTAATTGGCGAGACAAGCGCCGACGGAACGAAAGTGCGCGGAAACCATGTGACAACGGCTGATCTGCACCGGACAATCCTGTGGTCGGCGGGAATCGATCCCGATTATGAATACTACAGTCCCGAAGGTCGTCCGTTGAAATATGCGGATGGCGGTCGACTGATTTCCGCGCTCCTCGCTTCGTAACCACTCGCCCATTGCCGTTGCCCGTCGAACGGATACCGCGCTCGGCTGGGGTATGATCGGGAAT
>JANQSL010000087.1 GCA_028284075.1 Candidatus Sumerlaeia bacterium | reverse complement strand
AACCAAACCACCGCCGTTGCCACCGCTTCCATCCGTGACATTGACGCGATTGTTCATATGACCCGCGCCACCGCCTCCGCCCAGAAACAATCGGCTATCGGTGCTGTTTGTCATCGGGCGGCCGCCAAGTCCACCGGCCTCGCGCCGACTGTCTCCGCCCCAGCTGCCGTCCCCGGGAGCGAGAGTTAACTCATTCTCATTGTTACCGGAGAAGGTATAGCCTCCGCGCCCACCACCGGCCGAGTTTGTAAGCGCATTGCCGTTGGCGATATAGCCCGGATCGAGAGCCCATGCCCCCAACCAATTGTACGTTGGCCCGAGTGGAAAGCCCTCCGGACCGCTGGCAGGCATGACGCCCTGACCGCCGGTGACCGCGGGGTTTCCAATAGTCCACGAGTTTCCATTGTCGCCGTTTGCTCCACCGCCACCTGCCGCGTTATGGGAGCAGCCACCACCGCCGCCGTTGGCAGGCGCACCGCGGCCGTAAACCGTTGTCAGGTTGCCGGCGATGCTCTCCCCCTTGAGAGCACCCTCGTCCGGGTCTGTGGTAATGTAATCAGTGATATTGTTTGGTTCCAATGTGTTCTGGGAAAGTGCGCCCCGAAAACCCCGGCCCGTTGCGTTGACAGTGCCATTGATCGTGGCGGTATTGGCGATATGAACCACCACCACACCACCGCTTGTGCCATTCCAGGCCGGGGGAGCGACGGATCCTCCGCCCTGAATCGTCAGGTTCGAATACTGGGGAACTCGGATAATCTGCGTGTTTCCCGCCGTGGTGTAGCTGTTCAAGGTGCCGAAGTTGAGAGAACAACCCTCGAAGTTGATCACGTCGTTGACCGTATCGACAGTCACGACTGAAACGAACTCGTAGAGACCGGAAGAACCCAGACTCGTGACATCGCCGTAGGTGAAATCGTTGGATGTGTTGATCGTGGCGCCCTGTGCCTGATAGATCATCAGGAGGTCACCCGCCTCCACGCCTCCAAGAGTGGAGACATCAGCCACTGTGAGGGCGGTCGATCCCGCAGCCAGATTGGCGTTGAGGGCGGAGTAGCTGTTCAGGACCACATCCGTCCCTGTGACCGTAAGGCTGCCGTCTTTTCCGGGTGTAAAGGCTTCAGTGGGGTTGGCAGAAGCAGCGAGGAGCACCAGCGTGGCGCTTGAGACAAGATTCCCTCGTTTGTTGTAGGCGAAACGCCGAAACTCCTTCATGTCGTAGTCTCGTTTTGTGGGATTTTGGGGGCTGATATTCCATGCTGCACATAGAGCAACCCCCGAGCCGAACATCGTAAAAACTAAACCACTGATTTTCTGCGACTTGGATATTGAGACTCTTTACGATGCTGTATTTGTGTGCAAGGGGCATCTCGAAAATAGACCACGGTGGTTACACAAACGGGATGATGGAGAGTATTATTATTCACAGCCCACCAATTTTCTGTCAAATCTGTGGAAAAAGCTGGACCCGCCCACCCTTCTGCTGATTATGCATTGCTGTTGACACTGTTTCCTCAGAACGCGAACCGTGCGGATACCCTCCGAGGTTGTTCCTTCTGCTCCCGTTCTCCCGAAATCTCCCATTCCTGAAGGATTTAAACACTCATGATGGATGTTATCGATCAGCTCGAATCTCGCCTAAACCGTCTTATTTCAGAGGTTCGCGATCTTCGTGGCAGCAAGAGTCGTCTTGAGGAAGAGAATGACACTCTGCGCATTACCGTCGCGGATCATGAGACCATTTCGGCTCAGTTGCGCGATGCGCAGACCCGTATTGCGGATCTTGAAAACGCGAACGGCGAGATTGATCAGTTGAGGGCGGCGGCGGAAGAGCTGGGAAGCCTTCGAAGCGACCAGGAGGCGACCGGCGAGGCTCTGACTGCGGCCCAGGAAGAACTGAAAGCAGCGATGACCGAGTTGGAAGCTGCTCGAACGCGCATCGAAGAGCTGGAGGAACTGGCCACGGCTCCTTCCGGGGGAGATGGCAGCTCAGAGATTTTGGCCGCGGAAAACCAAGAGCTTAAGAGTCGTATCGAGGCCGCGGAAGAGCGGGACGGCCAGATGCGGGAACGGCTCACCCTGATGATCGACCGAATCCAGGCCGCCGAGGTGGCCCTTGAACAGTTGGAGCTCGTCAATGGACACGCCTGAAACAGTTGCCGTCAGCGTTGCCGGTCATGAAATCCGAATGGAGATTCAGCCGGAGGAGCGTCCCCATGTGGAGGGCGCCGCCCGGAAAGTCACGGAGCGGATTCAAAAACTCCAGCAACGCGCCGTCAGCGCCCCCCAGGCAAAGTTGGCCGCCATGGTTGCTTTCCAGTTCGCGTGTGATTTGAGTATCGCAAACGAGATGCTCGATGAGGCGGAGAAGCTTCACGATGAGTTACAGCGCCAGAGAGAGGCCATCCAGCGCCTCGAAAATCTGGTGAAGCAGGCGGATGAAGTACTGACGGTCTAGTTTCAGACAAAGTGACGAGAGTTTGAACAGCCGCGCCGGAAGCGCGGCTGTTTGTGGTTTTACTTTTCGTGTGGAAGCCGCTTCCTGAGTTTCACGCGCTTCTTTCGCTTCTTCTTTAGTTCTTCACCGGGATCTTGAACGGCGAACTTCTTTCGAACACGACCGGATTTCGTGAAGGGGGATTCCTTCAGGTCTTTCGATCCTTTTCGGGAGGAAAGACTCTTGTGTTTCGCTCGTCGGGCAGGGGAGACCTCCGCTTCACTGTCGTTGCGATAGTCAAAACCGTCCAGCTTCGATTCGGTCAGGCGCTTCCCGATGACGTGCTCAATGCGGGCGATATGGACGAGTTCTCCATTTGCCATAAATGTCCATGCCGCACCCGTCCGGCCCATGCGTCCCGTTCGCCCCGCCCGGTGAATGTAGTCTTCCGGCGTGCCGGGAATGTCGTAATTGATCACGTGTGATATGCCACTGATATCAAGACCCCGGGACGCCAGATCCGTGGCGATCAGCAACTGCGTTTCGCTGCGTCGAAACGCTTCCAGCGCGCTGCGTCGTTCCACCATCGGGCGATCTCCATGGAGAGACTTTACTTCGAGACCCGATTTGACGAGAGAGGCCGTGAGTCGTTCCGCCTTCTCCCGAGTGCGCACGAAAATAAGTGCGCTTTGCACATCATGTTCTTTGAGGAGAGCCTTGAGCAG